>NZ_JWLH01000010.1:0-484691 GCF_000813925.1 Leisingera sp. ANG-S5 | reverse complement strand
CCCCCCGGCCCGCCCCGGCTGCCCGGGGGCGGGGGGCCTGCTTTTGGATTTGCCCCCCCCCCCGCCCCGAACGGGACCCCGGGGGGCTCCCGTCGGCCCCCTTCCCCTGCCGGGCCGTCCGGGAAGGGGAAAAACGAAAAAAAAACCCCAATCTCCCCCCGCCCGCGGGCGCGGGCCGGGGTGCCCAGGGCCGCCGCCCCCGCCGCTGCCCAAAGCCGCAACTGCGCCCCGCGCGATGCGGTGATCAAAAGGCTAGCCGAAAAATACGGCGAAAGCCGCCAAAGCATCGGCATGGGCCAGCAGGGCATGGTGATGGAAACCTTTGCCTCTGCCGACACCGGCAGCTGGACCATTACGGTGACCACCCCCAACGGCATGACCTGCCTGGTCGCCTCCGGCCAGTCCTACGAAGTGCTGGCAGAGGCCCTGCCGAACACCGACAGCGACGCCTGAGCAAGCATTGAGGCAGGTTTCCGGGCTGCAGGTTAGCGGCCGGGGACGCCGCGCGGGCTGGCTGATGCGAGCAGTCTTCAGGCCAGCCCGTCCCAGATCAGCTTGGCGCCGGTCACTGTCAGCAGCACATAGGTCAGCGCAAAGAACCAGCGCTCCGGGATCGAATGGTGCAGCTTCACCCCCAGCCAGGCCCCGAGCAGCGCAAAGGGCGCCAGCATCAGGTCCAGCATCAGGGTTTCACGTGTGAACATCCCCAGCCCGGCATAAGGCACCGCCTTGGCGATGTTGATGGCCCAGAAGATCAGCACCGTGCTGGCCTGGTATTCGGTTTTCCGCAACTTCAGGCTGAGAAGATAAACCGCGGCCGGCGGCCCGCCCGCATGGCTGACAAAACTGGTGAACCCCACCGCCAGCCCGGCCAGCGCACCGGCGCCCGTTGACAGCGGCGCATCTGCCGCCAGCCGCAGCCCCAGCCGCCCGCGCAGCTGCCACAGCACAAAGCCGACAGAGACCAGCCCGATCAGCACCCGCATCGCATCCGCATCCACCGCCGCATAAAGCCAGGCACCCAGCGCCACGCCGGGCAAGCCGCCGCCAATCAGCAGCAGCGATGCCCGCAGGTTCCAGCGTCCCCAATAGGGTTTCAGATTGGCCACGTCGATCAGCATCAGCAGGGGCAGCATCAGCGCCAGCGCCATGCCCGGCTCCAGCACCAGCGCCAGAATCGACGCCGAGGCAAAGGCCGCGCCGGACCCGAAACCGCCCTTGGACACGCCCGCAAAAACGACCGCCGGGATGGCAAAAACGAAAAACATTGCATCAAACGCCGCCATCACCCGCCCTCCGAAATGCCCAGATTACAGACGGTTTAGCGGTATCAGCACGGTATACACAAGCATACAGCGCCGAATGCCGCAGCGCAGAGCCCTTGCACGGCACGGTTTTACGCCGTAGGCATCAGGAAATTTCAACCGGACCGGAGACATTTTCCAATGGCACGACCCAAAATCGCCCTCATCGGCGCAGGTCAGATCGGCGGCACCCTCGCACATCTCGCAGCCCTCAAGGAACTGGGCGACGTCGTTCTCTTCGACATCGCCGAAGGCATCCCCGAAGGCAAGGCGCTGGACATCGCAGAATCCGGTCCCTCCGAGGGCTTCGACGCCTCCCTGAAGGGCACCCAGTCCTACGAGGACATCGCAGGCGCCGACGTCTGCATCGTGACCGCCGGCGTGCCGCGCAAGCCGGGCATGAGCCGCGACGACCTGCTGGGCATCAACCTCAAGGTGATGAAATCCGTAGGCGAAGGCATCCGCGACCACGCGCCGAACGCCTTCGTGATCTGCATCACCAACCCGCTGGACGCGATGGTTTGGGCCCTGCGCGAATTCTCCGGCCTGCCCCACAACAAGGTCTGCGGCATGGCCGGCGTTCTGGACTCCGCCCGCTTCCGCCACTTCCTGGCTGAAGAATTCGGCGTCTCCATGAAAGACGTCACCGCGTTTGTGCTGGGCGGCCACGGCGACACCATGGTGCCCTCCGTGCGCTACTCCACCGTGGCCGGCATCCCGCTGCCCGACCTGGTCAAGATGGGCTGGACCACTCAGGAGCGCCTGGACGCGATCCTGCAGCGCACCCGTGACGGCGGCGCAGAAATCGTTGGCCTGCTGAAAACCGGCTCCGCCTTCTACGCGCCGGCCACCTCCGCCATCGAAATGGCTGAGGCCTTCCTGAAAGACCAGAAGCGCGTGCTGCCCTGCGCCGCCTATTGCGATGGTGAGCTGGGCGTCAAGGACATGTATGTGGGCGTGCCCACCGTAATCGGCGCCGGCGGCATCGAGAAGGTGGTGAACATCCAGCTGAACGAAGAAGAACAGACCATGTTCGACAATTCGGTCAACGCCGTGAAGGGCCTGGTCGAAGCCTGCAAGGGCATCGACGCCTCGCTGGCCTGATCCGGCAAAAAGACAAGATGAAAAACGGGGCCTCAGCGCCCCGTTTTTTTTGGTTTTCTAGCTGGCAGCCTTCAGTTTGAACTGAGGGCGGTTCCCGGAAATTTCCATCGTATACCCCTCCCCTTTGCGAACAGGCGTTCCCCAGGACGGACCATAGAGAAAGGCGCAGACCTCCTCAGGCCGCGCCGGAACACGGATGGGAATGCCCTGCATTTCCGTGTCCTGCAAAGGAAAAATCAGCTCCTTGGGCACATGGATCGTGGTCGCGGGGTCGCGCCACAATCCTGCGAAATTCCACCGTTCGATCAGGTAGTCCGCGGGGCTGTCGTCGTAAAAGTAGAAATCGGCGTAGGTTTTGATCCCGTCCTGCATCCGCGTGGCCTGCACAACCAGCGGCTTGCGCCAGAACTGATACCACTTCGCCCGCGGATGAAGCTCCAGCTCGAAACCGCTGCTTTCAAGCGCAGCCAGCAGCTTCTTCCTGTCCCGCGCATTCACGTAGATGTCGATGTCATCGTCATGCGGAATGATGTCGCCGTCGCGCACACAGCCCAGCAGCGTGCCAAAGAAGACAAATGCCTCCACCCCTGCCAGACGGGCAAAGATATCTCTCAGATTGTTGCGGTTAAGTTCAGCGGGAACCGGATCAATCATTGGCGCTCCAGAACCATGCGCGCAACAAAGGCATCATCGGCCTTGTATTTCGCAAAACCGAAGCCTTCTGCCAGATAAGTGCATGTCAGACCGTGCCGGCCGGCGCTGGCGATCACCTGAAGCGGCTCCACATAGCGGCGGTAGTGCTCTGATGTCACCTTGGTCTGGAACTGATCCCGCGGCGTGCGGAACTCCAGGCACAGACGGCCTCTGTCACCAACCAGCCCCGCTGCAAGACGCAGCAGGTTTGCTTCGGCGTCTTCGTCAATCGCGTGCAGAAAGAAACGCGCATAGACAATCGCGTCACCCCAATCGGCGGCGTTCTGCTCCAGGAAGCTCGAACAGGCGGCGGCGTCCTGCATATCCAGCTGGCTGAACCCGATATTGTCCACACCCCGGCGTTCCGCCACAGCCTGGCACAGCGAGACCGCGGAGGCAGATCCGTCGATGCCGCGGACGGACTTGCCGTGCATGGCGAAAAAGAAACTGTCCCGGCCGTCACCGCAACCGAGGTCCACGAACCTCTGCCGGTCGGAAAATTCATTCAGCACAAAGGCTGCGAATTGCGACGGCACCGCCGGTCTTTCCTTTTTGCCGTAGTAGGCATCCCAATAGTCTTTGGTGTCGATAGTCAAAACAACTCTCCTGAGTCTCGCGCCGCGGCGCTGCGGTCCATGCGCCCTAATGCCAAAAAAGCCCCCTTCAGGCAACGTGCTCAAGCCCGCTTTCCTGCCGCGGCCTGCGGGAGCTGCCTGTTCTGAGGCAACAGCAGCAAACTGCTGCCGTCCAGCACGCGCGGCACGAAAACGGCAGATCAAGCCAAGGAATCGGCGCCGGTGCCCCAAGACGGCAGCGGCGCTATGTGATCACACGGCCAAATAGTGTGATCACAAAAGTCGAAAATCTTCCGCATTTCCCCGCAGCCAGTCAAAAAAGCCTTTAACACTTGGCATTATGACGGCCTATAAATCAGCAGACAATTGCAGCCAGACGGGACAGTTTCAAATGAACATCCACGAATATCAGGCCAAAGCCCTTCTTCGCAGCTACGGTGCGCCGGTGTCCGACGGACGCGTGGTGCTGCGGGCCGAAGAAGCCAAGACAGCCGCCGGTGAACTCGACGGCCCGCTTTGGGTCGTAAAGGCACAGATCCACGCAGGCGGCCGCGGCAAGGGCTCCTTCAAGGAAGCCGATGCCGGCGAAAAAGGCGGCGTGCGCCTGACCAAATCGGTGGAAGAAGCTGCCGAGGAAGCCAAGAAGATGCTGGGCCGCACTCTTGTGACCCATCAGACCGGCCCGGCCGGCAAGCAGGTGAACCGCATCTACATCGAAGCGGGCTCCGGCATCCAGACCGAGCTGTACCTGGCGCTTCTGGTCGACCGCCAGACCTCCCGCATCTCCTTTGTCTGCTCCACCGAGGGCGGCATGGACATCGAGGAAGTGGCCGCCGCCACCCCGGAAAAGATCCTGTCCTTCTCTGTCGACCCGGCCACCGGCTACCAGCCCTACCACGGCCGCCGTATCGCCTTTTCGCTCGGCCTTGAGGGCGCGCAGATCAAGCAGTGCGTCAAGCTGATGGGCCAGCTCTACAAAGCCTTCGTCGAGAAGGACATGGAGATGCTGGAGATCAACCCGCTGATCGTCGGCGACGACGGCGCGCTGAAAGTGCTGGACGCCAAGGTCGGCTTTGACGGCAACGCGGTTTACCGCCACGCCGACGTGGCTGAGCTGCGCGACACCACCGAGGAAGACCCGAAAGAGCTGGAAGCCTCCAAGTACGACCTGAACTACATCGCGCTCGACGGTGAGATCGGCTGCATGGTGAACGGCGCGGGCCTGGCGATGGCCACCATGGACATCATCAAGCTGTATGGCGCGGAGCCTGCCAACTTCCTCGACGTGGGCGGCGGCGCCACCAAGGAGAAGGTGACCGAGGCCTTCAAGATCATCACTTCCGACCCGAACGTCAAAGGCATCCTGGTGAACATTTTCGGCGGCATCATGCGCTGCGATGTGATTGCCGAGGGCGTGGTCGCCGCGGTCAAGGAAGTCGGCCTCAAGGTGCCGCTGGTGGTCCGCCTCGAGGGCACCAACGTCGAGAAGGGCAAGGAGATCATCAACACCTCCGGCCTCGACGTGATCGCCGCCGACAACCTCAAGGACGGCGCCGAAAAGATCGTGAAGGCGGTGAAGGGCTGATCCTGCTCTCCCGGGCTCAGCCCGGGAGCTTTCCGGATCAAGGACAGGTTCCAGCACATGAAACTCGCAGCCTACATGATCTCGCTCGAACGGGCGGCCGGGCGGCACGCAGCAATGCGGGCAGCACTGGCGGACGCCCGCATCGAGGCCGAGTTCGTGCCTGCCGTTGACCTGCAGACAACACCTGAATCCGAACTGCTGAAGCAATGCCGCAGCTTTGGCCCCTGGGGGGCCTTTGCAGCGGGCAACATGGCGTGCACGCTGAGCCACGCCCGTGTCTGGGAAACATTTCTGGACAGTGATGCGGATATCGCTCTTGTGTTTGAGGATGACGTCTTCATCTCGCCGGAGCTGCGCCTGTGGCTGGACGATCTGAGCTGGTGGCCGGACGGCTGCGGGCTGGTGAATATCGAATTCTGGCGCAGCGACTCGCTGCGGGTGATGCTGGGCACTGGCGGCACGGCGCGTCATGGCCGCCGTCTGGCACCGATGCTGTCACGCAACCCCGGCTCAGCCGGCTATCTGGTGACACGGTCCGCTGCGGAACAGCTTCTGGCGGCGCGCCCGTTCGACCTCTCGATCGACCAGTTGCTGTTCAATCCGCTGGTTTCCCGCCTGGCAGTTTCCCTCAACCCCTATCAGATCACTCCAGCGCTGGTGAAACAGGGCAATACGCCCCCCGAAGAAAGCACTTTTCTGGGGCATGGCACCCGCCGCCCTGCTTCTGCTGTCCGCTGGCGCCAAAAACGTTTGCGGGGCATGGCTGAACTCAGTGCCTTGCCCCGGTCTCTCTTCCGCCTGATCTCCGGCCGCGCACGGCTTGCCCGTGTCACCTATGCAGATCGGGCACTTACCGACGACAACGCGGCGCGTGCCGCAAAGACACAAGCCGTTTAATCGAAAGGAAAGGACAACATGGCAGTCCTCATCGACGAAAACACCAAGGTCATCTGTCAGGGCTTCACCGGCTCTCAAGGCACATTCCACTCCGAACAGGCCATCGCCTACGGCACCAAGATGGTTGGCGGCGTGACCCCCGGCAAAGGCGGCCAGACCCATCTGGAGCTGCCGGTCTTCAACTCCGTGCATGAAGCCAAGCACGTGACCGGCGCCAATGCCTCGGTGATCTACGTGCCGCCGCCGTTTGCCGCGGATTCCATCCTCGAGGCGATCGACGCCGAAATGGAAGTGATCGTCGCCATTACCGAGGGCATCCCGGTTCTCGACATGATGAAGGTGAAGCGGGCGCTGGAGAACTCCTCCTCGACCCTGATCGGCCCCAACTGCCCCGGCGTGATCACTCCCGACGCCTGCAAGATCGGCATCATGCCCGGCCACATCCACCGCCGCGGCTCCGTCGGCGTGGTGTCCCGCTCCGGCACCCTGACCTATGAGGCGGTGAAGCAGACCACCGACGTGGGCCTGGGCCAGTCGACCTGCGTCGGCATCGGCGGCGACCCGATCAAGGGCACCGAGCATATCGACGTGCTGGAATGGTTCCTGGCCGACGACGAGACCGAGAGCATCATCATGATCGGCGAAATCGGCGGCTCCGCCGAGGAAGAAGCGGCGCAGTTCCTGGCTGATGAGGCCAAGAAGGGCCGCAAGAAGCCGGTTGCGGGCTTCATCGCCGGCCGCACCGCCCCTCCGGGCCGCCGCATGGGCCACGCGGGCGCGATTGTCGCCGGCGGCAAGGGCGGCGCCGAGGACAAGATCGAAGCGATGAAATCCGCAGGCATCGTGGTCGCCGAAAGCCCGGCCGGCCTGGGTGAAGCGGTTCTGAAAGCGATCGGCAAGTAAGCATGACGACCGAGCAAGCAGTCAAAGCTTGTTATGCCAAGTGGCGCGACCTCAAAGGTCGCGCCCAGAGAAGCGAGTTTTGGCAATTCTATATGCTCGTAACTGTCATGGTAATGGTCTCAAAAGCAGCAGATGAATGGCTTTCAGAGACCGCAGGACTTCGTTTCTCTGTTTTCTACCTTGCAGTTGTTTTAGCGACCCTGCTTCCCATAATCAGCTGCGCCGTAAGACGCTACCACGACATCGGTCTTAGCGGATGGCTATTACTCATTTGGTCGGCCGCTTTTGTGGCACCTGCCTTCAGTTTTTCTGAAGAAACCGCATTTATCGTGACCTGCGTTTTATTTCTCGCTTTTCTGATTACCTTTGCACTTCCTTCCCAACCTGGCTCCAACAAATACGGCCCCAACCCGCAGGAGGCACACCAATGACCAAGAGAATTCGCTCCTCCCGCGTCCTCAGGCCAACGCCGGCAAGTGCAAGCACACTATGCCTCACCCTCCTCACCTCCACCTCCGCCGCGGCCTTCACCCAGCCGATGCAGGGCGTGCTGAACTTCGAGCCCGGCACCAGCATCGAGGACGTCCAGGCCCGTATCGAAACCGAAATCTGCAAGGGCGCCAGTTCCGTGACCATCACCTCCGGCCCGGAACAATCGCTCGACCCGACCAAGGAACAGGTCACCTTCCAGTGCGAACCCTGACCTGCCCCCACCAACCGCATACCGACTCTTCGGGAGCTTAAGATGACCGACCAATCGCCCAACGACCTCTTCCACGCCTCCTCATTCATGCAGGGGCACAATGCGGAGTATCTGGAGCAGCTTTATGCCCGTTACGCCAATGACCCCAATGCGGTGGATGCCGCCTGGGCGGAGTTCTTCCGCCAGATGGGCGACGCCGAACTGGACGTGAAGGCAGAGGCCAAGGGCCCCTCCTGGGCGCGCGGCGACTGGCCGCCGGCCCCCAATGACGATCTGACCGGCGCGCTGACCGGCGAATGGCCGGCCCCGGCTGAGGCGAAGGGCGCGGGCAAGAAGATCAAGGACAAGGCTGCCGCCAAGGGTGTGGAGCTGACCGACGATCAGGTGCAGCGCGCGGTGCTGGACTCGATCCGCGCGCTGATGCTGATCCGCGCCTACCGGATCCGCGGCCACCTTGCCGCCGACCTCGACCCGCTGGGCATGCGCGCTTCCACCCCGCATCCGGAACTGGACCCGAAATCCTACGGCTTCACCGATGCCGATATGGACCGGCCGATCTTCCTCGACAACGTGCTGGGCCTGCAGGTCGCCACCATGCGCCAGATCGTCGAGATCGTGAAACGCACCTACTGCGGCACCTTTGCGCTGCAGTACATGCACATCTCCGACCCGGAACAGGCCAGCTGGCTGAAGGAGCGGATCGAAGGCTACGACAAGGAAATCACCTTCACCCGCGAGGGCCGCAAGGCGATCCTCAACAAGATGGTCGAGGCCGAGGGCTTTGAGAAGTTCCTGCACGTCAAATACACCGGCACCAAGCGGTTCGGCCTGGACGGCGGCGAGAGCCTGATCCCGGCGATGGAGCAGATCATCAAGCGCGGCGGCGCCCTGGGTGTGCGCGACATCGTGATCGGCATGCCGCACCGCGGCCGCCTCAACATCCTCGCCAACGTGATGCAGAAGCCCTACCGGGCGATTTTCAACGAATTCCAGGGCGGCAGCTTCAAGCCCGAGGATGTGGACGGCTCCGGCGACGTGAAATACCACCTCGGCGCCTCCTCCGACCGCGAGTTTGACGGCAACAACGTTCACCTCTCGCTGACCGCCAACCCCTCGCACCTGGAGGCGGTGAACCCGGTGGTTCTGGGCAAGGTCCGCGCCAAGCAGGACCAGCTGGGCGACACCGAGCGCAGCCAGGTCCTGCCGATCCTGCTGCATGGCGACGCGGCCTTTGCCGGCCAGGGCGTTGTGGCGGAATGCTTTGCGCTGTCGGGCCTGCGCGGCCACAAGGCCGGCGGCACCATGCATATCGTGGTGAACAACCAGATCGGTTTCACCACCGCACCGCATTTCTCGCGCTCCTCCCCTTACCCCACCGACAACGCGCTGGTGGTTGAGGCGCCGATTTTCCACGTGAACGGCGACGACCCGGAGGCGGTGGTGCACGCCGCCAAGGTCGCCACCGAGTTCCGCCAGAAGTTCCACAAGGACGTGGTGCTGGACATCTTCTGCTACCGCCGCTTCGGTCACAACGAAGGCGATGAGCCGATGTTCACCAACCCCTTGATGTACAAGAAGATCAAGGGCCACAAGACCACCCTCACCCTCTACACCGACCGGCTGGTCAAGGATGGCCTCATCCCCGAGGGAGAGATCGAGGACATGAAGGCCGCCTTCCAGGCGCATCTGAACGAGGAGTTCGAGACCGGCAAGAACTACAAGCCCAACAAGGCCGACTGGCTGGACGGGCGCTGGTCGCATCTGGACAAGAAGGACGCCGACTACCAGCGCGGCCGCACCGCAATCGAGCCGGACACCCTGGCCGATATCGGCCGCGCCCTGAGCCAGGTGCCGGAGGGCTTCCCGCTGCACCGCACCGTCGGCCGGGTTCTGGATGCCCGCGGCAAGATGTTCGAAACCGGCGAGGGCTTTGACTGGGCCACCGGCGAAGCGATGGCCTTTGGCTCGCTGATGCTGGAAGGCTACCCGGTGCGCCTCGCGGGCCAGGACGCCACCCGCGGCACCTTCTCGCAGCGCCATTCCGGCATCGTCAACCAGGAGACCGAGGAGCGCTATTACCCGCTCAACAACATCCGCGCGGGCCAGTCCCAGTACGAGGTGATCGACTCGGCCCTCAGCGAATACGCGGTACTGGGTTTTGAATACGGCTACTCGCTGGCGGAACCCAACGCGCTCACGCTGTGGGAGGCTCAATTCGGCGATTTCGCCAACGGCGCCCAGATCATGTTCGACCAGTTCATCTCCTCCGGTGAAAGCAAATGGCTGCGGATGTCAGGCCTTGTCTGCCTGCTGCCGCACGGGTTTGAGGGCCAGGGGCCGGAGCACTCCTCCGCCCGGCTGGAGCGCTTCCTGCAGATGTGCGGCCAGGACAACTGGATCGTGGCCAACTGCACCACGCCTGCAAACTATTTCCACATCCTGCGCCGCCAGCTGCACCGCACCTTCCGCAAGCCGCTGATCCTGGTCACGCCCAAGTCGCTGCTGCGCCACAAGCTGGCAGTCAGCAAGGCAGAGGAATTCACTACCGGCTCCAGCTTCCACCGGGTGCTGTGGGACGACGCGCAGCACGGTAACTCCGACACCCAGCTGGTGGCGGACGACAAGATCAAGCGTGTGGTGATGTGCTCGGGCAAGGTCTACTACGACCTGCTGGAAGAACGCGACGCCCGCGGCATCAATGACGTCTACCTGATGCGGATCGAGCAGTTCTACCCGTTCCCCGCCATCTCGATGGTGAAGGAGCTGGAACGCTTCAAGCAGGCGGAAATGGTCTGGTGCCAGGAAGAGCCCAAGAACCAAGGCGCCTGGACCTTCATCGAGCCCAACATCGAATGGGTGCTGACCCGCATCGGCGCCAAGCACACCCGGCCCGTCTATACAGGCCGCGCCACTTCGGCCTCGCCCGCAACCGGCCTGGCCAGCGAACACAAAGCCCAACAAGCAGCCCTCGTGAACGAAGCGCTGAGCATCTGAGGATAAAGAGACATGACAACCGAAGTCCGCGTACCCACCCTGGGCGAATCCGTGACCGAGGCCACCGTGGCCACCTGGTTCAAGAAGCCCGGCGACAGCGTCAATGCCGATGAAATGCTCTGCGAGCTGGAAACCGACAAGGTGACCGTCGAGGTGCCCTCGCCCGCCGCCGGCACATTGGGCGAGATCGTCGCCGCTGAAGGCGACACCGTCGGCGTCGACGCGCTGCTGGCCACCCTGACCGAGGCCAACGGTGCTGCCGCGGCCCCTGCCGCCAAAGCGGCAGCACCGGCTCCGGCTGCTGCGCCCTCCGGCGAAGACAGCGCCCCGGTGCCGGTCATGGTTCCCGCACTTGGCGAGTCGGTCTCCGAGGCAACCGTTTCCTCGTGGTTCAAGAAGGTGGGCGACACCGTCGCGCAGGATGAAATGCTGTGCGAGCTGGAAACCGACAAGGTCTCCGTCGAGGTGCCCGCGCCCGCCGCCGGCGTGCTGACAGAGATCATGGCAGCAGAAGGCGCCACCGTACAGGCCTCCTCGCAGCTGGGCGTGATTGCCTCCGGTGCCGCCGGGGCCGCCGCCGCACCTGCCGCAGCCCCTGCCCCTGCTGCCGCTGCCGGCGGCTCTAAGGATGTCGCCAACGCGCCCTCTGCGGAGAAAGCCATGGCCGAGGCCGGCATCAGCGCCGATCAGGTCACCGGCTCCGGCCGCGACGGCCGCATCATGAAGGAAGACGTCGCCGCCGCCGTGGCCGCCGCCAAGGCAGCCCCTGCCGCCGCGCCTGCGCAGGCACCGGCCCAGGTCCGTGGCCCCGTCACCGCCGATGACGCCGCGCGCGAGGAGCGCGTGAAGATGACCCGCCTGCGCCAGACCATCGCCAAGCGCCTGAAGGACAGCCAGAACACCGCTGCCATGCTGACCACCTACAACGAGGTCGACATGACCGAGGTGATGGCGTTGCGCAACGAGTACAAGGACCTGTTCCTGAAGAAGCACGGCGTGAAACTGGGCTTCATGTCCTTCTTCACCAAGGCCTGCTGCCACGCGCTGAAGGAAGTGCCCGAAGTCAACGCCGAGATCGACGGCACCGACATCGTCTACAAGAACTATGTCCACATGGGCATCGCCGCAGGCACGCCCACGGGTCTGGTTGTTCCGGTGATCCGCGACGCCGATGCGATGTCCTTTGCCTCCATCGAGAAGGCGATTGCCGAAAAAGGCGCCCGCGCCCGCGACGGCAAACTGTCGATGGCGGAAATGCAGGGCGGCACCTTCACCATCTCCAACGGCGGCGTCTACGGCTCGCTGATGTCCTCGCCGATCCTGAACCCGCCGCAGTCCGGCATCCTCGGCATGCACAAGATCCAGGACCGCCCGATGGCGATCAACGGCAAGGTGGAAATCCGCCCGATGATGTATCTGGCGCTGAGCTATGACCACCGCATTGTCGACGGCAAAGGCGCCGTGACCTTCCTGGTCCGTGTCAAGGAAGCGCTGGAAGACCCGCGGCGTTTGCTGATGGATCTGTAAGTTACGACTTGCTTGGACCGCACGAATGCACAAGACGTCTCTCAAGCGGCGTATACCGGTCTGGATCATTTGTGCCGTTGCATTTTGGATGAGTGCAGCCTCTCTTTGGACGGCTGCACTTTATCTCCTCAAAGCGGTGAACTTTGACTGGCATCATGCTCTGTTGTCTGTCTTTGCTGCGCTTGTCACAGCCGTCAGCGCAGTTCTGATACGCGGATCGCTGCGCAAAAAGCGTTGGATCATTTGGCCCGCGCTTGTTTTGTTTTTGCTGTTCTTTCCAATAATCTCGGTTGAACTTTTCGATAGCTTCATCAACCCGCCTTTTCCTCGCGGAGGTTTCGCCACCGAAGGCAACTCAATCGAACAAAATCATATTTTGTGGAAGCAACCGACCGAAGCTGAATTCTGGGAGAAGGAACACAGGCGGCGCATCATGCTTGTGGGATGGTTGCTGCTGACCATTCTGCCTATCGGTTCGACTAAGTACCTTCGCCATAAAGGCGCGTTGACATGAAACTGCTACTCATTTTACCCCTTTTCGCCCCTAAACTAATAAATCAGGAAAGTCGCTTCTGGATCAGTTCTGCGGACGGTCGGCAGGTGCCCGCATGACCCTCCCACTCTGGGGCCTTGTCTGCCTCTCGATCCTCGCCCTGATCCACGTGAGCTGCGACAGCTTCCTGTTGAAGCTCTCGGTCGGCAACGCCTGGACCGCAGGTCCGCGCGACACAGCCGTCAGCCGCAGCGCGCTGGCGGGCCGGGCGCGGCGGGCCTTCACCAATTTCCTGGAAACTGCCCCGGTCTTCATCAGCCTGGCGCTGGTTTCAGAACTGGCAGGCCTGCACAGCGCACTGATCACCGGCGGCATCTGCACTTACCTCGCCGGCCGCGCCCTCTACCTGCCTGCCTACCTCAGCGGCGTGCCTTACCTGCGCACCGCCATCTGGCTGATTGCCACCAGCGGCCTTGCCGCAATGCTCGCGGGGGTGCTCCTCGCATGAGCTTTCACCTTTCCGAAAATACTCAAATTGGCTCCGCCCAAGCCGGGGGCAGCGCCGCTATTCTGCGGAAACTTCTGCGGCACACGCCTTTCTTGAGTGGAATCAAAGCGCTCCTTACCCTTACCGGGGCATCCTGCCCTCAATACGGATAAAGGAGTAACCCCGATGGCAACCCATGTTCTCTGGCAGGCCGATGTGGCCGATTTCAACGCCTGGCTCACCGTGTTCCGGCAGGACAAGCGCAACCGGCAGGCCGCTGGCATCACCGATCTGAACGTCTGGAGCGATCCGGACCGCAAGAACCACGCCGTGGCGCTGTTCGCGATCACCGACCTGGAGAAGGCCCGCGCTTTCTTCGGCTCCGAAGAACTCGCCATGCACCTTGAACGCGACGGGGTGACCAATATCTCGATCAAGATGTTGACCCCGGTCTGATCATAACACCACAATCCCCTAACGCGTGTTCCGAGAAACGGAACCGGGGAGAAACGAGGAAAACCGACCCATGTCCCAATATGACGTCATCGTAATCGGCGCCGGCCCCGGCGGCTATGTCTGCGCCATCCGCTGCGCCCAGCTGGGACTGAAAACAGCTGTTGTCGAGGGCCGCGAAACCCTCGGCGGCACCTGCCTGAACGTGGGCTGCATCCCGTCCAAGGCGCTGCTGCATTCGACCCACCTGCTGCATGAGGCAGAGCACAACTTTGCCCATATGGGCCTCAAGGGCAAAAGCCCCTCGGTCGACTGGGATCAGATGAAGGCCTACAAGGACGAGGTGATCGGCCAGAACACCGGCGGCATCGAGTTCCTGTTCAAGAAGAACAAGATCGACTGGATCAAGGGCTGGGCTTCCATCCCGGCGGCCGGCAAGGTGCAGGTCGGCGACGAGGTGCACGAGGCCAAGAACATCGTGATCGCCTCCGGCTCGGTGCCTGCCTCCATTCCGGGTGTGGAGATCGACGAGAAGATCGTGGTCTCCTCCACCGGTGCGCTGGAACTGCCGAAGATCCCGAAGAAACTGGCCGTCATTGGTGCCGGCGTGATCGGTCTGGAACTGGGCTCGGTCTATGCCCGCCTCGGGTCGGAAGTGACCGTGGTCGAATACATGGACGCGGTCTGCCCCGGCATGGACAAGGACGTGCAGCGCTCCTTCAAGCGGATCCTGGAGAAACAGGGCCTCAACATCATTCTGGGCGCCGCGGTACAGGGGGTGGAAACCTCCAAGACCAAGGCCAAGGTCAAGTACCAGCCCAAGAAGGGCGGTGACGAGGTGGTGCTGGACGCCGATGTGGTGCTGGTGGCAACCGGCCGCAAACCCTACAGCGAAGGCCTGGGGCTGGACAGCCTCGGCATCAAGATGACCGAGCGCGGCCAGATCGCCACCGACAACCACTGGCGCACCAACCTGCCCGGCATCTATGCCATCGGCGATGTGATCGAAGGCCCCATGCTGGCTCACAAAGCCGAGGATGAAGGCATGGCGGTGGCCGAAGTGATCGCCGGCAAGCATGGCCATGTGAACTACGGCGTCATTCCGGGCGTCGTCTACACCACGCCCGAGGTGGCCACCGTTGGTGCGACCGAGGACGCGCTGAAGGCCGAAGGCAAGAAGGTCAAGACCGGCAAGTTCATGTTCATGGGCAACGCCCGCGCCAAGGCCGTCGGCCAGGCCGAGGGCGGTTTTGTCAAGATCATCACCGATGCGGAAACCGACCGCATCCTGGGCGCCGCGATCATCGGCCCGGCAGCGGGCGACATGATCCACGAGCTCTGCGTTGCGATGGAATTCGGTGCCTCGGCCGAGGATGTGGCGCTGACCTGCCACGCGCACCCGACCTATTCCGAAGCCGTGCGCGAAGCGGCGCTTGCCTGCGGCGACGGGCCGATCCACAGCTGAGCAGCCACTGAGGCAAACCACCATAAAAAGAGGCGCCGCTGCCGCAAGCGGCGCCTTTTCATTTTGCCAAGCGCCTGGGTTCAAACAGCTTTTTCCGTCAGCCCTAAATAATTTAGCTAAACGGGCGCAGCAAACCTTTACCGAATGTTAAAGCCGCCGCCGCTAGCGTCGAGCGGCGCCGGCAACCATCTGGCGCAAAACATGTTTCACCCTTAGATTGAGTAGGCATTCCATGATAAAGCTGACGCATTCCCTGACTGCCCTGGCACTGGCCGCCGCCGCCACTGCCGCCTTTGCCGCCGCACAATCCGGCACCGTGAAATTGGAGCTGACCCAGGAATTCGGTGTCGAGCAGAACGGCTCCTATTCCGCTGCAGGCACCAAGATGTGCCAGGAAAGCATGGGCGGCATTGCCGGGTCGCCGCTGAAGGTCAGCTACTCGATCGACCCCAGCACCATGATTGAATCCGCCACCGCGGACTTCATGGGCGAAAGCGTGCAGCTCTATCCGCTGGGTATCTCGGGGACCTATTCATTTATGTCCGACGGCGTGCCACCAAGCCTGAAAGACAAACATGTCAACAGGATCATTTTCAAGCTGAATGAGGACTTCAGCCATCCCGAAGGTGATGTGATGTTCACGCCAGGCGGCGAGTACAACTGCGTGATTTCCAACATGACGCCAAACTGAACCCCGGCCCCGTGAGGCAGAAAACAAGGGCCGGCTTGCGGGGCACTCCTCCGGCCAGCCGGTCGCTTGGACATCTCTCTCGGGTAGTGCGGCAAACGCAGCCCGTGCGTTTGCCGCATGTGCAGCGAGCCAGCCCCAAAGGGGTTCCCGGGCCTGCGGTCCTATTTCCGCACGGACGCAGCTGCATCTGATGCCCGATGCGCATCCAGGCCTTGCCGTACGTTCCTGTGCCCGTGCGGCACTGCCCATCCCGCCGGTCTCTGGCAGAGTCCGCGGCTGCCTTTTTCATTTGGCACGGTACCAAACCGGCCTATTACTGGGACAGCCGTTTCAACCCTCAGGAGACACAGCCATGCCCGTAACTTTGCAAGTCATCTACCCCGCCGCCGAGGGCAAGACCTTCGATCACGCCTACTATGCCGACACCCATATGCAGATCGTGGACCAGCATATGGGCCCGCATATCCAATCGGCTGTGGTGACCAAGGGGCTGGCAGGCGGGCCGGACATCGCGCCGCCGTTCTTTGCCATCGCCACATTTGTCTTTGCCGATCAGGCGGCGATGGACGCGGCGATGAAGGCGGCAGGCCCGGCGCTGGAGGACATTCCGAACTTCACCGATGTGCAGCCGCAGATACTGGTTGGCGATGTGATCCGCTGACAGGGTTCCGGGCTGACAGCGTAATGCGCCGCCAGCCCGGTCCGGCCAAACCGGCCGGCCACCTGTGAGTGGTGTAACAAGCCCAGGACGAGTGCGCTTGCTGACGGCATAAACGCCCGCGGAAAGAACTTCCGTCGCTGATCTGCAGAAAATTTTTGAAGGCGTCCTGGCGGCGCCCGCCGGATCAGGCCTGAGCCGGCGCCTGTTCCGGGTCGAAACCGGCGTCGCGCATCAGCGCATCGGAGCGCGCCTCGACCCGCTCCTCCAGCTGCGTCATGAAATCCTCGCGGGTGATCCCGGGCTGCATCACTTCCAGGAACTCCACCACCGCCAGGCCGGGCTTGCGGTAGATGCCTGTGCGCGGCCAGAACACGCCGGCATTGGTGGCCGCAGGTACGCAGGGCTGCTTCAGCCCTTCATACAAAACCACAGTGCCGATCTTGTAGGGTTTCTTGGCCCCCGGTGCCACGCGGGTGCCTTGGGAATAGATGATCAGCTGGCCTGGCTCCTTGGTCTCCTTGGCGACGTCCTTGACCATCTTGGCAATCGCCGCGCCGCGCTTGCCGCGGTTCACCGGCACGCAGCCCAGCCGCTTGGCATAGACACCGATCACCGGCGTCCACATCAGCTCCCGCTTCATGATGAACCGGGCCGAGGGCACCGCGTTGAAAATAATGATGATATCGAGGAAGCTCTGATGCTTGGCGGCGACGATCACCTCGCCATCCGGCACCTGCCCGCGCACCTCGGTGCGGATGCCGACCATCCAGCGCGCAGTCCAGATCACCCAGCGGGCATAGGCCTTGCAAGCCGTGCGCGCACCCTTGGGGGACACCAGCGCCCAGGGCGCGAACACGATGCCCAGCACCAGCATCGCCAGATACATCTGCGTGATGAACAGCAGCGAGCGCAGCCATTGGATCGGGTTTTTCACGACAGTTCCCCCAGTCGTTTGGTGGCCGCCCGGGTGGTGGCGGCAAAGGCCACCAGCGCGCCCAGCGGCGGAATCAGCAAGGGCACCAGCCAGCCCCAGCCCTGAAAGCCAAGACCGGTCAGGAAACCGCCCTCATCAGAGGCTTCGGGCATCAGCCAGACACCGATCATGCCCAGCACCACGCCCGCCGCTGCGCCGGTCAGCGCCCGCAGGGTGAAGCGGCGGATAAAGGCCTGGGCGATATAGCTGTCGAGCGCGCCGACCAGCCGCAGCACTTCGATCACCTGGGCGTTGGCCGCCAGCGCCGCATTGGCGGCCAGGGTGATCATCGCGGCGGTGGCGCCGCCGATCAGCAGGATCGAGACCCAGGCCAGACGGCGCAGCGCGTGCGCGGCATCCACCAGCGGCGCCCGCCAGCGGGTGTGGTCATCCAGCACCGCGCCCGGCACCTCTGCCTGCAGCCGCAGCCGCAGACCCTGCGCATCATAGCCCGCATCATCGCCGGTCACCTCGATCAGCTGCGGCAGCGGCAGGTCGCCCACCGGCACACTGGCGCCGAACCAGGGCGCCAGCAGCGCCGCCTGCTCCTCGCCCGTCAGCGCCCGCGCGGTGGCCACACCGGGGGTCTGGCGCAGGATCTCCAGCGCCGCCTCGGTCTGAGCCGTGCGCTGCTCTGCCGGGGCATTGATGCGCAGGGTGGCGGCGCGAGCCAGTTCCTCGGCCCATTGGTCCGCCAGCCGCCCGGAGGCCATCGACAGCGCCAGCGCAAAGACCGCCAGGAACGCCATGGCACCGGAGACAAACAGGGTCAGCTGGGCGGTGAAGCCGCTCGGCGGCACCACCCGGTCGGCTTGGGCATCGCCCAGGATCAGCTTGCGCAATCTGCCCTCGCTCATAGGTCCGCCCCCGCCAGCTGCAATTGCCGGTTGGAAATCCGCAGCACCCGCGCCTGCACCTGGTTCTTGGCCGCGCGGATCAGCGACAGGTCATGGGTGGCGACCAGGATGGTTTTGCCCATCCGGTTCAGCTCCACTAGCAGCTGCAGCAGCCGCTGCGACATTTCCCAGTCGACGTTGCCGGTCGGCTCATCCGCGATGATCACATCCGGCGACAGGATCACGGAACGGGCCAGCGCCGCCCGCTGGCGCTCGCCGCCCGACAGCTCCGGCGGCAGCGCATGGGCGCGCTCGCTGAGGCCCACCCAATTCAGCAGTTCCTGCAGGTTGGCTTCCTCGTGGCTCAGCTCACGCCCGGAGACCAGCAGCGGCAGCGCGATATTCTCGATCACCGGCAGGTGGTCCAGGAACCGGCAGTCCTGATGCACAACACCCACGCGGCGGCGCAGATAGGCCATCTGGTCGCGGTCCAGCCCGTGCACATCCATGTTGAAGGCGCGCACCCGTCCCGCGGTCGGGTTCAAGGCGCCGTAGCAGAGCTTCAACAGCGTGGTCTTGCCCGCGCCGGACGGGCCGGTCAGGAAATGGAACGAGCCCGGCGCCAGCTGCACCGACACCGCGTTCAGCAGCTCGCCGCCGCCATAGTTGTAGCCCACATTTTCCAGCTCGATCACTGCTGCCCCCTGAACGCGCGCGTTTTGGCGCCCGGCTGTTTTGCCCCAAGGGGCCGGCAGTTTCAATGGGGGCTCTGTTGCCGGGAAACCCGGGGCCGGCAGGTTGCGGCAATTGCCGCTTTCGCAAGATGCGGCGGATGCCTATAATCCCTTAAAAAAACAACCTGCCGCCAGTCAGGGCGGCGGGAAGGTGCCGAGGAGAGCATGATGCGCCTGACCTGCCCGAATTGCGCAGCCCAGTACGAAGTGCCTGAAGATGTGATCCCGCCTGAGGGCCGGGATGTGCAGTGCTCCAACTGCGGCCAGACCTGGTTCCAGGCGGCAGCGGGCGCGGATGCGGCGGAAGATGCCGCACTTGAAAATATCGGCATCGAGGAAGCCTTTGCCCGGGCAGCCGAAGCCGAGGCAAAGGAAAAGTCCGAACGGGAGCTGACAGCAAAGGCGGAACAGGACGCCGAACCGGAACCTGAGCCGCAGCCTGAACCTGAGCCTGAGCCTGAGCCGGAGACCGGCACATCGGAGAGACCTGCGCAGGAAGCGGACCCGGAAGAGGCGGAAACCGCCGCAAAGCCGCCCCACGGCAGCACCGAAGACGACGCGGCCGGGCAGCCCGGCGCGGATGAAGACATTTCGGACGAGGCGCCTGAACCTGAACAGGCACCGCAGCCGCCGCAGCGGGGACGTTCGCTGGATCCGGAAATGTCCGATATCCTGCGTGAGGAAGCCGCGCGGGAAGCGGAACTGCGCGCCGCGGAAAGCCAGAGCCTGGAAACCCAGCCCGATCTGGGGCTGGAGGAAGCAGCGCCCGCCGAGGACGAAGCCGCCCGCCGCAGCCGCCAGGCCCGCGACCGGATGGCCCGCATGCGCGGCGAGGACCCGCGCCAGATCGCCGCTGCCGAAAGCGGCTCGCGCAAGGAACTGCTGCCGGACATCGAGGAAATCAACTCCACCCTGCGCTCTGCCGGCAGCGCGGCCCCTGCGCCGCAGGCGGACCCGGAGGCGCTGCCGGTACCGCGCAAGAGCAGCTTTGCCCGCGGCTTTGCGCTGTCGGTGATTGCGGCGCTGATCCTGCTGATGGTCTATGACAAGGCACCGCTGATTGCCGAGAAACTGCCGCAGGCAGATCCGGTTCTCAGCAGCTATGTGGATTGGGTTGATCAGGCGCGGCTGTGGCTGGACAACCAGGTGAAGTCTGTCACCGCCACCCAGTAATCCGGGGTCATTTCTGAAGTAATTGCGCCGCAGATTTGCCTGCAGCACCCTGCGCTGCCGGGGTTAGAACCGGTCCAGCAGCCGCTGCAGGTAGCCGCGCTCCTGCTCGTCGCGCTCCCGCTCGCCGGCCCGGCGGCGGATGTCCTCCAGCAGGTCCCAGGCGCGGCGGTAGGCCGTGCCCTCGCCCACCTTGCCGCCGTCATTGATGCTGCCGTTGTTGCGGCCCAGCGGGTCCAGCCGCTCTCCTTGCGCATTGGCTGAGGGCTGCTGCCCGTTCTGCTGCCCCGGCTGCTGCTGCTGCGCCAGCGCCTCGCCCAGGCTGCGCATGCCTTCACGCAGCGCCTCCATGGCGTCGGACTGGCGGTCGATCGCTTCGGCGTTGTCGCCGCCGCGCAGCGCGTCCTCGGCGCCCTCCATGGCGCGGCCCGCGCGGTCCAATGCCTCGCGCGCAGCCTCACCGGCCTCGCCGCCCAGATAGGGCAATCCTTCGCGCTGCTGCTGCAGCTGCTGCCGCAGCGCCTGCTGGCGGTCGGCCAGCGCGCCGCCCTGCCCCGGCTGTTCGCGGTTGCTGCCGCCCTGGCCGCCCTGGCCATCCGGGTTGCGGCTCTCTGCGCCCTCGCCGCCCTGACCGTCGCCTTGGTCGCCGCCCTGGCCGCCCTGGTGGCTCTGGCCGCGGCCCAAGCCGCCATCGCGGCCCTCGTTGCCCTGGCTCTCGCCGCTGCGGGCGCCGGGGTTGAACTGCTCCTGCAGGTCGCGGAAGGCCTGATCCGACAGCCCCTGCTGCTCGCGCAGGGTCTCTGCCAGCCCCTCCATCGCCTCGCGGCCCTCATTGCCCTGGCCTTGCCCCTGCTGCGAACGGGTCATCCGCATATTTTCCATCATCTCCTGGAACTCGCGCAGCGCCTGCTCGGCCTCGGCCATGCGGCCCTGCTCCATCAGCTCCTGGATGCGGTCCATCATTGCTTGCAGGTCATCCTGGCTGAGCGTCATCATGTCTTCGGGCATATCGCCCGGGTCCATCATCTCGCCATTGTTTTCAGCCATCCGGCTCAGCTGGCGCAGATAGTCCTGGGTCGCCTCGCGCAGCTCCTGCATCAGCCGGGCAATCTCCTGGTCGCTGGCGCCGTCGCGCATCGCCTGGCTCAGCCGCTCCTGCGCCCGCTGCATCCGCTCCAGCGCGTCGCCCACGTCGCCCTCTTCCAGCTGCACCGCCAGATCCCACAACGCGGCGGCAATCTCCTCCTGCCGCGGCTCGGGGATCGTGCCGGCAACGGTATAGCTTTCCAGCCGCCGAAGGATGGTGCGCAGCCGCAGGTAATCGCCATAGTCGCGGAACAGACCCTCTGGCCGGTGCGTCAGGGTGCGGATCACCTGCGCCACCCGCACCGCATTGGCGCGCGCCCACAGCAGGTCGCGGCGCTGTTCGATCACAGCCGCTGCCAGCGGATCGAAGAAGCGGCGGGTCAGCAGTTCAGCGCCGTATCCCGCAGCGGCCGAAGACTGCCCGGCCTCGTCGGTGGCAGAGAAGGTAAAGACCACCGGCAGGTTGGCCCAAGGGTGCTGGGCAAAGTCCTCGATCAGCTTCTCGGTGAATTCCTGGCGCGACCCGCTGAGGGGCAGCGGCAGGTCCAGCACCAGCGCCTCGCGCGGATCGGGATCGGCGGCCAGCCCATGCTGACGGTCCACCGCCGCCAGATCCAATGCGATGCGCACCTGCCCGGCGGCCACGCCGTAGTCATCCTGCGCTGCAAAAGCCAGGGTGGTGTAGCCATCGTTTTCCAGTTCCGGCTCGCCTGCAACCGCCACCATGGGCGGGTTGTCGGGGATCACCTCCACCTGCCAGCTGCGCCCGCCATCGCCCTCGATGGCAAAGCTGCCGCTGCGGGTGACATCGAATTCCATCGCAGCCTGCGGCGGTTCCGCTTCACCGCCCTGTTGGCCGGAGACAGTCTCGGCCAGTTCCAGCGCGCCCACCTCACCGTAGAACCGCAGGGTGACGCGGCTGCCTTCCGGCAGTTTCAGCACATCGGTATCCTGATCATTCAGATAAAGCACCGGCAGGCGGGTATAGGCGGGCGGCTCCGCCCAGCCCTCCCACGCCGGTCCGTTCAGCCCTGCGCTGCCGCCTGCACCCAGGTCCTTGACCGTGGCAACCTGCCAGATCGAGCCGAACAATACCGCCACCGCCAGCATCAGCCCCGCCATGTAACGCAGGCCGTATGCGTCGGAGGATGCAATGTTCAGATCAGGTGCCGGGGCCTTGGCCTTGGCCGCCGCTGCGGCCATCCGGCGCTGGTGCGCCTGCCATAGCGCGGCGGAAGCGGCATCCTCTGCGCCAATCGCCTGAGTATCCAAAAGGGCCGCGACCGGGCGGCCCGGCAAGGTCTGGTCAAGGCGGCCGAGCGCTTCTGCCCGGCTGGGCCAGCGGAAGCGCCAGAGCCCCCAGCCCAGCGCCGCCGCGGCGGCGATCAGCACCGCCATCGCACCGGTCCAGACCAGCCGCTCCGGCAGCATCTGGTGCAGCCCGAGCATCAGCGCCGCCAGCACCGCCATCATCAATGAGGCCAGCGGCCAGAAACTGCGCAAAGCACGCTCTGCCACGAGACCGGCCCGCGTCAAGGCCAGCGGCCAGCGCAGGGGTTTCAGGGCCGGATCGGCCTGCCGGTTTCTTTGGCGGTCAAAGGGCATACGGGCCTCATCCTCATGTGGCCCGCACCGGTTCGCGCCCGGATCGCTTCAGAGCCACTCCGGGATGGTATCGCGGTTTATCATCTCTTCATAGTCCGGGCGGCGGCGAATAACCGCGAATTGATCCCCGTGCACAAGCACTTCGGGGATCAGCGGGCGGGAATTGTACTCGCTCGCCATCACCGCGCCATAGGCGCCTGCACTGCGGAAGGAGACCAGATCGCCCGCAGCCAGCGGCGGCAGGTCGCGCTGCTTGGCAAAGGTATCGCCGGTCTCGCAGACCGGGCCGACGATGTCATAAGGCTGGCTTTCCACGCCCGCGGCGGCTTCCTCGACCGGGATGATGTCGTGATACGCCTCATACATCGCCGGACGGATCAGGTCGTTCATCGCGGCATCCAGGATCAGGAAATCGCGCCCCTCGCCCGACTTCACATAGATCACCTTGCTGACCAGCTGGCCCGCGTTGCCCGCGATCAGGCGGCCCGGTTCGATCTCGATCTCGCAGCCAAGGTGGCCGAGCGTCTCCTTGACCATCTGGCCGTATTCCACCGGCAGCGGCGGCGCCGAGTTGGAACGCTCATACGGAATGCCAAGCCCTCCGCCCAGATCGAGGCGGCGGATGTTGTGGCCCTCGGCGCGCAGGGTTTCCGTCAGCTCGGCCACCTTCTGATAGGCCAGACGGAACGGCTCCAGGTCGGTCAGCTGCGAGCCGATATGGACGTCGATCCCCACCACCTCCAGCCCCGGCAGCGCGGCGGCGCGGGCGTAAACCTCGCGGGCGCGGGCAATCGGGATGCCGAACTTGTTCTCGGATTTGCCGGTGGCGATCTTGGCGTGGGTCTTGGCGTCCACATCCGGATTGACGCGGATGGTGATCGGGGCCTTGGCGCCCAATTCCTCAGCCACGGCGCTGATCACTTCCATCTCCGGCTCGGATTCCACGTTGAACTGGCGGATACCGCCGGTCAAAGCCACGCGGATTTCCTCTGCCGTCTTGCCGACGCCGGAAAACACGATCCTGTCGCCCGGCACGCCCGCCGCCTTGGCCCGCAGGTATTCGCCCTGGCTGACCACATCCATGCCTGCTCCGGCCTGCGCCAGCGTCTTGAGGATCGCCTGGTTGGAGGCGGCTTTCATCGCAAAGCAGACCAGGTGGTCGGTGCCCTCCAGCGCCTCGTCGAACAGGCGGAAATGGCGCAACAGGGTGGCGGTGGAGTAGACATAGAACGGGGTGCCCACCGCCGCGGCGATCTCGGAGATGGGAACGTCTTCGGCGAAAAGCGCGCCGTCGCGGTAGAGAAAATGGTCCATGCCCCCGCGTTTAGGGCAAAAGGGGCAGATGGATCAAATGATTCCGCCCCGCCCGCCCTGGAGGACACAAAGCGGCACTCCCGCCCGCCGCAAACGCATCAAAGATGCGCCCGCATCCGTTGGGCCGTGCGCCGCGCCATGCCCCGCCGGCGTTTCGTTCCGGGCGGCGGAGTTTGAGAATTTCGGGAAAGATGAAAACACCGGGCCTGCGCCTTCATCTTTCCCTAAATACTCACAGCGAAACAGCGGCAGCAAACGCAATGCCCAGGGTGTTGCGCACCCTGCGTACGCTGGTCTCACGGGATCTTAAGCGGCGTGCGGCATAGTTCCAATTGATCGCGGTCACTGCCGGGCCTGACACCCCCGGCGCACAGGAACAGGGCCCATTGGCACGGGCACGCACAGACGACGTTTCGCGTGCGGGAGACACCCTCCCGTCCCGCCTCCGCCCCTTGGCGGCGCCGCCAACCTTAACTGCTGAAGGTCAGCATTCAGATACGGAACGCACCACAGCGGACAGCAACCGGACGGGACAGAGGCCCGGACCGGCTATTGCCTGTGTCTGCTAGAAGCTGGTGGAGACCCCGGCCCGGCCATAACCGGAGACCTTCACACCGGTTGCCGCTGGCTCGGATTTTTGCGGTTGGCTGGACGCCGGGGCGCCGGTGTCGCAGGCGGCCAGGCCCAGGAGGGCCAGAAGGGCAATAGCTGCTTTCATTGCAATATCCTTGAAACCAGAACCGCCCCGGCCTTGCGGCGGGGCGGTCCAGACGTGGGTGTTCCGTTGCGCCGCATCAAGGGCGCGCGGCTGCTAGAAGCCCAGAAAGACGCTGACCGGCCCCTTGTGCAGGCCTACCGCGCCGCCGACATGGACACCGCCGCTGCCAACGCCGACACCGGCGTTCAAGGTCGGCTGCACCGGTTCGCCGTCCACCCCGCAGGCCGCCAGCACGGCCAGCCCAAGCAAAGCAAAGATCATGTTGCGCATTGTCTGCCTCCTTGCCGCGGTGCGGCCATGAACGGGCGGCCTTTGCGGGCTCAGCCTGCCAGCACTTCTTTCCAGCGGGCCACCTGCGCGCGCACCTGGGCGGGCGCGGTGCCGCCGTAAGACATGCGCGAGTTTACCGAGTTTTCGACGCCAAGCACAGAGAAGATGTCCTGGGTGATGCCTTCGTGAACGCTTTGCATGTCCTCCAGTGAAAGGTCCGGCAGGTCGCAGCCGCGCTTTTCGGCCATCGCCACAAGCGTGCCGGTGACGTGGTGGGCATCGCGGAACGGCACCTTCAGCACCCGCACCAGCCAGTCGGCCAGGTCGGTGGCGGTGGAGAAGCCGGAGCCCGCCGCAGCCGCCAGCGACTCGCGGTTGCCGGTCATGTCCTTGACCATGCCCTCCATCGCCGCCAGCGCCAGCATCCAGTTGTCAGCAGCGTCAAAGACCTGTTCCTTGTCTTCCTGCATGTCCTTGGAATAGGCCAGCGGCAGCCCCTTCATCACCATCATCAGCGCGGTATTGGCGCCAAAGATCCGGCCCACCTTGGCGCGGATCAGCTCAGCCGCGTCCGGGTTCTTCTTCTGCGGCATGATCGACGAACCGGTGGAGAAACGGTCCGACAGGGTGACAAAACGGAACTGGGCCGAGGACCAGATCACCAGCTCCTCTGCAAATCGGCTGAGGTGCACGGCGCTGATCGAGGCGGTGGACAAGAACTCCAGCGCGAAGTCACGGTCGCTGACCGCATCCAGAGAGTTGGCGGCCGGGCGGTCAAAACCCAGCGCCTTTGCGGTCATCTCCCGGTCGATCGGGAAAGAGGTGCCTGCCAGCGCCGCCGCGCCCAAGGGCGATTCGTTCATGCGTTTGCGTGCGTCGCGCACGCGGGACAGATCGCGGCCGAACATCTCGACATAGGCCATCATGTGGTGGCCCCAGGTCACCGGCTGCGCGGTCTGCAGGTGGGTGAAGCCCGGCATCACCCAATCGGCGCCGGCCTCGGCCTGCGACAGAAGCGCACGGATCAGCGCCAGCAGGCCCGATTCCGCCGCGTCCAGCTGGTCGCGCACCCAGAGTTTGAAATCGGTCGCCACCTGGTCATTGCGGCTCCGGCCCGTGTGCAGACGGCCTGCGGGCTCACCGATGATCTCTTTCAGGCGGGCCTCCACGTTCATGTGGATGTCTTCCAGTGCGGTGGAAAACTGGAAGGTTCCACCCTCAATCTCTGACAAAACGGTGAGCAGCCCTTCCCGAATGGCCTCGGCATCATTATCCGTAATGACGCCTGTGGCGGCGAGCATCGCCGCGTGGGCCCTGGAGCCGGCAATGTCCTGCGCTGCCATCCGCTTGTCGAACCCGATCGAGGCGTTGATCGCCTCCATGATCGCGTCCGGGCCAGCGGCAAAGCGGCCGCCCCACATCTGGTTCGAGGATTGATCTGTCATGGTGTGGAACCCCGGAGATAATATGCGTCTGTTTCGTCAGCTTTCCCTTTATATGGCCCTGACCTTGGGTGCAAATGCCGCCTTTGCGGCGGACCCCGCGCAGCTGGAAGGCTTGCGCGACGGCTCGATGAAGAAGCTGGTTGTGCACGCCGAGCCGCGCGACGTGTCCGCCGCCGCCTTTGATCTGGCCGACGGCGCTGGCACCGCATCCCTGGGGGATTACCAGGGCAAGATCGTGCTGCTGAATTTCTGGGCCACCTGGTGCGCCCCCTGCCGCAAGGAGATGCCGCAGCTGGCGGAGCTGCAGGAGGAGTTCGGGGGGGAGGATTTCGAGGTGCTGACCATTGCGACGGGCCGCAACTCGCCTGCTGGCATCCAGAAGTTCTTTGACGAAAACGGTATCAGCAACCTGCCCCGCCATCAGGACCCGAAACAGGCACTAGCGCGGGAGATGGCGGTGATCGGCCTGCCGATCACGGTGCTGCTGGACCGCGACGGCAAGGAAGTGGCGCGGCTCTTGGGCGATGCCGAGTGGAACTCCGAGAGCGCCAAGGAAATCATTGCAGCGATGATTGGCGAGGCTGAGGGAAGCTAACCTCAGAGTTTCAGGAGGTGCCTCAGTTTCGGCTCCAGCACCTCCACCAGCGCGGGTTCCATGTAGCTGAACTTGTCCGGCACGCTCAGAACCACAACTTTCTTTTGGGCCAAAAGATTGCCGAACTGGCTGGATAGTTTGCTTTTCTGGCGTTTTTCCATCACAGCAATCACATCCGCCCACGCAATGTGTTCAACGGAAATCCGCTCGTCCGCATCCCGGCTCAATCCGGCAAAATCGGCTTCTACACCCGCCCAGGAAGCGGCTATATCCGCTGCAGTCGGACTGCGCATCCGCGCCTTGCCGCATACAAAAAGAACTCTGACCATGACCGGCAGATAGCATGAGACACCGGGGCCGGACAGCCCCGCGTGATCCCCGCGACTTTCGCACTACTTGTAAACCGAGGGACGTCCCCAAAAGACGCCCTGGCATAGGGTGGAGAGTGAAATGAAACCTGTTGTGTTACTGATCGGAAAGCTGCCGCATGTGATCGGCAATGTGGCTGAGGAGCTGGACCATCTGCCGATCCACTGGCTGGGCGCGCATGATCAGCCCGAGGTGGTGCGCCAGTTGGAGACCGAGCCGCGCATCGAATGCGTGATCATGGGCGCAGGCCTGGATGATCAGATCCGCGGCGACCTGATCGGCATCATCGCGGCCCTGCGGCCGGATGTCTGCATCCATCTGAAAGACCGGGCCTCCGGCCCCGAAGGGCTGGTGCCCTTTGTCGAGCGGGTAGTGCAGATGCAGGTGCTGCCAAAGGCGCAGCGCGCGGCTGCCGCGATGTAGACCCCGGCTTGCCAAGGCCAGCCTGCCCTGCCCCGGATCCGGGTGCGGGGGCTGATGCGCTTGACCCCACGCCACCTTTGACAGCCTTCCACCTGCCCGCCAATCTGCCCGCGGGAGGACGTTCATGCCGCTGGAACTGCTGCTGGCCCTGGTTGCGGGCGGAATATCGGGAATCGCCGTTCTGCTGCATCTGACCGGCCGCTCCCGGCAGAGGATTCTGGGTGCCGGCAACGCCCGTTCTGCCTGGCTGCGGCATTTCCCCGAAGACAGTGTTTTCAAGGTGCTGCCTGCGGCCAGCGGGCAGGCCGCGCTGGTGCTGACCAATGGCGGCCCGGGGCTGCTGTGGGCCTTTGGCGCCGACACCGTTGGCCGCCATCTGGCCGCGGAACAGGTCCGGGAAACGGCCACCGGGTTGCGATTTGATTTCAACGACTTTGCGGCCCCCGGCCTCTCCCTTCCCCTGCCGGAGCGCGAGCGGCAGCAGTGGCTGGCGCTGATCAACACCCCGGCGGAGGCTGTATGACTGGAGAAATTTCCTACCCTGACGCGACCCAGCTGGCGGTGCCGTTCTTCATCGCCGCGATCCTGGGCGAGTTCCTGTGGACCGCGCTCAAGAAACGCGGCGGGCGGTATGAGACCCGCGATGCGGTGACCTCCCTCATCATGGGCGCGGGCAGCGTCGCGGAGGGGCTGCTGCTGGGGTTCGTCGCCTGGGCGCTGTTCATGTTCCTGTGGCAGCTGACGCCCTTGGACATGGGCACGTCTGTGTGGGCGCTGCTGGCCTGTTTCGTGCTCGATGACCTGCGCTATTACTGGGTGCACCGGTTCGGCCACCGGGTGCGCTGGGTCTGGGCGTCGCACGTCAATCATCACTCCAGCCAGCATTACAACCTGACCACTGCCCTGCGGCAGACCTGGACCGGCACCTTCACCTTCATGATGGTGGTGAAGGCGCCGATGGTGCTGTTGGGGTTTCACCCGGCACTGGTGCTGTTTTGCGGCGGGCTTAACCTGATCTACCAGTTCTGGATCCATACCGAGGCCGTCAGCCGCCTGCCGCGCTGGTTCGAGGCGGTGATGAACACCCCGAGCCACCACCGCGCGCACCATGGCCGCAATCCGCGCTATCTCGATTGCAACTATGCCGGGGTGTTCATCATCTGGGACAAGATGTTCGGCACCTTCGTGCCGGAACAGGACCATGACCGCCCCGACTACGGGCTGGTGCATAACATCGCCACTTTCAATCCGCTGCGGGTCGCCTTTCATGAATGGTTCGGCATTTTCAAGGACATGGCCCAGCCCGGCCTGACCCTGAAGCAGCGGCTGCTTTATGCCTTTGCGCCGCCCGGTTACAGCCATGACGGCAGCCGCGACACCTCTGCCGGGATCAAGGCGGCGCATCTGGCCCGCCACCCGGAGGACGCGGGCACCCCCGGCTTCGGCGGATGACCGCCGGCGGCCTGCGGGGCAGATCGTTCAAATTTGATCTTTAATCCTGCCTCAACCCTTTTGCGGCAACCTGCGGGGAGCATCATACTGTCCTCAACTTGCCGCAATCAGGGTTCCAGCAGCACATGACAAACCGACATGCCAAGGCAGATCTCCCCGAAGGCGCTGAAAACCCGCTGAGCGCAGCGGTAGCCGGGCGCGACCGTTCGACACTGGACATGGTCGACGAGGCGGTGCGGCACAATCAGACCGTGCTGGCCTATCAGCCTGTCATGCAGGCAATGGCGCCGCATGGTGTCGCCTTTTACGAGGGCTACATCCGGGTTCTGGATCCGACCGGCCGGGTGATTCCGGCGCGCGAATTCATGCATGTGGTCGAGGACAAGGAGATCGGCCGCGAGATGGATTGCCTGGCGCTGCAGCACGGGCTGAAGGCGCTGGAAAAATACCCGCAAATCCGCCTGTCGGTGAACATGTCCGCACGCTCCATCGGCTATCAGCGCTGGCACAAGGTTCTGGACCGGTTCCTGAAGCGCGACGGCACCCTGGGCGAACGGCTGGTGCTGGAAATCACCGAGGCCTCTGCCATGGCCGCACCGGAGCTGGTGACCGACTTCATGGGCCGGATGCAGCAGCACGGGATTGCCTTTGCGCTCGACAACTTTGGCGCCAGCACCACTGCGATCGGCCATTTCCGCCAGTTCTTCTTTGACGCGGTCAAGATTGACGGCCAGTTCGTGCGCGGCATTCACGCCAGCCACGACAACCAGTCAGTGGTCCGCGCCCTGATCGGCATTGCCAAGCAGTTCGACATGTTCGTGGTTGCGGAATCGGTGGAAAGCCAGGCGGATGCGGAGTTTCTGGTCGAAAACGGCGTCGACTGCCTGCAGGGCTACCTGTTCGGCGCCCCCTCGGTGTCGCCGCCCTGGATCGAAGATATGAAGCAGGGCAAGAAAGCGGGCTGACTTCCGCCACCCGCCGCCGCAATCAAGCAATACCTGTCTTTTCAACGGCTTTGCTGCCCCTGCGCGACCCGGTTGCGGCCAGCGCGGTTGCTGCTTTGCAGCATCACCGCAGCCAAGTGCCGGAAATCCTGCAGCCCGGGACGTATCTCGCGGTTGACTCTGCCGCACCCCCTGAGACAGGCTGTCAATTGCTGCACGTGCAGCAATAGATTATGTCGGTACCCGGAGTGATCGGGAAAGATTCTTGCGCGTCGGAGCGAAACGCAGGCAGCAAGCTTTCCCGGAGACCTGACTTGATGGCAGAGGACCAGAAATAATGACCAATGTTGTAATCGCATCCGCCGCGCGCACCGCCGTCGGCTCCTTTGGCGGCTCGTTCGCCAACACCCCGGCCCATGACCTGGGCGCCGCGGTGCTGGAAGCTGTGGTGGAACGCGCCGGTGTGGACAAATCCGAAGTGTCCGAAACCATTCTCGGCCAGGTGCTGACCGCGGCGCAGGGCCAGAACCCGGCCCGCCAGGCACACATCAATGCCGGCCTGCCCAAGGAAAGCGCCGCCTGGGGCATCAACCAGGTCTGCGGCTCCGGCCTGCGCGCCGTGGCACTGGGCGCGCAGCACATCCAGCTGGGCGATGCCTCCATCGTGGCGGCCGGCGGCCAGGAAAACATGACCCTGTCCCCCCATGCCGCGCATCTGCGCGCGGGCCAGAAAATGGGCGACATGAAGTACATCGACACCATGATCCGCGACGGCTTGTGGGATGCCTTCAACGGCTACCACATGGGCCAGACCGCGGAGAACGTGGCCGAGCAGTGGCAGATCTCCCGCGAGATGCAGGACGAGTTTGCCGTCGCCTCGCAGAACAAGGCAGAAGCGGCGCAGAAGGCGGGCAAGTTCGCCGATGAGATCACCCCGTTCATCGTCAAGCATCGCAAGGGCGATATCACAGTGGATGCGGACGAATACATCCGCCACGGCGCCACCATGGAAGCGATGCAGAAACTGCGCCCGGCCTTCACCAAGGACGGCTCTGTCACCGCAGCCAACGCCTCCGGTCTGAACGACGGCGCTGCCGCGACCCTCTTGATGAGCGCCGATGAAGCCGAACGCCGCGGCATCGAGCCGCTGGCCCGCATTGCGTCCTACGCCACTGCCGGCCTGGACCCGTCGGTCATGGGTGTCGGCCCGGTCTATGCCTCGCGCAAGGCGCTGGAGAAGGCCGGCTGGTCGGTGAATGACCTGGATCTGGTCGAAGCGAACGAAGCCTTTGCCGCCCAGGCCTGCGCGGTGAACAAGGACATGGGCTGGGATCCGTCGATTGTGAACGTGAACGGCGGCGCCATTGCCATCGGCCACCCGATCGGCGCGTCGGGCTGCCGGGTGCTGAACACGCTGCTGTTCGAAATGAAACGCCGCGGCGCCAAAAAGGGCCTGGCCACCCTTTGCATCGGTGGCGGCATGGGCGTTGCGATGTGCGTCGAACGCCCGTAATCGGCGCAAAACCGCAAAAAATGAAGGACGCCCTCGCGGCGTCCTTTTTCTTTTACATTCCAGAGCTATAATGCAACTGCAGCAAGACCGGCGCGGCGGGTGCGACAATTTATACGCGGCACCGCAGCAAATTCACCGCGCAATATTGTTGCTCCCCGGCAGTGAAAACTGTAGCAAGATTACCAAGTGACCAATACTGGAGGATTCTCGAATGGCACGTACTGCACTCGTCACCGGCGGTTCCCGCGGCATCGGCGCAGCGATTTCCCAGGCGCTGAAGGCGCAGGGCTGCAATGTGGCTGCGACCTATGCCGGCAATGACGAAGCCGCGGCAAAATTCACCGAGGAAACCGGCATCAAGACCTACAAGTGGAACGTCGGCAGCTATGAAGACAGCGCTGCGGGCATCGCCAAGGTCGAAGAGGAAGTGGGCCCGATCGACATCGTGGTGGCCAACGCCGGCATCACCCGCGACGCGCCGTTCCACAAGATGACGCCGCAGCAGTGGCAGGAAGTGATCGACACCAACCTGACCGGCGTGTTCAACACCGTGCACCCGGTCTGGCCCGGCATGCGCGAGCGCAAGTTCGGCCGCGTCATCGTGATCTCCTCGATCAACGGCCAGAAAGGCCAGTTCGCGCAGGTGAACTATGCCGCGACCAAGGCAGGCGACCTGGGCATCGTGAAATCGCTGGCCCAGGAAGGCGCCCGCGCCGGCATCACCGCCAATGCGGTCTGCCCCGGCTATATCGCCACCGAAATGGTGATGGCAGTGCCGGAGAAGGTGCGCGAGTCGATCATCGGCCAGATCCCGGCCGGCCGCCTGGGTGAGCCGGAAGAGATCGCCCGCTGCGTGGCTTTCCTGGCGTCTGACGAGTCGGGCTTCATCAACGGCTCGACCATCTCCGCCAACGGCGCGCAGTTCTTCGTCTGATCCAATTCATCAGCAGAAACGGCAAGGGCCGGTCCAGATGGACCGGCCCTTTTCCTATCCCGTAAGGACGCTTGCGCGCTCAGGCCCAGCGGGAAACCTTGGGGCGGAGGACCGGCACCGGCCGCTTGCCGAACAGCCAGGTCCAGGCCTGTTTCAGCACCTGCCCCCGCTCGGCGTGGGCACGGGCCATCGCGGCTTTGACGGCGGCATCAGCAGTATATTCCAGCATATTCGGCCTCCTTCTCAGATCAGTATCCTTTACCTGCAACCAATATGAGGACGTTCCGTCAAACACACAAACGAGACTTTGCAGAGGTTCAGTTAAGCTGTACTTATGCGAACATGACTGACCGCCTGCCGCCCCTCACCGCTTTGCGCGCCTTTGACGCCGCTGCCCGCCACATGTCCTTTGCCAAGGCAGCGGAGGAGCTGAACGTGACCCCGGCGGCGCTGTCCTTTCAGATCAAGTCGCTGGAGGAGCATCTGGGCCAGCCGTTGTTCCGCCGCCTGAACCGTGCGGTGGAGCTGACCGAGGCGGGCGAGACACTGGCCCCCGGCGCGGCGGAGGGTTTCCGCACCTTGGGGCAGGCCTGGCAAAGCACCCGGCGGCTGCTGGATGAGACCACGCTGACGGTGACGGCGGGTCCTGCGCTGACGGCGAAATGGCTGGCGCCGCGGCTGTTCGAATTTGCCCGCAGCCACCCGGAGATCGAGCTGCGCCTGTCGGCCTCTCTCAAGGTGGTGGACCTGCGCCGCGGCGATGTGGATGTGGCGATCCGCTTTGGCGTCTCGGACGACGTAGGTCTTGCGTCTTATGGCACCCGGCCCGACTGGCTGACACCGGTGATGACGCCGGAGATGCATGAGCAATTCCCCACCCCTGAAGCGCTGATGAACGCGCCGCTGATTTTTGACGATTCCATCAGTAAGGTGGCGCCGGGCTGCGACTGGCCAACCTGGTTCCAGGCGGCAGGGGTAGGCTTCAGCCCCACCAGCGGCACCCATTTTTCCGCCCCCGATCATGCCATCGACGCCGCCTGCGCGGGGCTGGGCGTGGCGCTGGGGCGGCGGCCGCTGATTATCAAGGACGTGCGCGAGGGACGGCTGGTGGCGCCCTTTAAGATCGCCATTCAATCCGACGCGCGGTTCCGTTTCCTGTGCCTGCCCGAAGCGAAGGACCGGCCGCAGATTGCGGCCTTCCGCGAGTGGTACTTTGCGGAGATCGAGAAAACCGCGCATATGTGGGGCGACATCAAGATTATCCCGATTCAGGATCTCCAATCCCAATGACCAAGACCCGCGCGACCGCCATTGGCTTCATCGCTGTATTGCTATGGGCGCTGCTGGCGCTGCTGACAGTTGGATCAGAGCCCACCCCGCCGCTGCTGTTGAACGCGTTGTGCTTCACCATTGGCGGCACGCTGGGGATCATCTGGACCGCAGCGTCAGGCAAGCTGGGGCAACTGCGCCATGTGCCGGTGCGGGTCTATATCTTTGGCACGATTGGCCTCTTTGGCTATCACGCGCTCTACTTCTCGGCGCTGCGGCTGGCCCCGGCGGCAGAGGCAGGGCTGATCGCCTACCTGTGGCCGTTGCTGATCGTGCTGTTTTCCGGCCTATTGCCCGGCGAGAAGCTGAAAGCGGGGCATCTGATCGGCGCAGGCCTGGGCTTTGCCGGGGCAGCCACGATCATTTCCGGCGGCGGTGAGGGGTTTCAGGCGCAGTATCTGCCAGGCTACGGGCTGGCGCTCTTGTGCGCGCTCACATGGTCCGGCTATTCGGTGCTGTCGCGGCTGGTGGGCGGGGCGCCGACCAGTTCGGTTGCGGTGTTCTGCCTGACCACTGCCGCGGCCTCCTGGGGGCTGCATTTCGCGCTGGAGGAAACGGTGTGGCCCGCGGGCACTTTGGGCTGGGCCTCCACCCTGCTGCTGGGTCTCGGCCCCGTCGGGTTGGCGTTTTACGTCTGGGATATCGGCGTCAAGCAGGGCGACATTCAGATGCTTGGCACCAGTTCATATGCGGCACCCCTGCTGTCCACGCTGATCCTGGTTCTGGCGGGGATTGCCGCGGCCTCCTGGGGGCTGGCGCTGGCGGCAGCGCTGATCACCGGCGGCGCGCTGATCGCGGCGCGGGCCAGTGCCAGCAAGTAGGGCCTGAAACGAAAGGAGGGCCGCCGCTGTGGCAGGCCCTCCTGTTGACTGTGCCGGGCTATGCCCCGGCGGGAACTCTTCAGACGGCTTCAGCTGTCAGGCGTGTGATCTCTTCCTTCAGCTTCAGCTTTTGCTTTTTCATTGCTGCGATTTCCAGATCGTCGGTACTGGGCGATCGTTGGGCCTGTTCCACTTCCATGCTCAGATGCTCGTGCTTCTTCTTAAGTTCGGTCAGATGCGAGCTGAGGCTCATGGTAACCCTCCTTCTTTGAGCTAGATGTGTTTGACCTGAAGAGTGGAGCACATGTTTCAGCATCTGTCACGCTGCAGCCGCACGATTTTTGTCATGAAATTTTCATATCGGCTATGCGCCGCGCATTTTGCCGCAGGGCAGAGCGCGTTTTTGCAGAAACCAGCAGATTTGGATTCGCCAAAGGTTGAATCCGCCAAGCACCGCTCCTAAGTTTGCGCGGCCGGAAAAAGTGCCTCAGGCGGGCCAGGGCAAGGCCGCGCCGTCGCGCAGGATGGCGCTGATTTCCGCGCGGTAGCTGTCTCCATCACGGTCATGCCGGGTGCCTTGGTGCAGAATCAGCGGCGCGTGCAGCCGGAAATCCGCCCGTCCGCCCTTGCGTGCCCGCAGGATCACCAGCTCTGCCGCACGGGCCTGGCGCGGCGCCAGCGGCAGCACCTCTATGGACCCCAGAACGCCGCTGCATCCGGCCAGCATGTCCGGCAACCGGTCGGCCCGCTGGATCATGTGCAGATAGCCTTTGGGGGCGAGGCGGCGGGCCGCAGCGGTAATCCAGTCCGCCAGCGGTGTGCCCTCTCCCAGCGCCAGCTTGCGGCCGTCGTCGTGGGCTTGGCTGTGGGCACCCGCCTTGTAGTACGGCGGATTGGCAATGACGTGGTGAAACTGGCGCTGTTTCAATGCCTCCGGCAGGGCAGAAAGGTCGGCCTCGAAGACGTCGATATCCTGACCGTTGGCCTGGGCGTTGCGGCGGGCCAGATCCGCATAGGGCGCCTGCAGCTCCACCCCGGCCAGTGACAGCCCCGGCACCCGCGCCCCCAGGCACAGCAGCGCCTGGCCTGCGCCGCAGCCCAGTTCCAGCACCGCTTCCCCGCCCCGCGCGGGAGCGGCGGCTGCCAGCAGCACCGGGTCCACCCCGGCGCGGTAGCCGCGCATTGGCTGCCACAGCTGCACCCTGCCGCCGAGGAAACCGTTGCGGGTCAGCTCATCTTCAGGGAAGCCGGTCATCGTGCAGGCCTCATCGCCCGAGCGGGATTTCGTTGTCGCGCATCACCACAAGCGCGTCGTCATAGTCATCCTCGTGAACCATCAGACGGCGCGGGAAAATTCCAATCCCGCCTTCCAGGATGCTCATATTTACGTCCATTTGAAAGCAGTCTATATCCTCTCCCTCAAGGAGGGCGGAGGCAAAGGCCATGATCGTCGGATCGGTGCTGCGCAGAAGCTCTTTCATGGGGATGGATCTAAGGGCAAGGCGTCCCCCTTGTCGAGACTTGCGAGCGGGAAAGTGATGGACCAAGTGATGACCAGGAAACCGCATGAGATGCTGGCCGCAACGCTGAGCCAGGAACTGGACGCGGTGAACACGCTGATCCGCACCCGGATGGCCTCCAAACACGCGCCGCGTATCCCTGAAGTGACCGCACATCTGGTCGAGGCGGGCGGCAAGCGGCTGCGGCCGATGCTGACGCTGGCGGCGGCGCGGCTCTGCGGTTACGAGGGCGACCATCACCTGAAACTGGCGGCAACGGTGGAGTTCATCCACACCGCCACCCTGCTGCATGACGATGTGGTCGATGAAAGCGGCCAGCGGCGCGGGCGCCCCACGGCGAACCTGCTGTGGGACAACAAGAGTTCCGTGCTGGTGGGCGATTACCTGTTTGCCCGCAGCTTCCAATTGATGGTCGAGACGGAAAGCCTGCGGGTGCTGGACATTCTGGCGAACGCCTCTGCCACCATTGCCGAGGGTGAGGTGCTGCAGATGACCGCGGCGTCGAACCTGAAGACAGATGAGGACGTCTATCTGCAGGTGGTGCGCGGCAAGACCGCGGCGCTGTTCTCGGCTGCGACCGAAGTGGGCGGGGTGATTGCCGGCGCACCCGAGGAGCAGGTGAAGGCGCTGTTTGACTATGGCGATGCGCTGGGGATTGCCTTCCAGATTGCCGATGACCTGCTGGACTACCAGGGCGACAGCAAGGCGACCGGCAAGAACGTCGGCGACGACTTCCGCGAGCGCAAGCTGACCCTGCCGGTGATCAAGGCGGTGGCGCAGGCGACAGATGAGGAGCGCGCGTTCTGGACCCGCACCATCGAGAAGGGTAAGCAGGAAGACGGCGACCTGGAACAGGCGCTGGCACTGATGGCAAAATACAAGACGCTGGAAGCCACCCGTGAGGATGCCCATGGCTGGGCTGCCAAGGCGCGAGCGGCGCTGAAGGTGCTGCCCGATCACGAAATCCGCACCATGCTGAGCGATCTGGCGGACTACGTAGTGTCGCGGCTGAACTGATACGCGGGAGGGGCTTTGCCCCTCGCGCCTGCGGCGCTCACCCCAGAGTATTTTCAACCAGAAAGAAGCGGCAAGACGATGCCGCGCTGCGTGTCAGCGCAGCGCCAGGCCCAACGGCGGGCACGCATCTTCGATGCGCCGCTCCGCGGGCGGGAGAGCCCTGTCCGCAGAGTGGCGGGTCAGGTCAGGGTGACCGCACTGCACCACCACTCGGGATGTTCCGCCCCGATCTCATAGGCCGCCATATGGGCGGCCTTTTTCGTAGGATAGAGCGCAAAGCAGGTGGCGCCGGAGCCGGACATCCGGGCCAGCAAGGCCTGGCGGGAGCTGCGCAGGTCCGACAGAACCCGGCCGATTTCCGGCGCAACGGTGATCGCCGGAACCTCCAGGTCGTTGCGCTGTTCGGCTAGCCAGGCGGCGCAGTCTTCACCTGACGTGAAAGCAGGGATGTCCTGCGGCATCGGAGCGTTGTAGCGCGAAGCAAGCGCAGAGAACACGGCCCCTGTCGGGACATGTGCACCCGGATTGACCAGCAGCGCGTGCAGGTCCGGCAGGTCCACCGGCATCACTTGTTCGCCGATGCCCCGCATCCGGGACGCCCGTGCCGCCATGCAGACTGGCACATCGGCACCCAGTTTCAGCGGCAATTCTTCGGGGATACTGCCGCCCTGGCTGGCAATTGCGCGCAAGGCCGCCGCAGCGTCGGACGAGCCGCCGCCTATGCCGGCGCCGTGGGGCAGCTGCTTGTCCAAGCTGATCTTGCCGGTCCAGCCCGCAGCAGCGGCGGCTCTCCACACCAGGTTCCGCTCATCCGCGGGCACGCCCGCTGCGAACAGGCCGGAGACCTGCAGCGACAGTTCCTGTCCCGGTTCAAGCCGCAAGCGGTCGCCGGTGTCCGCAAAGACCACCAGCGAATCCAGCAGGTGATAGCCGTCCTCGCGGCGGCCGGTCACATGCAGGGTCAGGTTGATCTTGGCGGGTGCCGCGACCTCAGCCGCCATTGGCGACCTTCAGGGGCTGCGCGCCTTCCTCGGCCAGCACCGCGTCCAGGCCCACCTCCAGCTTGCGGCGGATGCGCTCGGGGTCCGCTTCGCCATCCGTGTCCTCAGGGTCGATGAAGGAGAGCGCCCGCTTCCACTGGAATTCCGCCTCGCGCGCGCGGCCCACGGCCCAGTAGACATCACCCAGGTGGTCGTTGACCACCGGGTCCACCGGCATCAGCTCCACGGCGCGTTCCATATGGGCGACGGCCTCGTCAAACTTGCCCATGCGGTAGAGCACCCAGCCCAAGCTGTCGACGATGAAACCGGAGTCGGGGCGCGCGGCGACGGCGCGTTCGATCATGTCCAGCGCCTCGTCCAGCTTGCTGCTTTTCTCGACCAGCGAATAGCCGAGGTAGTTCAGCACCTGCGGCCGGTTTGGATCCAGTTCCAGCGAGGCGCGGAAGTCAGCCTCAGCCTGCGGCCATTGATCCAGGCGCTCGTGGCAGATGCCGCGGGCATAGAACAGGAACCAGCGGCTGGAAGAATCCTCCGGCGTCTTGTCCAGCGCCTTGTCATAAGCGCGCGCGGCAGCGGCGTAGTCCTCCTGCTGGCGCAGAAGGTCGCCAAGGCTGATGTAGACGCTGGGCTGTTCAGGGAAGTCGCGGGCCAGTTTCTCCAGCACCTCGATGGCGGCGTCCGGCTTGGCGGCGCGGCGCAGGGCCTCGGCGCGGCCCATTTCGGCGGCGTGATAGTCGGGGTGGCTGCTTGGCACCTGCTTGTAGGTGGCAACCGACAGCTCATACCGGCCCAGCTGGTCCAGCAGGCCCGCGCTGAGCAGGATCGCATCCACATGGTCCGGGCGCAGCGAAGCCGCCATGCGGGCATACATCAGCACATAGTCATTGGCGGTATCGCCGTTCAGCGCCGCACCAAGGGTGAAGAACACCTCGGCAATGCCGTCCTGCGGGCTGGGGGCGATGGTATAGGCCAGGGTTTCCCCAGCGGCGAGCTGTGCATCCAGCGCCTCGAGCCCTGGATCGAGGCTGCTGCCGAAGGCGGCGGCCAGCGCCTCGCGGGCGTCATCATTGCGGCCGAGCTGCGACAGGATCTGAACCCGCGCCACCGCAGCGCGGCGGCTGAGGGTGGCCAGGCGCCCGTTCTCTTCGGCAAACAGCGCTTCCGCCCCGCCGTAGTCGCCGGCGGAGGCCAGCGCCAGGGCGCGGTGATAGAGCACGAAGGGTTTCAGGCTGCCGTCCTTGGCGAGCCGGTCAAAGCTTTCCAGTGCGCTGGAGACGGAGCCCGCGCCGACATGCGCCCAGCCTTCGAGCAGGCCATCCACCAGCGGGTGAATGGCGTCCCGTTCCAGGTCGCGGTCCAGGATCGCCTGGTAGTCACCCTTGGCGGCAAGGCCGCCGGCGCTGACGATATTGGCCACCTGGCTGCGGGCGCCGGTCTGGCGCAGCCGTTCGGCCACTGGCACGGCAAGCTCCGCCTTGCCCATGGCGAGCTGGGCGAACACCACGTTTTCCATCAAGAGCGGGTTTTGCGGGTCGCGCGCCAGCGCCTGGGTGTAATAAAGCGCCGCAGCGGCAAAGTCGCTGTCATAGGTGGCGGCCCGTCCGGCCAGGTAGGATCCCGCCAGTCCTTCGGCCTGCACGGCGGGTGCGGCGGCGGCGGCCATCAGGGCCGCACAGGACAGGGTGCGAAGAATGGATACGGGCACTGGGGACCCCCTTACGGTTTACTGCTCTTGCCTGAATTGAAGCGTAGTCCCGTGACGGTTAACGCGCAATGGGCGTTGGGTCACGCTGCTGTCAGTTTTCAAGCCTTGTGCAATAAAATAACGCGTGCGTGAAGCCGCCTCTGCCGGTTTGCGCGACCCTTCGCCTACCAGAAAACAGCCCAGCACAGGCCAAGCAGCACAGCTGCCGCAAGATGCCGCCAATCAGGCAGGTGAGCGGCAAACCCCAAGTCCTTGATCGTGTGCTCCGGGTAGTCATAGCCCCATTTGCCAGCCAGAACCGCTTTTTCGAGCAGTTCCAGAGTGATCGGCTGGTAGGGGATGACCTTGCCAGACGCATCAAGCGGCAGCACGCGCCGCCTGCCGGGCGGCTCATCAGCGTTGTAGTGGAACTCCCAGCGAAGGCCTGACAGGTCTACGCTGAACCGCTTTGAGAAAGCCTCCAGGAATTCGTCTGCATCGTCTCCTTCCAAGCCAAAGGCGCCGAACAGATCATGCTGTTCGACGCCTTTGAGTTTCCGGCATGAATACTGCGCTGCAAAATCGAGAATCTCCTGCTGCAGCGCAGATCCCATTACATGTTCGGGTAGTTCGGGCCGTCGCCGCCCTGCGGCGTGGTCCAGGTGATGTTCTGCGACGGGTCCTTGATGTCGCAGGTCTTGCAGTGGACGCAGTTCTGGAAGTTCACCACGAACTCCGGCTTGCCGTCCTTTTCGACCACCTCGTAGACGCCGGCCGGGCAGTAGCGCTGCGCCGGTTCCGCGAATTTCGGCAGGTTGACCGAGATCGGAGTGTCCTCATTGCCCAGGCGCAGGTGGCAGGGCTGGCTTTCCTCGTGGTTGGTCATCGAGAAGCTGACGTTGGTCAGGCGGTCAAACGACAGCACGCCATCGGGCTTGGGGTAGTCGATGGGCTTGTGCTTGGAGGCTTCCTCGGTCGACTGGGCGTCGTTCTTGCCGTGGCCCAGGGTGCCGAAGAAGGAGAAGCCAAACAGGTTGTTGGTCCACATGTCCAGGCCGCCCAGCGCCAGCGACGCGGTGAGGCCCCATTTGGACCACATCGGCTTGACGTTGCGGACCATCTTGAGGTCCTTGCCAATGGCGCCGTCGCGCACGTCCGCCTCATAGGCGGTCAGCTCGTCACCCGAACGCTCAGCCTTGATCGCGTCAAAGGCGGCTTCGGCCGCGGCCTTGCCCGACAGCATCGCATTGTGGTTGCCCTTGATGCGTGGCACGTTGACCATGCCTGCGGAGCAGCCCAGCAGCGCCACACCGGGTGCGACCAGTTTCGGCATCGACTGCCAGCCGCCTTCGGTGATCGCACGGGCGCCGTAGGCCACGCGCTTGCCGCCCTTCAGCAGGTCGGCAACAACCGGGTGGTGCTTGAAGCGCTGGAATTCCATGTAGGGGAACAGGTGCGGGTTCTTGTAGTTCAGGTGCACCACGAAGCCCACGTAAACCTGGTTATTGTCCAGGTGATAGATGAACGAGCCGCCGCCCGCGTTGGAGCCCAGCGGCCAGCCCATGGTGTGGGTGACGGTGCCTTCCTTGTGCTTGGCCGGGTCGATCTCCCAGATCTCTTTCATGCCGACGCCGTATTTCTGCGGCTCCTTGCCGTCGGAAAGGCCGTATTTGGCAATCACTTCCTTGGAGAGCGAGCCGCGTACGCCTTCGCCCAGGAAGACATATTTGCCGTGCAGTTCCATGCCGGGCTCATAAGCCGGGCCGGGGGTGCCGTCGGGGTTCTTGCCGAATTCACCGGCAACCACGCCTTTGACTTCGCCGTTGTCGCCATAGACCAGCTCAGAGCAGGCCATGCCCGGGAAGATCTCGACGCCCATTTCCTCGGCCTGCTCCGCCATCCAGCGGCAGACGTTGCCCATGGAGACGATGTAGTTGCCGTGGTTGTTCATCAGCGGCGGCATCGGGAAGTTGGGGATGCGGACCTGGCCGGCTTCGCCCAGCATCAGGAAGTTGTCTTCCTTCACTTCGACGTTCAGCGGCGCGCCCTTTTCCTTCCAGTCGGGGATCAGCGCGTTCAGGCCGCACGGATCCAGCACCGCGCCGGACAGGATATGCGCGCCGACTTCGGAGCCTTTTTCCAGGACCACGACCTGCAGGTCGGCGTCCAGCTGTTTCAGGCGGATGGCCGCAGACAGACCGGCAGGGCCGGCCCCGACGATCACCACGTCGTATTCCATCGCTTCGCGTTCAATCTCGGCCATTTGCGGCGCTCCTTGGCTTTCTATTCGCTACCGGCCCCACAACACACTGCGGGCGCAATTTTCTTTCGCGGTGCTTATCGTTTGGCGCCCCCATGGGTCAATCCAAACTCCGCGTCAAACACCTGTAAAACAGGCAACTGAGACAAAAAGTGCGTCCATTTTCGTCACTCAAGGATCATTTTCCGCCTCAGCCTCTGTCTCAGGCCGGTCTCCCATAAGATACCGGGGTCCCTGCCCCTTCTGTGCCGCCCGGTCTTCAGGGTTGTAAAGTTTGCAATTCGGAAGCGAAAGACAGCCGCAGCCTATGCAGCCGTCCAGATTGTCGCGCAGTTTGACCAGAGTTTCGATTCGCTGGTCCAGGTGGCTGCGGAAGTCTTCCGAAATGCGGGCCCAGTCGTCCTTGGTCGGTGTGCGGCTGCCCGGCAGGCTGCGCAGGAAGCCGCGGATTTCCGGCAGCGAGAAGCCGAACTGCTGCGCAATCATGATGAAGCTGAGCCGCCGGATGTCGGCCCGGTGAAAGCGGCGCTGGCCGCCTGTGTTGCGCCAAGGCTCCACCAGGCCTTGCGCCTCGTAGTAGCGGATCGCGGACACGGCGAGGCCGGTGCGTTCGGCCAGGTAGCCGATGGAAATGCCTGCGGACTGGGGCATGGCAAACTCCCTGAAGAAATTACTTGAGCTAAAGTTAGGTTTAGGAATTACGGTGAGTCGCATCAACAGGTTTGCTCAAGATGAGAAGGAGATTTTCAATGAGCGCAGTTTTGGAACACGCAAATGTCACCGTGGCAGACCCCAATGGCACCGCCGCCTGGATGGAAAAGATCTTTGGCTGGCATGTGCGCTGGGAGGGTGAAGCCAAAAACGGCGGCTACACCGTGCATGTGGGCGGCGAAAACAGCTACCTCGCGCTTTACACCCCGCGCACTGCAGCAGGTCAAGCGCCGGAAAGCTATGGCATCATTGGCGGGCTGAACCATCTGGCGGTGATCGTTGATGATCTGGACGCCACTGAGGCCGCGGTAAAGGCCGCGGGCTTCACGCCGATCAACCACGGCGATTATGAGCCGGGCCGCCGGTTCTACTTCCATGATGAGAACGGCATCGAATACGAGGCGGTTCAATATGATTGATCTGCTGTGGCTGGCGGCAAGGTCCGGCTCCCCTGCCCGCGGCATTTTTCCGCGCAAACCTGTGGAAAACCCGCACAATCTGCCGCGTTAGGCGGAATTGCGTGCGGCAAAGCCCTGCGGCCACTTGAATTCAGGCGCAGGATTGGGTCAGGTATTTGTCAACCGGACCGGAGGCCCCGCGGCACATGCTGCGGGGCTGCGGTTTTCATACTGACAAGAACAATAGAGCGACCTGGACCAATCACATGGAAAAGATCCCGATGACCCCCACGGGTCACGCCGCGCTGGAAAGCGAACTGAAGAACCTGAAATCCGTCGAACGCCCGGCCATCATCCAGGCGATTGCCGAAGCGCGCGAACTGGGCGACCTGTCGGAAAACGCCGAATACCATTCCGCCCGCGAAAAGCAGTCCTTCATCGAGGGCCGTATCAAGGAGCTCGAAGGCATCCTGTCGCTGGCCGATGTGATCAACCCCGCCAAACTGTCCGGCGCCATCAAGTTCGGCGCCAAGGTCACTGTGGTGGACGAGGACACCGACGAGGAAAAGACCTGGCAGATCGTGGGCGAGCATGAGGCCAACATCGAAGCCGGCCTTCTTAACATCAAATCCCCGATTGCACGCGCCTTGATCGGCAAGGACGAAGGCGACAGTGTGGAAGTGCGCACGCCCGGCGGCGAGCGCGCCTACGAGATTCTCAAGATCGTCTATTCCTGATCCGGGAGGCCGCGAGGTCATGACAGGCTCCAGCAGCAGTCCGGGCTCTGGCCAGAAACCAGGCGGCAGCCAGCCGCTGCGCCGCCTTGACGGCCCCGCTGCGGCCAATGGCCTGGGCGGTGCGGAGCTGGCCGCCATCGGGCTGGGGGCACTGTGGCTGCTGGTGGTGACCGGGGCATTTGTGCTGGCGCCCGAAGATGCCGGGCTTTCGCAGTGGGCAGATTTGATCATCAGCGTGCTGGCAGTGGTGCTGCCCTTGGCAATGCTGTGGGTTGCGGCCTCTGCCGCGCGCTCAGCCCGGGTGATGCGGGAAGAGAGCGAGCAGCTGCAGGCCGCCATTGACGGGTTGCGCCAGAGCTATCTGGCACAGTCGCAGCAGCATGCGGCAGTGGCGGAGACGTCGGTTGCCAAGCGGCTGGAGGAAATCGCCGAGGCCACCCGCAAGACCGAAACCGCACTGGCGACCTTCCACACCAGCCGCCGCGCCAACCCGCTGCGCCCGGCGATCCCGGAGGCGGCGGCAGAGATGACGGCGGCTGACCAGGGCTCGCTGGCGCTAGGCACCCAGGCCGCAGACACTGCGCCGCCCTTGCCCGCCGAACAATTCATCCGGGCGCTGAATTTCCCGGAAACCGCCGAGGACGCGGAAGGTTTTGCGGCGTTGCGTGCAGCGCTGCGCGACCGCAAGGCGGCTCAGGTGATCCAGGCGGCGCAGGACGTGCTGACTCTGCTGAGCCAGGACGGCATCTATATGGACGACCTGCGCCCCGACATGGCGCGGCCCGAGATCTGGCGCCAGTTCGGCCAGGGCGCCCGCGGCCGGGCAGTGGCAGCGCTTGGCGGCGTGCGCGACCGGACCTCCCTGGCGCTGACCGCGGCGCGGATGAAGCAGGACCCGATCTTCCGCGACGCGGCGCATCATTTCCTGCGCCGGTTCGACCAGATGTTTGCGGATTTCGAGGCTGAGGCCAGCGATAGCGAGATTTCCGCGCTTGGCAATACCCGCACCGCCCGCGCCTTCATGCTGGTGGGGCGTGTGGCCGGGACCTTCGACTGAGGGGGCGGCCCCGCCGGGCCGCCGGCTGCGGAGCGGGTATTTAGGACCAGAAAGAAGCAGCAGGCAGTGGCGCGCCGCGTGCCAGCGCGGCGCCTGGCCCAACGGCGGGCAAGCATCTGCGATGCGCCGGGCCGCGGGCGGGAGCGCTACGCCTGCATCGCGAAACTGCCGTAAGGGATGAAACGAACCGGATCGCCGGGCTTGATCTCAGCCGCGCCGTCGCCGAGTTCCACCAGACCTTCGGCCCAGCTGAGGCCGCTGATCCGGCCGGAGCCTTCGGACTTGAACACCTCCGCCTTGCCGTCCCGCACCCGCGCCCGCAGGTATTCGCGGCGGCCCGGTTTCTTGCGCTTTTCGAATGCCGCCGGAACTTCAAACGCTTGCGGTTCCTGCCAGCCCGCCCCCGCCATCAGCCCCATTGCGGGGCGGGCAAAGATCAATGTGCAAACCAGCGCCGCCACCGGGTTGCCCGGCAGCCCGAAAACCGGCGTGCCCTGCCACATTCCAAGCGCCAGCGGTCGGCCCGGTTTCAACGCGATGCGCCATTCCTGCATCGCCCCCGCCTCACGCAGGAGCGCCGACATGTGGTCCTCATCGCCCGCCGAGGCGCCGCCAGAGGTCAGAATCACATCCGTTTTTGCCGCCGCACTGTCCAAATGCCGCCTCAGGGCTTCCCTGTCGTCAGCGGCCTTGCCCAGGTCCACCGGCACAAAGCCCAGCTGACGGATCAGCGCCAGCAGCATGGGGCGGTTTGCGTCAAAAATCTGGCCCTTGCCAGCAGGTTCCCCGGCCTCGACCAGCTCATCGCCGGTGGAGAGCACGCCCACCCGCAGCGGCAGCCTCACGGTCAGCTCCGCCAGCCCTGTAGCAGAGGCCAGGGCCAGATCGGCAGGGGTAATGACCCGGCCTGCGGGAAGGATGACCTCATCCGCGCAGACATCCTCGCCGGCCTTTCGGGTGTTGGCGCCCTGTTTCAGCGGGCCATTGAAAGCAATCTGCTCCCCATCGGTGTTGACGTCTTCCTCCAGGATCACCGTGTCCACGCCCTCAGGCAGCGCGGCGCCGGTCAGCACCCGGATGGCGTTGCCTTCAGCCACGGTACCGTCAAAGGGTACACCTGCGGCGGCCCTGCCCTCCACCAGCGGCAGCACATGCGGCCCCGCTGCCCGGCCACCGGCAAAGCCGTATCCATCCACCGCCGTGTTCGGCAGCGGCGGGTTGGAGCGTTTGGCCACAGCGTCTTCCGCCAGCACCCGGCCGAGCGCGTCTGCCAGCGGCACGGTCTCGGCACCAGTGACCGGCCCCAGCCTGTCCCGCAACAACGCCAGCGCGTCATCCACCGGGGTCCAGTCGACGCCGGCAGGCAGCGCAAAACAATCGTTGCTGAGCGGCGGCGGTGTCAGCCCTTCTGCCTCATCCTCAGCCAGCGCGTTCAAGCGGTCTTCAAAACCCGTGCCCAATATCCAGGCCTCCTCTTGTGCTTCGTCAGGTGCAGCAGCCAGCATTGCGGCCAGCTCCTGTGCTGGCAGCCGGCTGAGCGCCTGCGACAACAGCCGCATTTGCACCCGGTCGCGTATTTCATCCCGGCCGGCAACAGCCATTGCGGCCTTGACGGCCGGTTCGATCAACCCTGGCCAAATTTCTGCAAACACAATTTGCGCGTCCGCAATGTTTTGAAAAGGCCAGACAGCAGCCATGTGCCGGAGCCGCAACCGCTGCAGCACCGGCAGCCCCATCAGGACCTGGCTGCCAACCGTTGGGTTGAAGAACAGCTGGAAACAGGAGGAGGACGCCTTGGCTGCCAAGTCTGCGCGGCGCCGTTCCGCGACGTCTTCATATCTTAAGCCGACCTTGCGGTAGGGAATGTCCGGCCAGCTTGCGTCGTCCGGCTTGCCCCAGAACGGACCGGCGCCGGCAAACTGCCGGTTCATTTCCGAGGCGACATCAAACCGGTTGTTGTTGCCGTTCTGTGCGTCTTCGATCCGTTCTTCCAGCCATGCCCATATGGCAAAGGGGTCATTCGATCCGGTGATCCGGCGTGCAAATCCGCGCGGGTATCCGAAGGGGAAATCAAAGGCTGCCAGCACCCGCCGCCCTGCGGCCTGCTCCGCAGCAAGAAAGCGGCTGATCCAAGATTCTGCCTCAATCCGGCTGCGGCAGTAAACCGGCTGCTCTGCGATGCCGCCGCGCGCCACTCCGAGCCAGATCGCGTCCTTGCTGGGGCGCCGGGGTTTGCGCTTGGCCGCGGACCAGTCGACGGCCAGGACGGTATCAAAGGGGGTCACAGCCCCAATTCCGCCTGAACGAAATCCGCGATCGCTGCCGTGTCGTTCAGATCGAACACCGGGCGGTCGAGCTCCAGCGTTGTGTCGCTGGCGATAGCGCGGATGCTGGGATCCCTTGGCGCGATCAGTTCGGTGCCTGCAGCTTGCCGGAAGGCCTCGATCTTGGGGTGCGGTTCACGCTTGTAGCCCTCCACCAGCACCAGATCGACGGGGTTCAGGCGGGCCAGCAGCTCTGCCAGCGGCGGCTCGGCCGCACCGCGCAGCTCCTGCATGATCGCGACGCGGCCAGCGGAAGCCAGCACCACCTCTGACGCGCCGGCCTGGCGGTGGCGGTGGCTGTCGGTGCCGGGCTGATCCACATCAGTGGAATGGTGGGCGTGTTTGATGGTGGATACAGAGAACCCGCGGGCACAGAATTCAGCGACCAGCCGCTCCATCAGCCCGGTCTTGCCGTTGTTCTTCCAGCCGGTGACGCCGTAGATTTTCATTTCAAGAGCGCCTCGGCTTTGGCCAGATCTTCTGGGGTATTGATGTTGAAGAACGGGTCAAAGGGATCGGCCTCAAACAGCGCCTCGCGGCCGTTGTGCTGGTCGGTCCATAGGACCACCTTGCGCAAGCCGTCATGCAACGCGGCACGCAGGTCATCGCGCAGGGCCACGGGCCAGAGGCCAAAGGCCGGGTGCCGGTTAACGCGCTTGCCGCCGCCGGATTTCAGCGCCTCGTCGCCGGTGCGCGGGGTGGTGGCGAGCACCAGCGGCTGATCCATGCCCTCGGACGCTGCGGTCAGCCGGGTGACCAGATCCTGCGGGAAGAACGGCGTGTCGGCAGCGGCGGTGACGATGGTCTCTGCGCCCTGCTCTGCCGCCCAGTCGAGACCAGCCAGAACGCCAGCCAGCGGACCGGCGAAACCCTCAATTGAGTCGGCAATGACTGGCAGGCCCAGGTCAGCGAACCGCTCCGGATCGCCATTGGCGTTTAACGCCAGGCCCGCGACCTGCGGCGACAGGCGGTCAACAACACGGGAGAGCAGGCTTTGGCCGCCGACCTGCAGCCGCCCCTTGTCGCCGCCGCCCATCCGGGTGGCGAGGCCGCCTGCGAGGATTACGCCCAATGGCTTCTGTTCTGTCATCTCTTCTCCTCACGCGCCGGAAAACACGTGTTTTCCGGGCCGGATTTCGCGTGAAATCCGGTTACCCGTCCGCACTCTTCCGCCTGTGTTTCTTCTCTTCCACCGGCGCGTCCTTGGGGTCCATGTCGCGCATCAGACGTTCCTCGCCCGACAGGCAGATGAACCGCTGGCCGCGCATCCGGCCGATGAGGGTGAGGCCAACCTCGCGGGCGATTTCCACGCCCCAGGCGGTAAATCCGGAGCGCGAGGCCAGTACCGGGATGCCCATCATCGCGGTCTTGATCACCATTTCGGAGGTCAGCCGGCCGGTGGTGTAAAGGATCTTGTCCGCAGCTTCCGCCTGCTCCGACAGCATCCAGCCTGCGATCTTGTCCACCGCGTTGTGGCGGCCGACATCCTCCATATAGACCAGCGTGCGGTCCTGACGGCAGAGCACGGTGCCATGGATGGCGCCGGCCTCCAGATAGAGCGATGGCGTGCGGTTGATCTTGTGCGCCAGTGCATAAAGCCAGGAGGTTTTCACTTCCACCTGCGGCAGGCGCACGTCCTCCAGCCCCTCCATCATGTCGCCAAAGACGGTGCCGACCGCGCAGCCCGACGTGCGGGTTTTCTTCTTCAGCTTTTCCTCGTGGCTGGTTTCCACCGCGGTGCGCACCACCACGGTTTCCAGGTCCTCGTCATAGTCGACGCGGGTGACTTCATCCTCGTCGCGCAGCATCCGCTGATTGCGCAGGAAGCCGAGCGCCAGATATTCCGGGTAGTCGCCGATGGTCATCGCGGTGACAATTTCCTGCGAATTCAGGAAGATGGTCAGCGGGCGTTCCTCGACCACGGCGATCTCGCTTTGCTCGCCGTTCTGGTCGACGCCGGTGACCGCGCGCGTGAGCCGCGGGTCGGAGACACCGGGGGCGATCAGGTATTCTGACGTGATATCCATACTCACCAATTGCATTCCTTCTGCGTCCGCCGTAGGGCGGGTCAAGGCAATCTAGGACGCGCAGATGGCAATCACCACCACCAAATCGGCCTTCTGGAAAGGGTTTCGCGACAGCGCGCCGTTTCTGTTCATGGCCTCGCCCTTCGGCTTCCTGTTCGGAGTGCTGGCCGCGGAGGCCGGGCTGATCGTGCCGGAGGCCTTTGCCTTCTCACTCACTGTCTTTGCCGGCGCCGCCCAGTTCACCGCGCTGCAGCTGATGCAGGAGAATGCGCCGCTGATCATCATCCTGATTTCGGCGCTGGCGGTGAACCTGCGGATGGCGATGTATTCGGCCTCGTTGACGCCCTACCTGGGCGATGCACCAATGTGGCAGCGGGCAATTGCCGCCTATTTCATCGTCGATCAGTCCTATGCGCTGTCGGTCGTGCAGTTCGAACAGGAGCCGGAAATGCCGCTGGCGCAGCGGATGGCCTATTTCTTTGGCACCAACGGGCTGATCACACCGGCCTGGGTCATCGCCACCGCACTGGGTGCGCTGGTTGGCACCCGCATCCCGGAGAGCTGGGGTGTGGACTTCGTGTTGCCGCTGGCGTTTCTGGCGATGATCGGCCCGATGCTGCGGACCCCTGCCCATGTGGCGGCCTGTTTTGTTGCGGTGGCGGCTTCGCTGCCGGCCTCTGCCCTGCCCTATAATCTGGGTCTGATCGTGGCGGGCATTGCCGGAATGGTCGCGGGTGCGCAGGCGGAACTGTGGCTGGAGCGGCAGAAGGCCAAGGCGGAGGGCGCAAAATGAGCAGCATCCCCACACCTATCTTGTGGACCGTGATCATCGGGCTGGCGCTTGGCAGCTACGGCTTGCGGTTTGCCTTCATCGGCTTCATGGGCGGCAAGCCCATCCCTGAATGGCTGATGCGTCATCTGCGCTATACCGCAGTGGCAATCATCCCGGCGCTGGTCGCGCCGCTGGTGGTCTGGCCCGCCCCCACCGGCGGCGATCCCAGCCTGATGCATTTTGCAGCCGCCGCCGCGACCTTTGCAGCGGGTTATCTGACCCGCAATGTGCTGATCGGGCTCGGCACCGGCGGGCTGTGCCTGCTGCTCCTGTTTCTCGCCGCCTGAGCGCTCTGCACCCCGGGCGGAAGAATTACTCGGCAGTGCTGAGCGCAGCGTCGCTCTTGATGATGCCCGCTTGCAAGTCGGCGCTGTCGTTTTCGTAGTAGCGTTCCGTCACCACCCCCGGCAGCTGGCCGAACTGGGCGGAGAGCTTTTCCGGATAGAAGGTACGGTCGAGGCTTTCGAAGCCCGGGATCTGCTGCAGGATGCCGATGGTGGCCTGGGCGCAGTAGGCCCCCGGCACGCGGCCGTTGGTCACTGCCAGCTGATAGGCCTTCTGGGCCTGTTCTGGCGTCACCTCAACCCGCTGCACCACCACATGGAAAGTGCTGCGCGCATGGGCGCCGCGGTAGGCCTTTTCCACTGCCGGGGTGATACCATAGAGGACGTCGTTCCGCTCCGGCACGACTGAGGCGTAGAAAGAGCCTGCGGGATCGAAGATCACCCGTTCAGACGCGTTGATCATCAGCGACGCGTGGCCGCCCTTGCCGGTGCGGTTGTTGATCATCGTGTACAGGGTGAGCGTCGCGGGGCCGGGGTGGCGGTAGGCCACCTTGGCCAGGGTTTCAGCATCCGCATTGGGCTGCTGCGGCGCCGCGCAACCCGCAAGCGCCAGCATCACCGCGCCGAGGCAGAGCAGATTGCGCATAAGCAGGTCCCGGAATCAGGTGGCGAAAACGGCCAGGAACAGCGCGAGGAAGACCATCGCGATGCAGAAACGGGTCACGAAGGTCATGAAGCTCGAGAACATCTTCTCCTGAACGGTGATGTCCATGGTGCCGTGCTGATGATCAGCCATGTGAGTTATCCCTCAAATTCACGTGCGTTTTCCCGGTGATTACCGGATTTGCCGGGCCCTGTCACCACGTCATTCGGGCGCATCCCTGGGAAATGCCGCCCGAAAACCACAGAAAACCGCTGCGGATCCTGCGGCTGCGGCCCGGGCGGCGAATCGTGCGGCTCACTCCTGCTGCAGGTCCGAGGCGAGGCGGAAGCCGATGCGGTTGGCGGGTTCTTCCTCGCGCGCCTTGGGCACTGCGCGCAGCATCACATTGAGCTGGCTGACGTGCTGCACCAGCTGAGTGCGGGAGCCATCCGGTTCGCTGCCGTAGTAGGTGATGATATCGGGATCGAAATAGCCCATGCCCTCAATCCGGAGCACGCCGGTATTGCCGCCAGTAAAGCCCATTGCGACCTCATGCTCAGCGTCCAGCTGCTGTTCGAAATTCTGGATGTAAAGGATCAGCCGCTCATAGGCCCAGCGGGCCGGGCTTTTGGCGGCATCCGGTTTCTGCAGCTTCTCCGGCACTTTGGTGAGGCCTGCGCAGGCCTCCGGGTCGGCGTGGACTTCATGCACGCAGGGCAGCACCGCCGCCTCTGCCGCCTCGGCGCTGGTGGAAATTTCGTCGCTCATGGTGCCTCCCCTTTCCGGGGTGCGGATCACCCCTTGCTTTGATAGAGCCAGGCACCGTCTTCGCGTTTCCAGCGCGCCACCTGGCCGGTGTGGTACAGGTGATTTACATGGGCTACTGCCTCGACCAGTGCAAGCCCGTACTCACCTTCACCGATTGTGCGCTTGAACAGCGGCGCAAAGCAATCAGCAGCTGTCCGCGGCACGGAAAGGTGATCCATCAGCCGCTCCAGCGCGCCGTGGTGGTTGCCAATGAGCTGCTGCATCCTGAGCGGCAAACGTGAGAACGGCAGCTTGTGGCCGCCAAGCGCCAGATGATCCGGACGCGCCAGTTTCGCCAGCCGTTCGCAGGCTTCCAGCCATTCGCCCAGCGGATCGGCCATCGGTTCGGTCGCATAAACACCGATGTTGGGGCTGATGGTCGACAGGATCTGATCCCCGGTAATCACCAGGTTGTCGTCGCGGCTCCAGAAGGTTGCGTGCTCCGGGGCGTGGCCGTTGCCGGTATGCACATCCCAGTCGCGCCCGCCCATGCGGATCACGTCGCCCTGCTTGATGCGGGTGAAGCCCAGCGGCATCGGATGCACGGTGTCGGCAAAGTTGAAGGGCCGGTCATTGACGCGCTTCTCATAGACCTCAGGCGCCATGCCGGCGCTGCGGTAATAGGCCAGCGTCTCTTCCGGCCACGTCTCTTGCACATCCAGCGTCAGCATCCGGGCGAACAGCCAGGCGGTGCGGGTGGTGACCAATTCGGCGCCGTGGACGCTCTGGAACCAGCCCGCCAGCCCGATGTGATCCGGGTGATGATGGGTGACGACGACGCGCGTCACCGGCTTGCCCTTCAGGGGGCCGGCCATCAGGTTCTCCCAGATGCCGCGGCTTTTGCGGGAGTTGAAACCGGTGTCGATCACCGTCCAGCCGTCGCCCTCATCCAGCGCGTAGATGTTGACATGGTCCAGCTTCATCGGCAGCGGCTGGCGCATCCAGAGGACGCCCTCGGCCACTTCGATCGCCTCGCCCAGCGCGGGCGGTTCTTCCCAGGGGGTGCGGGGGGAGACGTCGGGGATGTCGGTCACGGCTGTCAGCCCGCCAGTTCGTCAAGGCTGAGGGCGAAGGTGCCTTCTGCCCCCGCCTGTGCATGGGCCAAGAGCGCACTGTGCTCCGGCAGCATCCGGGTGATGTAGAAGCGGGCCAGCTTCTCCCGCGGGCCGCCCTGATCCGCCATCGCGGCCGCCAGGTGATAATGGCCGCCCAGCACCCGGGCAAAGGCGCGCAGGTACGGAACCGAGCCCGCAAAACGGTCCTGCATGTCCTGCTGCGACACCAGCCATTCGGTGGCTTCGCGCAAGGATTCGCACGCCTGCCAGACGGATTCGGCCATGTTGGGATGGGTGGCGCGGGCGCGTTCAGCCTGCTCCTCAATCTCGTCGATCAGGGCAAAAGCCATTTCGCCGCCGTCCATCATCTTGCGCGCCACCAGATCCATCGACTGGATGCCGTTGGTGCCCTCGTAGATCGCGGTGACGCGCACGTCGCGGTAATATTGCGCTGCACCGGATTCCTCAATGAACCCCATGCCGCCATAGACCTGCACCCCGGTTTCCGAGACGCGCATCCCGGTGTCGGTGCCAAATGCCTTGGCAATCGGCGTCAGGAAGGCCGCGCGGGCCGACCAGTCACTGCCGCCGGTAGCGGTGTGCATGTCGATGGCACGGGCGCAGGCCATCAGGATTGCCCGGGAGGCAAAAAGATCCGCCTTCATTTCCATAAGCATCCGGCGCACATCGGCGTGGTCGGCGATGAAACCGCTGGCGGTCTTGCCCTGCTTGCGCTCCAGCGCATAGGCCAGCGCGTGCTGATAAGCGCCCTCGCCCGCACCGACGCCCTGGCCGCCGACACCGAGGCGCGCGTTGTTCATCATGGTGAACATCGCTGCCATGCCGCCGTGCTCCGGCCCGACCAGCCAGCCGGTGGCACCGTCGAACTGCATCACGCAGGTGGGGGAGCCGTGCAGGCCCATCTTGTGCTCCAGGCTCACGACCTTGAGATCATTGGGTTTGCCTGGATTGCCGTCCGCATCCGGCAGGTATTTCGGCACCAGAAACAGCGAAATCCCCTTGGTTCCCGGCACCCCGTCGGGCAGCCGGGCGAGCACCAGGTGGCAGACGTTGCCGCAGAAATCGGTGTCGCCCCAGGAGATGAAGATCTTCTGGCCGGTCACCGCATAGGTGCCGTCACCGTTCGGCTCCGCCTTGGAGCTGAGTGCGCCGACATCGGAACCGGCCTGCGGTTCGGTCAGGTTCATGGTGCCGGACCATTCGCCGGAGATCAGCTTGGGCAGATACAGCTCCTTGATGGCGTCGGAGGCGTGGTGCTCCAGCGCTTCGATCTGGCCCTGGCTCAGCAGCGGCGCCAGCTGCAGCGACAGGCAGGCGCCTGCCATCATCTCGTAGACTGCGACGGCAAGTGTCTGCGGCAGCCCCATGCCGCCGAACTCCTCAGCCGCGCTGATGCCGACCCAGCCGCCTTCGCGAATGGCCTGATAGCCATCGGCAAATCCCGGCGATGTGCGCAGCACGCCGTTTTCCAGACGTGCAGGATGCAAGTCGCCATTGCGCTGCAGTGGCGCCATCACCTCGTCGCACAGCTTGCCTGCTTCTGTCAGGATCGCGCTCACTGTGTCGGTGGTTGCCTCGGCAAAGAGGTCTGTGGCCGGGATGCTGTCATAGCCCACGACGTGGTTCAGCAGAAATTCATACTCGGAAACGGGGGCGCGGAATGTCATGGGCGTCCTCTGGCGGGGGTTTCTGGGGCCTGCGGCGCAGGCAGTCTTGGCTTCCCGGCGCTGGCCCATTATGGTCTGTGGCTTGTCCGATTACCTAACCGGGCGCTTATTTCAATCAACCAAAACGCCGCGTCACCCGGAATGCCCCAGCAGAGCACTGAAATCCTTGCCGCAACGGCAAGCGGCATCGCCCGCGCCGCCCGGCTTTTGCAGGCCGGGCAGCTGGTCTCCTTCCCGACTGAGACGGTTTATGGCCTTGGCGCTGATGCCCGGCAGGGCACCGCGGTTGCGGCGATCTATGAGGCCAAGGGGCGGCCGTCGTTCAACCCGCTGATCGCCCATGTGCATTCGGCAGAGGCCGCGCGGCTCTACGTGGCATGGAATGACGTTGCGGAACAGCTGGCCGCGGCGTTCTGGCCTGGCCCGCTGACCCTGGTACTGCCGCTGCGGGAGGGGCACGGGATCTCACCGCTGGTCACGGCAGGGCTGGAGACGCTCGGCGTGCGGGTGCCTGCGCATCCGGCGGCACAAGCCCTGCTGCGGGAGCTGGACGGGCCGGTGGCCGCACCATCCGCCAACCCTTCGGGCAAGATCAGCCCGACCATGGCTGCGCATGTGAAGGCCGGGCTGGACGGCCGCATTGCCGCAATCCTGGATGACGGGCCCTGCGGTGTCGGACTGGAATCCACTATCATCGGTCTGGCCGGGCCGGAACCGTTGCTGCTGCGCCCCGGCGGGCTGGCGGCGGAAGAAATCGAGGCGGTGCTGGGCCAGAAGCTGGTACAGCGCGATGTGCATGATCCGCTGACAGCGCCCGGCCAGCTGCTGTCGCATTACGCGCCCGGCGCGCCGGTGCGGCTCAACGCAGAAGCGCCGCGCGAAGGTGAGCTTTTTCTTGGCTTTGGCCCTGGTCCCTGCGATCTGAACCTGTCTGAAAATGGCGACCTGGCAGAAGCTGCTGCCAATCTCTTCGGCCATCTCCACCAGCTCGATGCGCTTGGCAAACCGATCGCTGTCACCCCGGTGCCGGAGCACGGGCTGGGCGAAGCCATCAACGACCGCCTGCGCCGCGCCGCCGCGCCGCGGGACTGATCGCCGCAGGCCCCTGCGCCCATCGCAGATGGGTGCCCGGCCCAAGGGTTTTGGGGTTATCTGTGATAATCAGAAAACGCGCGGGAGCCCTCCCGCTGTGCATCCAGATATGCGTATTCAGGCGTGGCCTGCGCTGGCCGAGAGCGTCAGCGGATCTACTCCAAGAGTCTTGAGCGCTGCGCCCCATTTGCTGTCATCCGCAAGGCCGAATACCAGCTCCGGGCTGGCTTCTGCTGTCAGCCAGCCGTTCATGGTGATTTCCGACTCCAACTGCCCTGGCCCCCAGCCCGCATATCCCAGAAGCACCAGCAGTTGCTCCGGCCCCTGACCTTCGGCGATGTCCTCCAGAATATCCAGCGTCGCGGTCATCGAGAAACCGCCAGGTACCTTCAGGGAACTCACATCCGATTCGTAATCCGGCGTGTGCAGCACAAAACCGCGCTGGGTCTCTACCGGGCCGCCAAAGCGCACCGGCAGCGCCGCTGCCGCGTTTCCGTCGCCGCCCAGGTCCAGCTGCTCCAGCAGATCGCCCAGCGCCACGCCGTCAGCGGGCTTGTTGACGATCAGGCCCATCGCGCCTTCCTCGCCATGCGAGCAAAGGAAAATCACCGAATGCTCGAACCTCGGGTCGCCAATACCAGGCATTGCAATCAAGAGCTTGCCAGTCAGATCCATGAATTTCCGTCTTTCTGCTGCCTCCCCCCACCATGACGCGCACCCGCTTGCCGCGCAAGGGGCGCATCGGCGCAACTCCGCGCAGGCTCCGGCAAATTTGCCGCAAACACAGGAGGATGAGGGAGATATGACCGGATCGTGACTTGGCAAACCAGGCTGGCAGGCGCATGTATTCACGTATGAAACGGACAATGCTCAAAACCGCTGCTGCCGCGGCAGCTTTGCTGGCTGCTGCAAGCGGGTTGCCTGCGTTTGCCGGCGCTGCGGACGGCGATATCGTTCAGGTCGAGGTGCTGGATGGCGGGATGACCTCCCGCGGCACCCATCTGGGCGCGCTGCGGATCACCCTGCAGCCGGGGTGGAAAACGTATTGGCGAGCGCCCGGCGATGCCGGCATCCCGCCCAGTTTTTCCTGGCGCGGGGCACGCAATATCGGCGGGCTGTCGATCACCTGGCCGTCACCAGAAGTATTCCTGACCTCCGGCTACCGCACCATCGGCTATCATGACCAGCTGGTGCTGCCGGTTGAGATCACGCCTGAAACCCCCGGCAAGCCTGTGCGCCTGAAGGGCCGGATGCAGCTGGGGGTGTGCAAGGACGTCTGCGTGCCGGCCGAACTGAAGTTCGACCATGAGCTGGACAGCAGCGCCGGCCGCAACCCTGCAATTGCCGCCGCGATGGCCAGCCGCCCCTGGTCGGCCAAAGAAGCGGGCGTGCGCAAGGCCACCTGCAGCCTGCGTCCGTCGCAGTACGGCATGACGGTTACCGCACGCATCTCGATGCCCTCTGCCGGCGGCGAGGAGGTTGCGGTGATCGAACCCGGCAACCCCAAGCTTTATGCAGGTGAAACCACCACCCGGCGCGATGGCGGGCAGCTGGTGGCGGAGACCGAGTTCCTGCCTGCAGACGGCAATGCCTATGCCATCGATCGCTCGCAGCTGCGGATTACGGTGCTGGGGAAAAATCACGCGGTTGATATTCAGGGCTGCAGCGCCGGATGAGCGCAGCCAGCAGCCCTGCCCGCCCGGTTCTGGGCACTATTGCCGTGGTCTGCCGCCATTCCGGCGGGCAGGACCAGGTGATCCTGGTGCAGCGCGGCAAGGAGCCGAACGCAGGCTGGTGGGGCTTTCCCGGCGGCCATGTGGAGATGGGCGAGACGGCCTTGCAGGCCGCGGCGCGCGAGCTGATGGAAGAAACCGGCGTGGCCGCCCGGCCGCTGGAATATCTCACCAACGTGGATGTGATCTCGCGCGATGCATCCGGTATGGCGCAGCGGCAGTATCTGCTGACCGTGGTGCTGTGCGAGCACCTGAGGGGCGAACCGGTGCCGGATGATGACGCCGAACAGGCCGAATGGATTCCGATTGCAGAAATCGAATCCCGCGGGCTGCAGCTTCTGGATCAGGTCGGCGACGTGGCGCGGCTGGCTCAAGCCCGCTGGCGAGCGTTGAGCCGGTAGGCAATTCCGCCCGCGGCATAGGCCAGCAGTGCCAGTGTGAAGGCCCCCACAATGAAGGCCAGCAGCCCTGCCCGCACCGGCTCCATTGCCGCCAGCGCCGGGATCATCCGCAGCGCAGGATGCAAGGCTCCGGTTGCCATCGCCCAGCCCAGCGTGAGCACCAGCCACCCAAACTGTGCCAGCGCGGTGCCCAGAACCAGCCAGCGCAGGCGCCCAGCCCCCTGCCGCAGCGCGCGGCGCAGGGATGTCAGCGGCCGCGACAGGTCGCGCTGCATGGCCACCAGCGCTGGCACCACCAGCAGCACCAGGAACATCCCGAATCCCAGGCCATAGACAAGCGTGATCACCGTGGGCTTCAGGAATTGCGCTTGCTGGGAACGTTCAAACAACAAAGGCGCGAGACCCAGCACCGTGGTCATGGTGGTCAGCATCACCGGGCGCAGCCGGTCTGCCGCCGCGTCGATGATGGAGGGGATCAAGCCGCGGTCCTGCGCATACTGGTCGATGGTGGTTACCAGCACGATGGAATCGTTAATGATGATCCCGGTCATCCCCAACAGGCCAACCACGGTGAACATGCTCAGCGGCACCTCCCAAACGTAGTGCCCCCAGATGGTGCCGACCAGACCGAAGGGAATGATCGCCATCACAACCAAAGGACGGGTCCAACTGGCGAAAATCCAGGACAGCACCAGGTAGATGCCGGTTAGGCAGAGGATAAGCCCGGTACCCGCCTCCTGCAGGAACGTCTGTTCCTGCTCTGCCAGACCGGACAGGCGCCATTCCACTTGCCGCTCGCTGGCAATGTTCGGCAGGATCTCGTTCTGCAGCGCCTTCGTCACCGCCTCGGCGCGGGCCGGATCGTCCTCAGAGATGTCGCCGGTCACGCTGATCACCCGGATGCCGTTCTCGCGGCGCACGGTGGAGAAGCCGGTGCGCTGAGTGACCGAGACGATATCGGCAAGCGGCACATAGATGCCGCTGGGGGCCCGCATCAGGGTGCGCTCCAGGAAGTCGGCGGTCAGCTCGTTTCCCGGCAGTTCCACCCGGATTGTGGCGCTGCGCGGACCGTCGGGATAGGTCGCCGCCTCGATCCCGTTGAGCCGCGCCCGAAGCGCCTGCCCCAGGCTGCCAATTGTAAAGTTCAGCGCCTGACCCTGCGGCGTAAGGTCGAGGATCACTTCTTCCTTGTCGTAGGCGAGATTGTCCTCCACTGCCGAGACTTCCGGGAAGCGCAGAAGTGCGGTTTTCAAATCTTCGGAGGCATCTTTCAGCACTTGCACGCTGGGGCCCGAGAACTGCACGTCCAGCGCGTCGCCGCCAGGCCCTGAACGCCAACTGCGGAAGGAAACCGTTTCAACCATCGGGTGGCGCACCACCCGTTCCTGCAGCTCTGCCACAAAGGCAAAGCTGGAATAGGGGCGCAGGTCGGCGTCGATCAGTTCAATCGAGATACCGCCCAGCAGGTCGGTATCCTTGGCCTCCACCCCGCTGAGGCCGCGGCCAGCATTGCCACCGGTTTCGGCCATCACGAAGTCCAGCGGGTTGCGGCCGTAGCGTTCAGCATACTCGGCACCCAGCGCCTCTGTCGCGCGCTGCATTTCCTGCATCATCGCCATTGTGTCGGCGCGGCTGGCGCCCTCCACCATGGCGAAATTACCGGTGACCGAGCCGCGCTCCGGTGCGTTGAAGAAGCGCCATTGCACATTGCCGTTTATGAACAGCGCTGCCTGGCTGGCCAGAATTGCCAGCGCCCCGGCCAGAACCGCGTAGCGCGCAGTGACGATGTAACCCATCAGCGGGCGGAAGGCATGGTCACGCAACCAGCGGAAGCCGCGGTTCACCATCCGGTTCGGCCAGTCATACCAATGGCGCGCCTGAGCGTGGGTCAGCGCATGGGCCAGGTGGTTGGGCAGGATCAGGAAACACTCCACCAAGGAGGCCGCCAGCACCGCGATCACCGTGAACGGGATATCCCGGATCAGCTCGCCGAACCGTCCGCCCACAAGGGTAAGGCCAAAAAAGGCGATGATGGTGGTGAGGGTTGCGGCGAATACCGGCATCGCCATGCGGCGTGCGGCGTTTTCCGCCGCCTGCATCGGGCTTTCGCCCAGCCGGCGGACCCGGAAATCGGCGTGCTCGCCGACCACGATTGCGTCATCCACAACGATGCCCAGAGTGATGATCAGGCCAAACAGGCTGACCATGTTGATGGTGATCCCGGCGGCATACATCAGCGCCACGGCGGCAAACATTGAGGCCGGGATACCCATTGCTACCCAAAAGGCGATGCGGGTGTTGAGGAACAGGAACAAGAGGCACAGCACCAGGCCAAGCCCCATCAGGCCGTTGTCGACCAGAATATCCAGGCGGTCGGTGATGGACTGGGCACGGGTCCTGATCAGTTCCGCCGTCACCCCCTGCGGCAGGCTGGCCTGCATCTCATCCACGACCTCCTGCACCCGTGCCTGCAGCCGGATGGCGTTGCCCTGATCAGAACGGTCCACCCGGATCGACATCGCCGGGTTGTCATCGACGAAGTAGGAACGGTTGCGGTCCACGCCCTCGACCCGGATCTGCGCCACATCACTGATGGTCAGCACGGAGCCATCGGCATTGGTGCGCAGCACGATTGCCGCAAGCTCATCCGGTTGGCGCTTTTCGCTGCCGGTGCGCACACGGGCGTTGGCGCCGGAGACGTCGCCTGCAGGGTCGGCATCGACCTCTGCCGCGATGGCCTCCGCGATCTCGCGCATGGTGATGTCGTGGGTGATCAGCTTGGCGGTGGGCACCTCGACAATGGTTTCCGGCGCTGCCACGCCGCGGATCGTGGTGCGGGTGACACCGGCCTCAAAGAGGCGCACGACCAGTTCGTCAGCAAAAAGACCCAGCTGCCCTGCCCCGACCGGCCCGGTGATCACCACATCGGTCACCCGGTCGCGCCAGGCGCCGCGGCGCACCTCAGGCTCCTCTGCCTCCTCCGGCAGGGTGGTGATGCCGTCCACCGCGGTCTGCACATCGTCGGTGGCCTGACCCATGTCGGAACCGGGCTCAAACTCCAGGGTCAGCGTCGCCAGTCCTTCGCGGGAGATGGAGGAGGTCTCCTCCACGCCGTCAACGGCCAGCAGCGCAGGCTCCAGCACCTGCACGATGGCGCTGTCCACATCTTCTGGACCGGCGCCCTCCCATTCAACGGTGACGGTAACACGTTCGACAATCACATCCGGGAAGAACTGCGCCCGCATGTTGGGCATCGCAGCCGCACCCAGCACCAGCATGATCACCAGCAGAAGGTTGGCCGCGGTGCGATGGCGAGTGAAATAGCTGAACAGCCCGCGGGCCTGCCGGGGAAGCCTGCGCGCCATCGGGTTCAGCCTCCCATCCGGGATTCAATCCGGCTTACAAGCTGGGCGGGAACTTTGGCCTCTGCCAGCTGCTGCAGCATCTTTGCCTTCATCTCCGAAGGCATCCGGCTGTTGCCCTCAACCAGCGCAACCAGCTGGGCGCGGCGCTCATCCGTGAGTTCGATCAGCACCGGCAGCGCCTGCGCTTCTGCGCCCCGACGCAGCGGGCGCACCTTGATGCCGGTCCCCAGCAAGGGCGTGCGGCCTGTCACAACTTCGCGGCCTTCCAGCCCTGAGCCGCGGATCAGCACGTCATCGCCCTGGCGACGCACCAGCTCAACGGGCAGCGCCTCCAGCCGGTCCTCTTCACCCAGCAACAGAACGGTGCCGTCTGCACCCAGCGCGGAGGCCGGAACCCGCGCGACCGCGCGGACTTCAGGCTCTGTCACGTGAACCGTCACGAAATCTTCGGGTTTGAACCCGGGGGCTGTGTTCAGGCTGGCGTAGACCAGCCGCCCGGTCTGCCCGTCCCCCGCAGCACCGCTGGCGCGTGATATCCGCCCGGTTGCGCTGAGGCCGGCACCAGCCGCATCCAGCGTCACCCGCACTGGAGCCTCCAGCAGGCGGCCGTCACCGTCCAGCAGCCGGGCGTATTGCGCGGTGGAAACCCGGAAAGCTACCTCCAGCAAGTCCGGATCGACCAGATCAGCAAGTTTTTCATTGGCGGAGACAAGCCGGCCCTGCACCAGGCTGACCGCCTGCAGGGTGCCGTCAAAGCCCGCCTTGATGGTGGTGTCCTCCAGGTCGCGCCGCGCCTCGTCCAGCGCGATCTGCGCCCGGGCCACCCGGGTAGCAGCCTGATCCGCGCGCGCCTCTGCCTGGCTGACCGCCTGGCGGCGCGAGATCACGGTTTGGCGGGCTTGAACCGCGGCAAGCTCCGCGGTTTCCACCGTCGCTGCAGTGCCAACGCCGCGCTCCTGCAGATCCACCTGCCGCTGGAAAGCGCGTTCGCGCAGCTGCGCCTGGTCCTGGGTTGCCTGAAGCTCGTCCTGTGCCAGAATCAAGGCCCGCCCCGCATCGCGTTCCTCAGCCCGGGCGTCCATCATGTCAGCCTCGGCCCTGTCCAGCGCGGCCTGCGCATCCGCAGGATCAATCTGCACAAGCACCTCGCCCGCCCGGACCGCGCCGCCTTCCTCGAAATCCTCAGAGAGCTGCACCACCCGTCCACCGGAGGCCGTTCGCAACTCCAGTGTGCGGCGGCTTTCAACCCGGCCAAAGGCCGTCAGCTCCGGTGCAACCGTCTGCAGGTCCGCGGTCACCACGTTGACCGCAAACACCCGTTCGCGCGCCGGCGGCGCCTTGCGTTCGGCATTGAGCTGCGCCTCGATGGCGCCAAAGACCAGCTGCCCGGCATACAGCAGCAAAGCGGCCGTCAGCGACGCCAGGAAAAGCCCCATCAAACTCTGACGCAAAAAGCGCATGTCTCTCCCTTCCGGTGGCGGCTGCTGCCGGGGCCGCGCATGGGCCGCAGAAGCGCGAATGCCTTGTGCCTGCTTGAAAATATAGGATTCTCCGCGCAGGTTTGCGAGGTTACACGCAGCGCTGGGTTACTTCCGGCGCAGATGTTCCTCCAATCTGGGCATGATTTCCACGAAATTGCAGGGCCGGTGGCGGTAATCGAGCTGTTTTGACAGGATTTCATCCCAGCCGTCCTTGCAGGCACCTGGGCTGCCGGGCAGCGCAAACAGGTAAGTTCCGCCCGCCACCCCGCCCGTAGCCCGAGACTGCACTGCGCTAGTGCCGATCTTCTGCATCGAGACCCAGGTGAAGACAGTGCCGAAGGCTTCAATTTCCTTTTCGTAGACGTCGCGGTGGGCCTCCACCGTCACGTCGCGGCCGGTCAGGCCGGTACCGCCGGTGGAGATCACAACGTCCACTTGCGGATTGGCAATCCAGGCCCGCAGTTGAGCGGCGATCTCGGTCCGCTCATCGGGAATGATCTTACGGTCGGCCAGACTGTGGCCCGCCTCCCGCAGCCGGTCGACCAGCACCTGGCCGGAGCGGTCGTCCTCCATCTTGCGGCTGTCGGACACAGTCAGCACCGCGATGCGGACCGGGATGAATTCCATGCTTTCGTCGATACGGGACATCTACGCCCTCTCCATGATTGCCAGCCGAACGGCCAGCCCTGTGAAAATTCCGGCCGAGATCCGGCCAAGCCAGCGCGCGAAGACCGGCGAGCCTGTCAGCTGGCGCCCGGCCTGGCCTGCGAAAATCCCCACTAGCCCGTTTATGACGAACCCGCCTGCGGCCAGGATCAGCCCGAAGACCAGGAATTGCGCCAGCACCGGCCCCGCCTCAGGCCGGACGAACTGCGGCACAAAGGCCAGCACGAACAGGATTACTTTGGGATTGGTGAGATTTACGAGGAAGCCGGAGCGGAACGCCTGCCTTGCGGGCACAGAGGGCGCATCGGCCTGCACTGCCCCGCAGCGCAATGCACCCCAGGCAAGATACAGGAGATACCCCACACCGATCCAGCGGATCACATCGAACAGCCCCGGCATAGCAGAGACCACTGCCCCCAGCCCAAGCCCGGCCAATGCCACATGCACCATGCTGCCCGCCGAGATGCCTGCGCTGGCCGCCACCGCCGCGGCGCGGCCGGAGCGCAACCCTTGGCCAAGGCAGAACATCATATCCGCACCCGGCGTCAGGTTCAGCGCCAGCGCCGCCGGGATGAAGGCCAGCAGGGTAACGGGGTCGATCACAGCTCCACCTCGAACCAGCTCACTCCAGGGCCGAGATTGGCCACCTGCGTCTTCCCCAGAGTGCCGCGGAAGCCCCAGCAATCATGCACATGGCCGCAGAGCAGCAGTTGCGGCTGCACCCGTTGCGCTGCGGCGCGGACCGCGGTGGAGCCGACGGACAGCCCGCGGGAGGTCACATCGCCGAAGCCTTTGGGCGGGGAATGGGAAATCAGGATATCCGCGTGATCGCAGGCTGCCAGCATCGTGCCCGCCTGTATTTCGCTCAGGTCGCAAGACCAGCCGCCGAACGGTGTTTCCGGCACGCCGTAGCCCAACCCGAACAGGCGAAGGCCTTCGATGTCCGTGCCATCGCCATGCAACACTGTGGTGTTGGCAAACCCTGCCGCGCGCAGTTCATCCGCGCTTTCGCCATTGCCGGGCACCGCCACCATCGGCGCCTTCAGCCCCGACAGCATGGCTACGGCACTGTCCAGCCCCATCCGCATGTTGCAGAAATCACCGGCCCCGATCACCAGATCCGCACCCGCACTGGCCGCCACGATATCCGCGGCGTGGGAGGCTGAAAGATGCAGATCGGAGAACGCCAGAATTTTCATTTGCTACCTCAGGACAGGCTCCCCAAACGGGCCTTCAGTTCCAGCAAATCCGCCCAGGCCAGCCGTTTTTGCGTGGGTTGGCGCAACAGATAGGCGGGGTGGAACATCGGTATGACCGGCTTGCCCCAGGCCTGATCCCACTGCCCGCGCAGCCTGGTGATGCCGCGTTTGCCCAGCACCGCCTGGCAGCTGATATTGCCCATCAGGACCAGCACCTCCGGCTCAGCCAGCGCCACGTGCCGTTCCAGGAAAGGTGTCAGCATGGCAATCTCGGCGGGCAGCGGGTCGCGGTTCTGCGGCGGACGCCAGGGCAGCACATTGGTGATATAGGCATTCTCAGCGCGACTGAGGCCGATCGCCTCCAGCATCTTGTCCAGGAGCTGCCCTGCGCGGCCGACAAACGGCTTGCCCTGCAGGTCCTCATCGCGGCCCGGCGCCTCGCCGATGATCATCACCCGCGCGCCGGCCTGGCCGTCGGAGAACACCAGATTGCGGGCGCCGCGTTTCAGGTCGCAGTGGCTGAACCCGTCTATCGCGTCACGCAATGCAGGCAAGGAAGCAGCTCCCTTGGCGGCCTTCTGGGCCACCTCGACCGGATCAACCTCCTTGGGCTTGGGCGGCGGCGCGGGGGCAGCACCCGGTTTCGGCTTCGGCGCGGCCTGCTCCAGCGCATAGCGGTCGACAGGGGCGTCGCACAGCGCTTCGGTTGCGCCAAGCTCCGCCTGCCACTCCAACAGCGCCCGCGCGCTCCAGTAATCCAATGCCGATTCCATGCGCCCAAGCTACTCCGCCCGCCGGACAAGCGGAACACCTCCCTGTCATCTTGCTGCAAATACTCAAATTCTCTGGCCGCACTCCGCACGCAGCCGTTGCCCGTTCCGCCCCCCCCGCCTATAAGAACCGGCAAATCAAGCGGAGCTGCCCCATATGTCCTTCGAACACCGCCACTTGCTTGGCATCGAACCGCTGAAGCCGCATGAGATCACCGCGATCCTCGATCTGGCCGACGACTATGTGGCGCTGAACCGGCGCCCGGAGAAGCACTCCGACGTGCTGGCGGGGCTTACCCAGATCAACATGTTCTTCGAGAACTCCACCCGCACCCAGGCCTCTTTCGAGCTGGCGGGCAAGCGGCTGGGCGCCGATGTGATGAACATGGCGATGCAGGCGTCCTCGATCAAAAAGGGCGAGACCCTGATCGACACCGCCATGACACTGAATGCGATGCACCCGGACCTGCTGGTCGTCCGCCACCCGCATTCCGGTGCGGTGGACCTGCTGGCGCAGAAAGTGAACTGCGCGGTGCTGAACGCAGGCGACGGCAAGCATGAGCACCCGACCCAGGCGCTGCTGGATGCGCTGACCATCCGCCGCTCCAAGGGCCGGCTGCACCGGCTGAACATCGCGATCTGCGGCGACATCGCGCATTCCCGCGTGGCGCGGTCCAACCTGATCCTTTTGGGCAAAATGGAAAACCGCATCCGCCTGATCGGCCCGCCGACCCTGGTGCCCGGCCAGTTCGCAGAGTTCGGCGCCGAGATCTATGACGACATGCGCGAGGGGCTGAAGGACGTGGACGTCGTCATGATGCTGCGTCTTCAAAAAGAGCGCATGGACGGCGGCTTCATCCCCTCGGAGCGCGAGTATTACCACCGTTATGGCCTCGACGCCGAGAAATTGGCGCTGGCCAAGCCCGACGCCATCGTCATGCACCCCGGTCCAATGAACCGCGGCGTGGAGATTGACGGAACACTTGCCGATGACATCAACCGATCGGTCATTCAGGAACAGGTGGAAATGGGCGTCGCGGTGCGGATGGCGGCAATGGACCTCCTGGCCCGCAACCTGCGCGCCGGGCGCCAGGCCAAGGCTGTCTGACGGGATGAGCGGTGTGATCCAAATCCCGGCGGGTGAGCGCGGCGTAATCCGGCTGTTTGCCCTGGACATGCGGCCCGAACAAGCGGCCTTCCTGAAGGAACCCGGCGCGCTGGCGCAGGTGCTGGGCATCAAAACTCTGGACATGGAGCAGGTGGAAATCTTCCCGGTTTCAGACCTGGAGGAAATTGGTCTGGCCGGTTACCTTATCGAAGGCTGCGGCGTGCCGCGCGCGCAGGTCGAGGAGGACCACGAAATGCTGCAGGCGCTGGACGGCCACGTTCTGCTTGTCCGCTCCCGCGCCTTCGGCGGTGAAGAGACGCGGCTGACCCCGGCAGAACAAATCGTGCTTAAGGGCACCTATGGCGAGCGGCAGACCAATTGGAGCGCAGCCCCGGCCACGTCGGAAAGCGCCAAGCCCTATTCCGCGCCCAAGCTTTCCCCGCGAGAGGCCCGCAGCCAAGCCCGCCGCATAGGCGCCGCCCTGTTTGCCATTGTCATGGTCCTGATTGCCTTGGCTGTATGGGCCATGGTGTTCTGATGACGGCGATAGAATTCAAACCCGACCGCGGCGCCTACATCCGCGCGCACGCTTGGATGGCGGCAATTGGCATGGGCGGCGCTATGACGGTCCTGTGGTTCTTGGACAGCGCCCACATCTGGACCGGCGCCGTGGGAGGGCTGGCGGCCATTGCCTTGCGCGGCTGGTACATGGCCAGCGAGGAACTGGCGGTGGTCTGGACACTGACGCAAGAGACCCTCTCCGGCCCGGCAGGGCGTTCGGTGCCGGTCTCCCAAATCGAAGCTGTCAAAACCATGGGCAGCTATGTGCAGGTCGTCACCAAAGGCGGCGACAAGCACCTGATCAAATACCAGGCCGACCCGGCCGCGACCCAAAACGCAATCGAAAGAGCCAAGGCATGAGCACTCTCTTTATCAACGCCCGCCTGATCGATCCCGAGGCAGGCACCGACACGCCGGGCGCGGTTCTCGTGCGGGACGGGCGGATCGCAGCGGTTGAAAAGGATGCTGCCGATTCCGCCCGGATGCTGCGCGCGCAGGGCCTCACGCCGGAAGATGTGACCGAGGTGAATTGCGGTGGCAAATGCCTGGCGCCGGGCATTGTCGACATTGGCGTCAAGGTCTGCGAGCCGGGCGAGCGTCATAAGGAAAGCTACAAATCCGCAGGACTGGCAGCGGCGGCGGGCGGTGTCACAACCATCGTCACCCGGCCCGATACAACCCCGGCAATCGACAGTCCGGAGACGCTGGAGTTTGTCACCCGGCGCGCCCAGGCAGATGCGCCGGTGAACGTGCTGCCTATGGCGGCACTGACCAAGGGACGCGAAGGCCGCGAAATGACCGAGATCGGCTTTCTGATGGATGCCGGCGCGGTGGCGTTTTCCGATTGCGACCATGTGGTCAGCAACACCAAAGTGTTCCAGCGGGCGTTGACCTATGCGCGGTCTTGCGGCGCGCTGGTCATCGCCCACCCGCAAGAACCGGTTCTGAGCAAGGGCGCTGCCGCCACCAGCGGCAAGTTCGCAGCGCTCTACGGACTGCCGGCTGTTTCCCCGATGGCGGAACGGATGGGGCTGGACCGCGATATTGCGCTCTTGGAAATGACCGGTGCGAAATACCACGCCGACCAGATCACCACCGCGCGCGCCCTGCCCGCGCTGGAGCGCGCCAAGGCCAATGGGCTGGACATCACTGCAGGTACCTCGATCCATCACTTGACGCTCAATGAGCTGGACGTGGCAGGCTACCGCAGTTTCTTCAAGGTGAAGCCGCCGCTGCGCTCCGAAGACGACCGGCTGGCTGTGGTGGAGGCGGTGCGGACCGGGCTGATCGACATCATCTCCTCCATGCACACGCCGCAGGATGAGGAAAGCAAGCGCCTGCCGTTTGAAGAAGCCGCCGCCGGCGCAGTGGCGCTGGAAACGCTGCTGCCTGCAGCGCTGCGGCTGTATCACGCCGAGCTTCTGGACCTGCCAGCCCTGTTCCGTGCGATGTCGCTGAACCCAGCCCGGCGGCTGGGGTTGGACAGCGGCCGCCTGGCGGCAGGTGCGCCTGCCGATCTGGTGCTGTTTAATGCGGACGTTCCGTTTGTGCTGGATCGCTTCAAGCTGCGCTCGAAATCGCAGAACACGCCTTATGACGGCCAGCGGATGCAGGGCCGGGTCGAAGCGACATATGTTGCGGGCCAGCCCGTCTACCGGAGAGACTGATGCCAGTACTGGAAAGTTCAGCGGCGGTTCTGATCCTGTGGGCGGTAATCGGATATGGCCTCGGCTCGGTGCCCTTCGGCATGCTTGTCACCAGGGTCTTTGGCCTTGGCAACCTGCGCGAGATCGGATCGGGCAACATCGGCACCACCAACGTGCTGCGCACCGGCAGCAAGGCCGCCGCGGCACTGACACTCCTCCTGGATGGCGGCAAGGGCGCAGCGGCGGTGCTGCTGGCCCGCTCCCTGGCTGGCGAGGATGCGGCGCAGGCGGCAGGTCTGATGGCTTTCCTCGGCCACTGCTTTCCGGTCTGGCTGGGCTTCAAGGGCGGCAAAGGTGTGGCCACCTTCCTGGGGCTGATGCTGGCGCTGGCCTGGCCGGTTGGCATCGCCTGCTGCCTGACCTGGCTCGCGGCAGCCGCCGTGACCCGGATATCCTCAATGGGGGCGCTGGTTTCAGCCGCTTCAGGCGCAGTCTGGGCCATACTGCTGGGATACCAGGTGGTTGCGCTGCTCGCACTGCTGCTGGCCGCGGTGGTCTTCATCCGGCACTCCGCCAATATTGCGCGCCTGCGGGCAGGCACTGAACCGCGTATCGGCCAGAAGTGACAGCAAAGGAGCTGCAGGCGTTTTTGGCAGCTTTTGACGCCCTTCCCCTTGGTGCCTTCACCGGGACCGCGGAAGGGCGCAGATACATGGTATGCCGCGAAACTCAGGCAAACGGCAAATCCCAAAAGCTGGTGGCACGGGAACTGGGCGGCACGGATTACATCAGCCTCAATCTCTACCGGCTCAGGTCCGGAGCACGGCTGAAACCCTGCGAGATGCCGGCGGAGAAAGTGATCCGCTTTGTCCTGTCCCTGCAGGCTAAGGAATGAGCCGTTCCAGCGCGCGGCCATTCGACCAGGTGCCGTGCAGCTCTCCGCTGGGCATCCGCACGTAGACCACCGGATAGGTATCGCCCCAATCGACCCAGACCACATCGCCGTTACGTGTGCCGGTCCCGGCATAAGCCTGGGCTCCGACTTGCCAGTTCATTTCGACCACGCCGCCATTGTCGTTGATCTGAACCGTACCGGAATAGGTGCTGCCATCGGGATTGCGGCCCTCGGCGCGGTAACTGCCGCTGATGCTCTGGGCTGCAGCCGCCCCTGCAAATACAGCAGCCGCAAGAAGGCTACCCAGCACTTCGCGGCGGGTGGGGAATGGGTGTGTCATCCTGTTCTCCCGTTTTACTGTGACCAGTCTGCCTGCATCTGTGCCGCCTGTCACCCGTTCTGCGCAAAAATGCACAAGCGGTATCCGGCTTGCGCACAGTCAAATTGAGTTGTTTTGAATGTGATCGCCCGGCTCTCCACATCGGTGCCGTGACCCGCAGCATACCGCGGCACACATGGTGAAACGCCGGCTGGGCAAGCATTTGGGAACGCCGCGGCCGGGATTTGAAAGGACGGGACCATGAACAAAGTAAAAGCACTGATCAGCGGTGTGGCTCTGTCGGTTGCAATGGCAACCTCGGCACTGGCGGCGGGCGTTGAGATCAACGCATCCTCCACCGGCCTGGCCATGCAGGGCTATGACCCGGTCGCATATTTCACGGACGGTGCCCCCACCAAGGGCAGCTACAAAATCACTTCCATTTACAATGACGCAACCTACCGCTTCGCCTCGGAAGAGCACAAAGCGGCGTTTGAAAAGAATCCCGAAGCCTATGTGCCGGCATACGGCGGCTACTGCGCCTTTGGCACCGCGATGGGCTTCAAGTTCGACGGTGATCCGAACCACTGGAAGATCGTCGACAACACCCTGTACCTGAACCTGTCGCAGGACATTCAGGAACGCTGGGAAGGCGACATCCCGGGCTTCATCGAGAAAGCCAGCGTTAACTGGACCGATATTGCTGATAAGACCCCGGAAGAACTTCAGGCGCAATAAGGCCTGAAGCTGCCACTCACGAAAAACAGCCGGCGGCAGGGCAACCTGCCGCCGGTTTTCTTTACAGAAGTGTCAGCTCCGCGCCTGACGGTCCACGGCCTCAGCGGTGCGTTTGGTGTTGTGGTAGATGCCAAGGAACAGATACAGCATTCCGCCCAGCATGATCACATAGAGCAGCCCGCCCAGCAGCACCAAAAGGGCGGGAAGGGTACCGCCCTTGAAGGGATCGGAGTAAATTGCAGCGGCACCACCGAGCACACCGACAACCATCAGAATGACAATCAGGCCAACAAGTTTCTCGAAGGCCGAGATGAAAAAATCGCGCATAGTTCAAACCTTTGTTTCAATGAACAGCGGCTGAATATCCGTGTGCAATTTTGCCGGCAAGCCGCAAAACAACTCTGGTCAGGCAATGCCCTGACCCCGCTGAAAGCCGCAGGCTGTGCCGGGGCCGCAGAATGGAAAAACCCAGCCCTTCCCTTGCGGAATAGCTGGGTGTGCAGGTGCAAGATTGCCGGCTGTCAGTAGGCAAACTCACCGTAGATCCGGCTGAGGTCACCTTCCCAGGCGCCGTTGTACCGCTCCAGCAGCTCGTCCGCGGGCACCTTGCCGGTTTCCAGGCTGTCCTTCAGCGCGTTCAGAAAGTGGGTTTCATCCGGCACCAGCCCGCCTGCGCCGGGGCGGGCGCGGGCCTTGAGGCCGCTTTCGGAGATTGCTACCACTTCGCGGGCCAGCTCGTGCATGCTGATGCCATTCACCTTGGCCTGCAGCCCCTGCTCGGAGGCGGCAACGCGCAGCGCGTCGCGGGTTTCCGCGTCCCACCCCTTGACCAGGTCCCAGGCGGCATCAAGCGCGGTTTGATCATAGGTGAGGCCAACCCAGAAGGCCGGCAGCGCGCAAAGGCGGCGCCAGGGGCCGCCGTCGGCGCCGCGCATCTCGATGAATTTCTTAATGCGGGCCTCGGGGAAGATGGTGGTCAGGTGGTCGGCCCAATCGCTGAGCGTAGGGGTTTCACCCGGCAGCGCGGGCAGTTCCCCTTTCAGGAAGTCGCGGAAGGACATTCCCAGCGCATTGATGTATTCGCCGTTGCGGTAGACGAAATACATCGGCACATCGAGCGCGTATTGAACCCAAGCCTCAAAGCCGAAGCCCTCTTCGAACACAAACGGCAGCATTCCGGTGCGGTCGGCATCCAGATCGCGCCAGACGCGGGCGCGCCAGGACTTGTGGCCGTTGGGCTTGCCGTCGAGGAACGGGGAATTGGAAAACAGTGCCGTGGCCACCGGCTGCAGTGCCAGCGCCACCCGGAGTTTCTGCACCATGTCGGCCTCGGACGAGAAGTCGAGGTTCACCTGCACGGTGCAGGTGCGGCGCATCATGGTGGTGCCCATGGTGCCGACTTCCTGCATGTAGCCGTCCATCAGCTTGTAGCGGCCCTTGGGCATCAGCGGCATGTCTTCATGGCGCCACACAGGGGCGGCACCCAGGCCGATGAACCCGACGCCGATCTTGTCGGCGATATCCTTGACGTCGCGCAGGTGGGCGTTCACCTCATCGCAAGTCTCATGGATGGTTTCCAGCGGCGCGCCCGAAAGCTCGAGCTGGCCGCCCGGCTCCAGGCTGATGTTGGCGCCGTCCTTGGTCAGGCCGATGAGGTTGTCGCCTTCGGTCAGCGGCGCCCAGCCATGGCCGTCGCGCAGGCCTTCCAGCACCGCCAGGATGGAGCGTTCACCGGCATAGGGCAGCGGCTTTAGCGTGTCCTTGCAGAAGCCGAACTTCTCATGCTCGGTGCCGATGCGCCAGTCTTCCTTGGGTTTGCAGCCGTCGGCAAGATACTGGGCAAGCTGCTCGTGGCGTTCGATCGGCCCGCCGCCGGACTGGGGAATGGACATGCCTGGCACTCCGTCCTGTTAGATCTGTCTTGAAGGGTCAGTCGTGGGCGGAATCGCCGCCAGTGTCAATGCAGGCGCTGATGTTCCGGGCGGCTGGCGGCGCGCTCCCAGATCACGACCTGGTGAGGGCCGCGGCGGCGCAGCTCCGCCAGCATCCGCTCCGTCTTGAGGCCGGGAAGGGCGGCAAAGACGTCAAACAGTGCCTCGTAGCCTTCGGCATTCACCGGGATTGCCAACGGCGGCTGGCCGGGCTGCTCCAGCAGCCAGTGCGGAGGTTTGGAGGTGTGATCCAGCGCCAGACGCTCCAATTCCGAAGCGGCCACGGCGCCGCCGTTGAGCGGCCCGAAATAGGCAATCTGCCCCTCATCCACTTGCACCACGCCAGGACCGCCGCTGCCGCGCCGGAACCGCATCCGCTGGACGCCGATGACGGCAGCGACAAGCCCGGTGGCAACCAGCGCCCAGCCGGTGATCGCGGTGAAGCCGGCCGCGGAATACGCCCATTTCAGCCCCAGCAGGAACATCAGCGCGGCGGCCAGGACCTCGCGCCATTGCCACAGGGTCTCGCGGGCTTCGGGGCGGATGAAACTCATGTGTTTCGCCTCATTCAAACGTCTGGCAGCCGGTACAGCCTGCCGTGCCCTCCTTACTTGTGGGGCCCGGGCCGCAGATGCAATGGCCGCGGACGCCGCGGCACACTCAAAGGTTAACCGAAAATGGTTTCCAGTCTGTGACCAGAGTCACGCAGCCTCCTTCTACCAGTCCCCCAGCGCCTGCTGCCAAAGGGTCATTGCCGCCACCGCGGCGGTATCAGCGCGCAGGATGCGGGGGCCAAGGCTGACCACATGGGATTGCGGCAGCGTGTGCAGCCGCTTGCGCTCTGCCTCGGAAAATCCGCCTTCGGGGCCGATCAGAATGGCCCAAGAGGCGCCCTTCTGCGTCTCTGCGGCCAGTTGCAGCGCATTGCCTACTTCAGCCTCATCGCAGAACATCAGCTGCCGCTCAATTGGCCATTGGTCCAGCAGGCGGGACAGCTTCTGCAGGTCCGCCACTTCCGGCACATAGGTGCCGCCGCATTGCTCCGCCGCCTCCACCGCATGGGCCTGCAGCCGGTCCTGGCGGATGCGCTCGGAATTGGTGAACTCGGTCTGCACCGGCAGGATGCGCGCAGCGCCCATCTCAGCGGCCTTTTCAACGATAAAGTCAGTGCGCGCTTTCTTGATCGGCGCAAACATCAGCCACAGGTCCGGCGGCAGCTGCAAGGGCTTGGACTGCTCCTGGCAAACCAACGTGCCGCCGCGCTTGCCAGCCTCCGCAACCTCGGCAAGCCACTCGCCGTCCTTGCCGTTAAACAACGCCACATGGGCGCCCGCCGTCAGACGCATCACTCCGAACAGGTAATGCGCTTGATCACGATCCAAGGGAAGTGATTGCCCTGCCCCCAAAGGGTGCTCTACATACAGTCTGATTTTCGCACTCATGGGGTCCTACATATGCAAGGCGAGACACCAGCACCAGAGGGTCAGGTCGCGGATGCGGTCAAGGGAAACTGGGTCGACACATATGCCCCGGAGTGGGCACGCCCCTACCTGCGCCTCAGCCGCGCTGACCGGCCGATCGGCACCTGGCTGCTGCTGATCCCTTGCTGGTGGGGGCTTGCCCTGGCGATCCTGGCGGATCAAAGCCCGCGCTGGAGCGACTTGTGGATTGCCATCGGCTGCGCGGGCGGCGCATGGCTGATGCGCGGGGCGGGCTGCACCTGGAATGACATCACCGACCGCAACTTCGACGGCCAGGTGGAGCGCACCCGGTCACGCCCGATCCCCTCCGGCCAGGTCACGGTCAAGGGCGCGCTGGCCTGGATGGGTCTGCAGTGCCTTTTGGGCCTGATGATCCTGCTGACCTTCAACCAAGCCGCCATAGCCATGGGCATCCTGTCGCTGCTGCCCGTGGCAGTCTACCCGTTTGCCAAACGGTTCACCTGGTGGCCGCAGGTGTTTCTGGGCCTCGCCTTCAACTGGGGGGCGATGCTGGCCTGGGTGGCGCATACCGGCAGCATGGGCTGGCCGCCGGTGCTGCTGTATCTCGCAGGCATCGCTTGGACGCTGTTCTACGACACCATTTATGCCCACCAGGACACAGAGGACGACGCGTTGATCGGAGTGAAATCCACCGCCCGGCTGTTCGGCACGGAAACTCCGATGTGGCTGCGCCGCTTTATCGTCGCCTTTGTCTGCCTGATGGCGATGGCGGTGATCGGTGCAATGCTGGAAAGCGCCTCTGTTCTGGCGCTGGTACTGGCGTTGGCCGCCCCATGGGCAATGGGCTGGCACATGACCTGGCAGCTGCGTGCCTTTGACGCGGAAAACAATGCACGGCTGCTGCAGCTGTTCCGCCTCAACCGCGATACCGGCCTGATCCCGCTGATCTTCTTTGCCCTGGCCATGTTCGTGTGATTGAACCGCGGCCCCGCGCAGGGTAAGAGCCACTAACTGACCAAGGGAAACTGCCGCCATATGCGCTTGTCCTCTCTGCTGATCCCAGGCTTGGCCTTCACTGCTGCCGCAGGGCTGAGCCTTGTTGCTGCCGGGTTTGCTGTCACCGCGGTGGAACGCAGCACCGAAACCGGGGTGCGCGAGACACTCGACACCGCAGGCCACACCTGGGCCGAGGTTACGGCCGACGGGCTGCAGGTACTGCTCGAAGGCACCGCCCCGGACGAAGCAACCCGGTTCTCTGTGATTTCGCTTGTCGGCGGCGTCGTCGACGCGGCGCGGATCATCGACGGCATGAAGGTCCCCCCGGCCAAAGGTCTGGCGCCACCCCGGTTTTCCGCTGAAATCCTGCGTAACGACAGCGGCATTTCGATCATCGGTCTGATCCCCGCAGGCTCCGGCCGTGCTGCGATGGTCAAACAGTTGAACGCTCTCGCCGGTGAAGGCAGTGTGGCCGACCTCTTGGAAACAGCCAAATATGCCAAGCCCGAGGGCTGGCAACAGGCTTTGGATTTCGCCGTCGAAGCACTGAAGCTGCTGCCCCGCGCCAAGATTTCGGTTGAAGCCGGCGAGGTCTCCATCACCGCAATATCCGGCAGTGAAGAGGCGAAGCATCAGCTGGAAGAGCAGCTTGGCCGTCTGGCCCCCCCGGGGCTGCGGCTGGCGATGGACATTGCGGCGCCGCGTCCGGTGATCACGCCCTTTACCCTGCGGTTCCTGCTAGACAAGGACGGCGCCCAGTTCGACGCCTGCTCTGCCGAGAGCGAGGAAAGCCGCAATCGCATCCTGGAAGCCGCCCGCAAGGCCGGGCTTGAAGGCGAAGCAGACTGCGTGATCGGCATGGGGGTGCCCTCCCCCAATTGGGCCCGCGCGTCGGAACTGAGCATCGCCAGCCTGGCCGAACTGGGCGGCGGGACCGTCACCATTGCCAACGCCGACATTACGCTGGTTGCCGCGGAAGGCACTGCCAGCGGCGCATTCGACCATGTGGTGGGTGAGCTGGAAAGCGCCCTGCCCCGGGTCTTTGCCCTGCACGCAGTTCTGCCGGTGCCAGAGGCCAGCGCCACTGCCGGCCCGCCCGAATTCACCGCAACCCTCAGCCCCGAAGGCCAGGTGCAGCTGCGCGGCCGGCTGAGCGATGCGGCCCTGCGCACGGTGGCCGACAGCTATGCCAAGGCACGTTTTGGCTCCGCCAATGTGCATACCGCTACCCGTGTCGTCGCCGATCTGCCCGCGGATTGGCCGGTTCGGGTGCTGGCCGGGCTGGAGGCGCTTTCCTATCTGCAGCGCGGCTCAGTGACAGTAACCCCGGAAAACCTGGAACTGCGCGGGATGAGCTACCGCAAGGATGCACTTGCCGAGATCTCCCGCTTCCTGTCCGCCAAACTGGGCGAGGCAGAGACTTATGGCCTCGACATCACCTATGAGGAACCACCTGCGCCTGCGGATCAGCCGATCCCGCCGGAGCTTTGCGAGGCACAGCTCGCTGGAGCCCAAGCCGAGTCGAAAATTGCCTTTGAACCCGGTTCCGCCACAATTGCCGCCGAAAGCGCCGCCACCATGGACCGGATTGCGGAGGTGCTGGGCAACTGCGGCCCGGTGCGGCTGGAGATTCAGGGCCATACCGACAGCCAGGGCCGCGAAGTGATGAACCAGAACCTGAGCCAGGCACGGGCGCAATCGGTTCTGAACGAGCTGCGCGCGCGCCGGGTGGTGACTTCGACTTTCGCGGCCAAGGGCTATGGCGAAAGTGAGCCGATTGCCGACAACGGCACCGAGGAAGGCCGCGAGGCCAACCGCCGCATCGAGTTCAAACTGGTCCGCCCGGCGGAGCAGACTGAAGTAAATGACGACGACAGCGGCGCGGCCGCCGAAAGCGCAGACGGCGCACAGGAGACACCAGAGGAATGAACAGGACAGAGTTCATCATTACCACCGCGATCATCCTGTTTGCGGCCTTCGCCATGGGCTGGTTCGCCAACTGGCTGGTGCACCGCTTCACCCGCGTGCGTCAGAGCGACGTGGCCGACCTGGACCGGATGAGCCAGGAGCTGCATGAGGCGGAGGAAACCCGCGATCAGGCGATCACCTATCTGCAGCAGCGCGAGGCGGAGCTGACCAATCAGCTGACCCAGACCGAAGCAGAGCTGCGGGCGGCAATGGAGGGCCTGCGCGAGGCCCGCCGCGAAACCGAAGAGCTGCGCAGCCAGATCCCGCACTGAGCAGCTTGAAGCAGCGGGATACTCCCGCGTCTGCAGACCGCGCTGGCTGCGCCATCACAATCTGAACAGACTTGGGCCAAGCGCCGCGCTGTCGCGCGGCGCGGGCGGCTCATACTCCGGCGGGTCAAGGAGGCTGCAGGCCCCGCAAAGCGGCTTGTTCTTGAGGCGCCAGCCTTCAACCACACTCGAACTTAGCCTGCCTGGGCAGGCCTGCCTCTTCAGGCCTTCTCAGCAAAATGCAAACCGCCTCGCGAAGCGCGGCGCCCGGCCCAACAGGCGGAAATCATCTATGATGATTGGTCGCATGACGGGAGCACCCGCCTCCCCGGAGCCTTACCAGCGTTTGAGGGCATCTTCGTCAGTGTCTTTGGCCGCGACCCAGTCCGCACTTCCACCGCTGAGGATTTCCTTCTTCCAAAATGGCGCACGGGACTTCAGGTAATCCATCAGATACTCCGCCGCCTCGAAGGCATCCTTCCGATGCCGCGCCGCGGTGGCAACCATCATGATGCGTTCGCCTGGAGCCAGACGGCCATGGCGGTGGATCACCAGCGCATCAGCCAGCGACCAGCGGCTCATGGCCTCCTCGGCTATCGCAGTCAGCGCCTTCTCGGTCATGCCCGGGTAATGCTCGATCTCCATCGCCTGGAGACCGCCCTGATCGGCGTCCCGTACCACACCTGTGAAGGTCACCAACGCACCAGCATTGTTCACACCTGCTGCAAAGGCATCGCTTTCTGCACCTAGTTCAAACGGGGCTTCCTGCACGGAAATCCGCATCGTTCAACCCCCAGTCATCGGCGGGAAGAAGGCGACCTCGCGCACGCCATCAAGCGGGGCGTCGAATTCCGACAGTTCCTGGTCCAGTGCAACACGCAGCGCAGACAGATCGGCAAAAGCGGCGGCGTAGCGGTCTTCCCGGGCGCGCAGTTCTTCGACCAGGTCCGCGACTGTGACGGCGGAGGTTTCTACCCGCTCGCGCGGCAAGCCAATGCGCTCGCGCACCCAGGCGAAATACAGGACATCCATCAATGAGCCTCCTTCAAATGCGGCATCGCCTTGCGCAAATAGTCGATCCCGGTGATGGCGGTCAGGGCGGCGGCAATCCACAGCAGCCATAGCCCGATACGGCCAGTCCAGACCATTCCGTCGAATTTCCAGCGCAGGCCCATTTCATCAGAGACCTGGCCGGTCATGATCTGTTCGATCAGCGCCTGATCCATGCCAAACGAGGACATCACCAGATAGTGCTCAAAGATACCCTGCGAGAACAGCGTAGCAATGGCGATCATTTGGGCCGTGGTCTTCCACTTGGCGAGCTTGGTCACTTTCAGCGTGCCGGCCGCTGCACCAAGGTACTCGCGCAGGCCGGACACGAACACCTCGCGGAACAGGATCACAGTGGCGGGCAGCACCAGCCATGGAGTCCAATGTTCAGCCGAATACCCCACCAGGATCATCAGTGCGATGACCACCATTGCCTTGTCAGCAATCGGGTCCAGCATCGCGCCCATCTTGGTTTCCTGCTTCCAGGCGCGCGCAAGATAGCCGTCGAACCAGTCGGTCACCGCCGCAGTCACAAACAGCAGCAGGGCAAACCAGTCCGCATAGGGGCGGCTGAAATACAGGAACATCACGGCCAGGCCGGGCGCTGCGACCAGCCGCAGCAGGGTGAGGATATTGGGCAGAGTCCACTTCATGCGGCGCACATTATCCGTCTGTTTCGCAAGTGGAAAGCGGCGTTAGCCAAAATTCAGCGGCAACAGGCACAGAAGCGCAGCGGCGGGTTGAGGTCATCGAGCGAAGTTTGCACGAGGGGCGCGTCCTCTTCACCCCACCGAAGTATCCAGCAGCGCCCCCTTCTTTTCGCCGTGATGGCTGGACCGGTCGAATTTCCGGTGCATCTCGTTCAGACGGTCGCGGTCGTCGAATATGTGAATGTTGATCACCCGCATCAGGTCTTCCTGTGCCATCTTCAGCGCATCCGCTTCAGTATCCGCCAGCCCGGTACCCTTGAGCTTGTTCAATTCCTTGGCAATCTTCTCGCATTCCTTCTTGGCCTTGCTCACATGTTCCGCCTCATGCACCAGGCAGCAAGCATAGAAGCGGTACCATTCGATCAGCGCCCGCGGCGACAACCCGCTGACAGAGCGTTTGGGGCATTTGACCGTTGTGTGCAGGATCAGTTTCAGCGCTGAGACCTTGGCCGTCACCTCGAACCAGCCGGTTTTCTTGTCGACCTTGGGTTTGCCGTCAGCCACATATTTGCCCTTGGCCGTCAGGCATTCCAGTTCCGTGGTGGTCAGAAAGGCCACCTTCTTGTTGTCGTTAGGGTCTTTGGGGCCGCTTTTCTTGATGCTCTTGGCAATGTCCGGCAGCGTTTTTCCGGACACCGAATAGGTGTCATAGACAACGTTTTTCACGGTCAGGGAGACAGGCATAATTCCTCCGGGCAGTTAAGGGCTGCCCTTCAGACTTAGCACGATTGCCTCTCAGCCCAAAATCAGCAGCCTACCCCTGCGCATGGAAGTGGTCATAGATCCGTTCAGCCAGCGCTTCGGAGATCCCATCCACGGCCTTGAGGTCGGCCAGATTGGCGCGGCTCACGGCCTTGGCGCTGCCGAAATGCGCCAGCAGCGCCCGCTTGCGCGAGGCGCCGACACCAGGGACCTCATCCAATGGCGTGGCACTGACCGCCTTGGCGCGTTTGGCGCGGTGGGTGCCAATCGCAAACCGGTGCGCCTCGTCCCGCATCCGCTGGACGAAATAGAGCACCGGGTCATTGCGCTGCAGGGCAAAGGCGCTCTCGCCGGGGCGGTAAAACTCTTCCTTGCCGTGGTCGCGATCCACACCCTTGGCGACGCCGACCATGGGGATGTCCTGAACCCCGTGCGCCTCCATAATCTCTGCCACGGCAGAGACCTGCCCGGCGCCGCCATCGATCAGCAGCAAGTCCGGCCACAAGCCCTTTTCCCGGTCCGGGTCTTCTTTCAGAAGGCGCGAGAAGCGGCGGTTCAGCACTTCCTTCATCATGCCGAAGTCATCGCCCGGCACCAGGTCGTCCCCCCTGATATTGAACTTGCGGTAGGCGTTTTTCATGAAGCCCTCCGGCCCCATCACGATCATGCCGCCCACGGCATTGGTGCCCTGGATATGGGAGTTGTCGTAGACCTCGATCCGCTGCGGCGGGCCGTTCAGCCCAAAGGCTTCGGCAATCCCGCGCAGCAGTTTGGCTTGCGTCGCGCTTTCGGCCATACGGCGGGCCAGGCTTTCGCGCGCGTTGCGCACCGCAAAGGCGACCAGCTCGGTCTTTTCGCCGCGCTGGGGCACCAGCAGCTCGACCTTGCGCTCTGCCTTCTCGCTCAGCGCAGCCTCCATCAGGTCAGCGTTTTCGATGCCGTCGGACAGGATCAGCTGCCGCGGCGGCTCCTTGTTGCTGTAAAACTGGCCGAGGAAGGCTTCCATGATCTCTGCCGGGCTGTTGTCCGCATCCACCCGCGGGTAGAAATCCTGGTTGCCCCAGTTCTGATTGGCACGGATGAAGAAAACCTGCACGCAGGCCTGGCCGCCATCCATGTGCAGGCCGATCACATCCGCCTCCGCCACCCCGCGCGGGTTGATACCCTGCGAAGTCTGCACCTGGGTCAGCGCCTTGATCCGGTCGCGCAGCGCGGCGGCGCGCTCGAACTCCATCGCCTCGGATGCGGCCATCATCTGCTCGGCCAGTTCCTCCTGCACCTTGGTGGAGCGGCCGGACAGGAACCGTTCGGCGTCACGCACGCTGGCGGCATAATCCTCCTCGCTGATCAGCCCGGTGCAGGGCGCTGTGCAGCGCTTGATCTGGTACTGCAGGCAGGGCCGCGTGCGGGTCTCGAACATCGAATCCGAGCAGTTGCGCAACAGGAACGCCTTTTGCAGCTGGTTGAGCGTCCGGTTCACCGCGCCTGCGCTGGCGAAGGGGCCGAAATAGCTGCCCTTCTGCTTGCGGGCGCCGCGGTGCTTCTTGATCTGCGGAAAAGCATGATCCTTGGCCACCAGGATATTGGGGAAACTTTTGTCGTCGCGCAGCAGCACGTTGTACTTGGGCTTCAGCTGCTTGATCAGGTTTTGTTCCAGCAGCAACGCCTCGGTTTCCGTCCGGGTGGTCAGAAACATCATCGAGGCAGTCAGAGCGATCATCCGCTCGATCCGCGGACTGTTGCCGGGACGGGTGTAGTTCGACACCCGCGCCTTCAAATTGCGCGCCTTGCCGACATAAAGCACCCGGCTGTCCGCATCCAGCATCCGGTAGACGCCGGGCGATGCGTCCAGAGTTTTCACATAATCCTGAATCACGGCATAGCCGGTGCGGACAGGCGAATCCGGGGCAGTTTCGGAAGGCTGGTCAGTCATGCGCCAAGACATATGATTCCCCGGCGATGGCTGCAATGTTTGCGTGCCAGGATCAAGAGCGGGGAAATCCACGGAAGCTGTGGATAACTGCGGAGATATCTTTGGGCTATCCCGCCTTTTCTCTTATTTCAGAGCGGTTTTGGACAAATGCCTAAATTTTAGGCGCCCTGTTAAAGTGCTGATTTAACGCAAAATTTTTCACGCCGCCTGTCAAGGTTTTGAAAAGAAAGGCACTTTTGTAACGCTTCCGTGACGGCAGGTGAACCGGTGCAAAACTTGCAGCGAAAGGGACGGTTTTCCCGGCGTTTGCGTCACTCAAGACCGTCGCTGTCCGGGGTCTGCCAGCCCAGGTGCTGACCGCCGTCGACGCAGATCATCTGGCCCGTCACGGCCTTTGCCTGCAGCAAATAGCTAAGAGCCGCGGTAACATCCCCCGCATCCGCGCCGCGCTGCAAAATAGTGGCCTTACGCTGGCGGTCGAATTGCTCCGCGCTCTGCCGCGGCCCTTGCAGGGTCGGGCCTGGACCGATGGCGTTGACGCGGATCCGCGGAGCCAGCGCCTGCGCCGCCGTCTGCGTCAGCGTCCACAGCGCTGATTTGGCCAGGGTGTAGCTCATGAATTCAGGTGTCAGCTTGCGCACCCGCTGGTCGATCATATTGACTGCCAGGCCCCAGGCTCGCGGCTCGCCGGCAGCATCCAAGTCAACCGGAACGTCCTGCGCTGCCATCGCTTGCAGCAGCACAAACGGCGCCCGCAAATTGCTGTCCAGATGCCGGTCCCAGCTGCCGCGGGTGGCCGTGGCCAGTGTGTCATGCTCGAACACGGAGGCATTGTTGATCAGGCAGGTAACCGGACCGCCCAGCGCGTCCGCTGCCCGCGGCAGCAGCGCCTGGGCTTGGTACTCTTCCAGCAGGTCCGCCTGCAACGCGACCGCCTGGCAGCCCTTTGCACGGATATGATTGACCGTATCCTGAGCCTCATCAGCTGAAGAGGCATAGTGGATAGCGACATCGTATCCTTGCGCCGCAAGCTCCAAAGCCATGGCACGCCCCAGCCGCCTGCCCGCTCCGGTCACCAATGCCCGCATCTGTGCCTCCCTGCTGAAAATGCAGAGAAACAGTTAAAACAGGACGGCCATATAAGCCAGATAAAGCGCAGTCAGAATTACACCCCAAATCCGGGTGATGTCCTGTTTGAAAAAGACAAAGGGGATCAGCAGCAGCGAGGCCCCCAGCATCACCCACAGATCGAACTGCAGGAACTCCGGATCCACGCTGATCGGGCCAACAAAGGTGGCGATGCCTATGATGGCCAGCAGGTTGAACATGTTGGAGCCGATCACATTGCCCAGCGCCACATCCGCCTGGCGGCGCAGCGCCGCCATCACAGTGGTGGCCAGCTCCGGCAGCGAGGTGCCGACCGCCACCAGCGTCAGGCCGATGACCGTTTCGCTGATGCCGTAGGTGCGCGCAATGATGCTGGCATTGTCCACCAGCAAGTCCGCGCCCAGCGGCAGGCCGATCAGTCCCAGCAGCAGGTAGATACAGACACGCCAATAGGGCATGTCAGGGTCGGCTTCCTCGATCTCTTCCAGATCCGCATCAGCGGCGCAGCCATTGCCTTTGCCGTTACGGCGGTGGTTGCGCGCCTCGCGGAAGGCGATACCCAGCACCACGGACAGCGCGGCCAGCAGGATCAGGCCGGACCAGATGGTGAAAGTGCCGCAAAAGGCCAGGCCGATGAACAGCACCGACGCGCCGAGCATGAAGATATAGTTCTTGCGTGTGCTGCATTCGCTGGTGTGCAATGCACGCATGAGGGCCGGTATGCCCAGCACCAGCAGGATATTGGCAGTGTTGGAGCCCACCACATTGCCCATTGCGATGCCGTCAGCACCCTCATGCACGGCACTGATGGCGATCAGCAGCTCCGGTGCCGAAGTGCCGAAGGCGACGATGGTCAGGCTGACAATCAGCGCAGGAACCCCCAGCCGCAGGCTGAGGTTCACCGCACCACGCACCAGCGCGTCTCCCGCCAGCAGCAGGATGACCAAACCAAGCGCCGAATACAGCCATGGCATCATTTGCCACGATCCCCCTTCTTACAGGCGCACGGCCCCTTGCCGATCTTGAAGCGGCCGCAGGACGGGCAGCGCCTGGAATTTATTTGCTTCTGGCCGGGAAACCGCAGCTTGCCGAACATCGCCAGCACAGCCATCACCACCAGAAAGATTGCAACGATCTTGAACAGCACGTCAGAGACCGAAACGCGCGTATTCGGCACGCTCCTCGATCCCGGCCAGCGCATCCTGCGCGACCTGCATGCCAAAGCGGCTCAGCAGCGGTTTCTTCAGGCCATAGCGGCGGAAACGGACCTTCTCGCCAAACCGTTCCTGCATTTTGGGCTTCAAGTGGCCGATGCCGTCGATCAGCCCCAGTTCCTCGGCCCGGCGCGCCAGCCAGATTTCGCCGGTGAACAGGCTCTCTTCGCTGTGCAGCTTGGAGCCGCGGCGCTCGGTGACGTGGTCGATAAAATTGGCGTGGATGTCGTTCAGGATCACCTTGAGGCGCTTCACATCCTCAGGGTTTTCCGGGCGGAACGGGTCCAGCATCGATTTGCTCTCACCCGCGGTATAAACCCGCCGCTCCACCCCTTGGCGGGCCAGCAGCACATGCGCCCCAAATCCAGCAGAGATAACCCCGACTGAACCCAGAACGGAACTAGCGTCGGCCCAGATTTCATCCGCGGCCGCCGCCAGCCAATAGCCGCCAGAGGCGGCAACATCTTCGACAAAGGCATAGACCGGCACTTCCAGCTCTTCCGACAGCCGCCGGATGCGGGCGCCGATCAGCGAGCTTTGCACCGGCGAGCCTCCGGGCGAATTAATCTCCAGCGCCACGGCGGCGGGCTTGCCCTTGCGGAAGGCACGCTCCAATACCGGGGCCAGTGCTGCATCGCTCAGGGAGCCGCGCCCGGGCATTCCGATAGCGCCATTGAGGCGAACCACTGCCACCAGCGGCTGTCTTTTCAGGAAAGGCAGGTGAAATCTCATGGCGCCGATGTAGAGGGCCGCCCGGGGTGAAACAAGGTGCGCGGTCTTGGGAATTGGCGTGAAATGCAAAAACCGCACAGTCGCGGGCATAATTGCAACGCTGGTTTGCGCACGGCAAAGAGCACGGCTGCTTGCCAGCCACTAAGGTCAGCGGCTTGCAGCTGTTGCCTCCCGCGGAGCCAGCACCGTGCTAACGCTCGGAACTGGCTGCAGGCGCAACATCGTGCATCAGCGCCGGGTCACGCGCGGATGCGCCAGCCCGTTTTGAAGATCCACCAGATCACGCCCACGCAAGCGAGAGTAAACCCTCCAATGGCGCAAAGGCTCAGCAGCACAGGCACATCCGCCTGGCCGAAAAAGGCCCAGCGGAAGCCGGAGACCAGGTAGACTACAGGGTTGAACAAGGTGATCGTCTGCCAGACCGGCGGCAGCATAGAGATCGAGTAGAATGACCCGCCCAGGAACACCAGCGGTGTCACCACCAGGAGCGGCACCAGCTGCAGCTGTTCGAAATTCCCGGCCCAGATTCCAATAATGAACCCCATCAGTGAGAAGCTGAGGCAGGTCAGCACCAGAAACGCCACCATCGCCAGCGGATGCTGGACCGAAAGATCCACAAACAGCGAGGCCGTGCAGAGGATCACCGTGCCGATAAACAGCGACTTAGTCGCCGCCGCGCCGACAAACCCCGCAACCACTTCCAGGAAGTTGATCGGCGCCGACAGGATCTCATAGATATTGCCGATGAATTTCGGGAAGTAGATCCCGAAAGATGCGTTGGAGATGCTCTGCGTGATCACCGACAGCATCACCAGCCCCGGCACGATGAAGGCGCCGTATTCGACCCCGTCAACCTCCTGGATGCGGCTGCCGATGGCGCTGCCGAACACCACGAAATAGAGCGAGGTGGACAGAACAGGCGAAATAAAGCTTTGCAGAAAAGTGCGCCAGAACCGCGCCATTTCCGCCTTGTAGATGGTGGCTACTGCTGTCCAGTTCATGCTGCATCCTCCGACGCCGCGCCAGCCGAAACCAGGCCGACAAAGATATCTTCCAGACTGGATTCGCGGGTCTGCACATCCGCCAGCACCAGCCCTGCCTCCGCCACGTCGTTCAAAAGCGTGGTGATACCGGTGCGCTCCGCCCGGGTGTCATAGGTATAAAGCAAGGCATCACCGCCGTTGACGATCTGCAGATTGTGCTGCGCCAGCGCCGCGGGGATTGCTTTGACCGGTGCAGTCAGCTGCACCTCCAGCTGTTTCTGCCCCATTCGGGCCATCAGCTGCTCCTTTTCCTCGACCAGCAGCAGCTCGCCGCCGGTGATCACACCGACCCGGTCGGCAATCGCTTCGGCTTCCTCGATGTAGTGGGTGGTCAGGATGATGGTGACCCCGTCCGCCTTCAGTTCCCGGACGATCTCCCACATGTCCTTGCGCAGCTCGACGTCAACGCCCGCGGTCGGCTCATCCAGGAACAGGATGCGCGGCTCATGCGCCAGCGCCTTGGCAATCAGCACCCGCCGCTTCATGCCCCCCGACAGGTCCATGATCCGGCTGTCCCGCTTCTCCCACAGCGACAGTTTGCGCAAGACCTCCTCCACCAGCGCGGGATCGGCAGGCTTGCCGAACAGGCCTCGGGAAAACGTGACAGTATCCAGAACCTTGGTGAAGGGCTCCAGCGTGATTTCCTGCGGCACCAGACCGATCAGGGCACGCGCCTGCCGGAACTGGCCGACATTGTCGAACCCGCCCACACTGACAACCCCGGAGGTCGCGGTGGTAATGCCGCAAATAGTTGAAATCAGCGTGGTCTTGCCCGCACCATTGGGGCCGAGCAGGGCAAGGATTTCACCCTCTTCAATTTCCAGAGAAACGCCTTTCAGCGCCTGGAAACCGCCATCGTATGTTTTGCGCAGATCGCGGATAGACAGGATCGCCGCCATGGTGCCTCCGGGATGGTCTCAAATCCCGGCCACCCTAGCGGCGGTTTGCCGCGCCTGCCAGCCCTGCCCGCAGGATCACGCCGCAGAATGAACTGTGCGCCAGTGCAGGGGTTAGCCGCGGCCTGTCACCTTGCTGAACCAGCCCTTCTTTTCCTCACCCTCTTCCGGTGCATCGCCATCCTGGTTTTCATCTTCCGGCGCCAGATGCGCCTGAAGATTGGCAAAGAACTGATCCGCCATCTTTTTGGCAAAGCCGTCAATGATCCGGCTGCCCAGCTGCGCCAGCTTGCCGCCGACCTTAGCTTCAACGTCATAAGACAACAGCGTGCCGGTTTCAGACGGCGCCAAAGTCACGACAGCACCGCCCTTGGCAAATCCAGCCGCGCCGCCTTTGCCTTCGCCGGAAATGGTCAGTTTTTCGTTTTCAATCAGATCCGACAGCGTGACCTGTCCCTTGAAAGTGGCTTTGACCGGCCCGACCTTCTGGGTGACCGTGGCCTCAAAGCCGTCTTCCGGCGTGCCGGTCACCTCCTGCGCACCGGGCACGCAGGCCTGCAGCACCTCCGGCGTCAGCAGCGCTGTATAGACAGTTGCCGGATCGGCGGCGATCTCTTTCTGGTCACTCATCTGCATAGGCTGGGCCTCCCTGGCGCTCCGTTGCGGTTCCCTTCAGACCTAGCCGCCCTGCCCCGCCCTGCCAAGCCCGCGGCGGCCATAAGCACCCAGCCGGGCAGTTTTATCTTGACGTCAAGATTTGTGACTATATATCTCGACATCAAGACAACCAGGAGAGCGTCATGAAAATCATTCTTTTCGGTGCCACCGGCGACGTAGGCAGCGCAGCCTTGAAAGCGGCAGTATCCCGTGGCCACCACGTGACCGCAGTGGCGCGCCAGCCGCAGGCGCTGGCCGCCATCAGCCCGAATGTCACACCGTTTGCATTGGATCTGCTGAAAGACCCTGACGCTGCGGCCGCAGCTGCCAAGGGGCATGACCTGGTGATCAGCGCCCTGCGCCCGTCTGCAGGACGCGAGGCAGATCTGGTACCGTTGACCCGCACCGCACTGGCTGCTGCACGGCAGGCAGGCATCCCCGCACTGGTAACCGGCGGCGCCGCGACGCTGAAGCTGGCAGATGGCAGCGGCCATACGGTGCTGACTGCACCGGGTTTCCTGCCCGATGGCGTCCGCCCAATCGCCGAGGCCTGCGCCGCACAGGACGCCCTGCTGGACGCAGAGACCGAAGCGCAATGGACCTGCCTCCGCCCGCCCGCGATGCTGGCAGAAGGGCCGCAGACCGGCAGCTACCGCTTTGGAACTGACACGCTGGTCACGGATGCTGAGGGCAACTCGCAAATCTCCTTTGCAGATTTCGGCGCAGCGTTGCTGGATCTAGCTGAGGCTCCGCGCGGAAGCAGCCGGAAGCTGACGGTCGCCTGGGGCGCTCCCGCCCCTGCCCTGGCGGCCGGCTGACGCCGGACCTTGGGCAGCGCGCAAGGCTCGCTGCCGCGCCGCGCTTCTGCGCGGCGCCAGACCCAAGGCTTGGCCGGGCATCTTTGATGCACTGACAAGGCACGGGAGCCCCTGCTTTCAAGTAGTAAAGCGAGTCCTCCACAGCAGTCAGTAAGGAAGCCCCACATAGTTCTCAGCCAGCGAGACCTGTGCTGCATCTGAGGAAAACAGGTAATCCAGTTCCGCCCTTTGCAGCCTCAGGTCGGTCTCCGACCCCTCCGGCGCCCTGTGCAGCAGGTTGGTCATCCACCAGCTGAACCGCTCCGCCTTCCAAACCCGCGCCAGCGCCTTTTCCGAATAGGCGTCCAGCCCGGTACTGTCGCCCTTCAGGTAGTGATCCAGGAAACCGTGGTAGAGATAGTGGATGTCTGACGCCGCCAGGTTCAGCCCCTTGGCACCGGTGGGCGGCACGATATGGGCCGCGTCGCCTGCCAGGAACAAATTGCCATAGCGCATCGGCTCAGCCACAAAGCTGCGCAGCGGCGCGATGGATTTCTCGATCGACGGGCCGGTCTGCAGGCCCGCCGCCACGTCCGCGGGCAGCCGCCGCTTCAACTCCTCCCAGAACGCCGCATCGCTCCAATCCTCCACGCGGTCGGTCAGCGGCACCTGGATGTAATAGCGGCTCAGCACCCGGCTGCGCAGCGAGCAGAGGGCAAAACCGCGCTCATGCCGTGCATAAATCAGCTCTTCGGCCACTGGCGGTGTCTCTGACAGTACCCCCAGCCAGCCAAAGGGGTAGACCTTCTCATATTCCTTCAGCACATCAGACGGGATCGACTTGCGGCTGACTCCGTGGAACCCGTCGGCGCCAACGATGAAATCGCACTCTGCCCGCTGCGCCTCTCCATTCTGCTCCCAAGTCACAAAGGGGCGCGCTTCGGTCAGGGCCTGCGGCTGCACATTCTGCGCCTCGTGAATGACCGCGCCGCCCATTGCGTCCCGCGCTTCATACAGGTCACGGGTCACTTCAGTCTGGCCGTAGACCACCACCGTGTCGCCGCCGGTGCGGCCTGCCAGGTCGATGCGGTCCAACTGTCCCTGATGGGCGATGAGAAAACCTTCGTGGATCTCCCCCTCGCGGTCCATGCGGGCGCCGCAGCCCGCCTCGCGCATGAGGTTGACGAAACCATGCTCCAGCACCCCTGCCCGGATGCGGCCCAGCACATGCTCCCGGGTATGCTTTTCCAGCACGATCGAGCCGATCCCCTTGCAGTGCAAGAGCTGCGACAGCAGCAGCCCCGAAGGCCCGCCGCCAATGATGACAACCTGCGTCTGATGCGTGGACATGCGCATTCCCCTGTTTGCTTTTTGCATTCGTGCACCAAAGATTATGCGATGGCCGCCCAGGCTTGCGAATGGACCAAGCGCGTCATTTCCTGTACATTTCGAACATGACGCCCAAACCTCGGATAGATAGCTACAACTTGTTCGGCGAAACAGCCGAACTGGCCGATGTGCTGCATATTGAGACGATCCGAGCCCGTTCAGAGCTGCACGACTGGGAATTGCGGCCGCACCGTCACGCGCGGCTGCATCAGCTTTTGCTTCTGAGCGAAGGCGGCGGCAGGGCTGAAATTGACGGAATCAGCCATTCCCTTGCCCCGCCTTGCCTGGTCAATGTGCCCCGCGGCGTGGTGCATGGCTTCAGTTTTGGCCCCTGCACCTCAGGCTGGGTCATGACCCTCGCTTCTGAGTTCCTGGATCAGAACCTGTTTCCAAGTGAGGGGCTACGCGCGCGGCTGGACCTGCCCGCTGTGCTGCCGCTGCCTGCCGGATTGCAAAACCTTGCAGAACAGCTCTACCGTGAATACGGCTGCCGGGACTTTGGCCACGCCCAGATGCTGCGCGGGCTGGCGCTTTCACTCACCGCTGCGGCGGCGCGCGCCATTGCCGACGATCAGGATGCAGCGTCACATTCGCTGGCCAGCCCCTTATTTGCACGCTTTGAGGCACTGGTGGAGCGCGATTTCCGCCAGCGCCGCACGCTTGCGGATTATGCCGGCGAACTGGCCGTTTCCGCCACCCATCTCAATCGCATTGCCCATCAGGCAACCGGGCAGTCCGCCTCTGCGCTGATCAAGGCCCGCGTTCTGCGCGAAGCGCGGCGGCTGCTGATCTACACAAACCTGACCGCCGCGCAGATCGCCTATGAGCTGGGCTTCAACGATCCCGCCCATTTCAGCCGGGTCTTTGCCAATGGTACCGGAATGCCGCCACGGAAATTCCGCCAGCAGCTTGCCCGAAACGCCTGAGCCGCCGCAGACTGGCCGGAACCGAACACCGCAAACAGGGGCACCATATGCTGCAAGGGATCCGCATTCTGGAAGTTGAAGGGCTGGGTCCTGGCCCTTTTGCCGCGATGACACTGGCGGACCTCGGGGCGGAGGTTATCTGCGTGCACCGGCCGTACACCGCCCGTACACCGGCCCGTGCACCGGGAATGCCTGAAACCTCGCTGCTGGACCGCGGCAAGCGGTCGGTAATGCTGGACCTGAAGGACCCGGACGGCGCCAAAACATTCCTGAAACTTGCCAAAAACGCACATGGGCTGATCGAGGGTTTCCGTCCTGGCGTGATGGAGCGGCTGGGGCTCGGGCCGGCAGAGTGCCATGCAGTGAACCCAGGCCTGGTCTATGGCCGGATGACGGGCTGGGGCCAGGACAGCCCGCAGGCCCATGCAGCGGGACATGACCTCAATTACATCTCGCTGTCCGGCGCGCTGTGGTACGCCTCGAACCCCGGCGATGCGCCGCTGACACCTGCCACGCTGGTGGGGGATATCGGCGGCGGCGCGATGTATCTGGTGGCGGGCATGCTGGCAGGTCTTCTCAAGGCTAAATCCACCGGCGAGGGCTGCGTGGTGGATGCCGCGATCTATGACGGGTCAGCCCATATGATGAACCTGCTGATGAGCATCCGCCAGGCCGGGAACTTTGGCGTCACACGTGGAGCAAACCTGCTAGACGGGCCGCATTGGTGCCGCACCTATGCCTGTGCCGATGGCGGCTATGTTTCCGTGCAATGCCTGGAGCCGAAGTTCTATGCGCTGTTTCTGGAGCAGCTGGGGCTGTCGAAGGATCCCGAGTTCCAGCAGCAGTTCAACAAGGTGCTTTGGCCCACGCTGACCGGCCGCCTGGCCGGACTCTTTGCCAGCCAGCCGCGTGATCATTGGGCGGCGCTGTTCGAGGGGTCAGATGCCTGTGTGGCCCCGGTGCTGAACCCGGAGGAGGCAATGGCGCATCCGATGAATGCACGCGGCACCTGGGTGGAGGCAGACGGTGTGCTGCAAGCCGCCCCTGCCCCGCGGTTTTCCAGCCAGCCGGAATGGACACCGCCGGAGATCCCCCGGCGCGGCCAGCACACGGAGAAAATCCTGGCAGAACTGGCCCGGACGTAGGGTCAGTCTTCTTTCTTGGCCTTTTCAGCCGCAGCTTTCATCCGCTTGAGCAGTTCGGTCTTGTCCGCCTGCTTGCCAAAAGGGTTCTTCTTGGTGCCCTTGGCGTTATGTTCCGCGTGGCGGGGCTTGTTGCTGCCCATGCGGGCGCCGCCCATTCTGCTGTAGTCCATCGTGAGACCTCTGGATGTATCCGAAGATGCGGCTATTGCCGCATCTTTCAGGCTAACACAAGATCAGCCGTTGCGGACGGTGTCGATCATCAGCTGCACGTTGTCCGGATTGGCATCCGGGGTGATGCCGTGGCCCAGGTTGAAGATGTGCGGGCCGTTCCTGAAGGCCTCGACGATGCGGCGGGTCTCGTCCACCAGTTCCTGCCCGCCGGTCACCATGTGGCGGGAGGCGAGGTTGCCCTGCACGCAGCCGTCCACCTGCAGATTGGCGGCAGCCCAGGCCGGATCAACCGCATTGTCGAGCGCCACGCAGTCGACGCCGGTCGCCTTGGCAAAACCCACGTATTTTTCACCCGCTTCGCGCGGGAAACCGATAACGGGGATGCCCGGGTGGCGCTCCTTCAGCGCTGCGGTGATCTGGCGGCAGGGTTCCAGCGCGTATTTCCGGAACGCCTCGCCCTTCAGCGAGCCGGCCCAGCTGTCGAATATCTTGACCACTTCGGCGCCGGCCTCGATCTGCTTGGAGAGGTAGTCGATGGTCGCCTCGGTAATGCGCGCCAGAAGTGCTTCGAACAGGGCGGTGTTTTCTTCACGCAAGGCGTGGGCGGGCCCCTGGTCCGGGGTGCCGCGGCCAGCGATCATGTAGGTTGCTACGGTCCAAGGTGCGCCGGCAAAGCCAATCAGCGTCGTTTCGGACGGCAGCTCGCGCGACAGGATGCGAATGGTTTCGTAAATCGGGTTCAGCGTCTCGTGGATGTCGGAGGCCGGACCCAGCTTGGCAAAATCCGCCTCGGTGGTGATGGTCGACAGCCGCGGGCCTTCGCCGGTCACGAACCACAGGTCGGCGCCTAGCGCCTGCGGGATCAGCAGGATGTCGGCAAACAGGATCGCCGCATCAAAGCCGTAGCGGCGGATCGGCTGCAGCGTTACTTCGGCAGCCAGATCGGAATTGTAGCAGAGCGACAGGAAATCCCCGGCCTCAGCCCGCGTGGCGCGGTATTCCGGCAGGTAGCGGCCCGCCTGGCGCATCATCCAGATCGGCGGCACATCCTGTTTCTCACCCGCCAATGCGCGCAGCAGCTTCTTTTGTCCGGCCATGGTCATCCTCTTTGTCAGCTGGCTCCTGAGGTCATGCCTGAGAGGCGGAATGTCAAGAGCAGGGGCGATGTGCCGCGCCCGGCGCGGTTGCGCCTTGTCCTATGTCAAGGCCCGCGCGCCCGGCCCGTGGGAGATGCGCAAAAACCGGTTTCCTCCGGGATGCAAACTGATTTATGGCTTTCTGCATGACACTGACCCTGCCCTCCCCCGCTTCGCCCCTGAAGATTGGCACCCGCGGATCGCCGCTGGCGCTGGCCCAGGCGTATGAGACCCGCGCGCGCCTGGCCGCGGCCTTTGATCTGCCGCTGGAGGCGTTCGAGATCGTGGTGATCAAGACCACCGGCGACAATCAGGCGCTGATTGCAGCGGACAAGCCGCTGAAGGAATTGGGCGGCAAGGGGCTGTTCACCAAGGAGATCGAAGAGGACCTGTTGTCGGGTGCCATCGACATCGCGGTGCATTCGATGAAGGACATGCCGGTCGCGCAGCCGGAGGGGCTGGCGCTGGACACCTATCTGCCGCGCGAGGACGTGCGGGATGCGTTTATTTCCCCTGCGCTGAAGTCCTTGCATGATCTGGCGGAGGGCGCGGTGGTCGGCACCTCATCGCTGCGCCGCCGGGCGCAGCTGCTCAATCGCCGCCCGGACCTGAAGGTGGTGGAGTTCCGCGGCAATGTGCAGACCCGCCTGCGCAAACTGTCCGAGGGCGTGGCGGAGTGCACCTTCCTGGCGATGGCGGGCCTGAACCGTCTGGCGATGGACGATGTGCCTGCCACCGCGATTGAGACCAGCGACATGCTGCCCGCGGTGGCGCAGGGCGCCATCGGCATCGAGCGGCGTTCGGATGACAGCCGCGCAGGCGACATGCTGGCGGCGATCCATGACCATGAGACGGGTCAGCGGCTGGCGGCGGAGCGCGCCTTTCTGGCCGCGCTTGATGGTTCCTGCGAGACGCCGATTGCGGGGCTGGCGGAGCTGGACGGCACCACCCTGCACCTGCGCGGCGAGGTGCTGCGGCCGGACGGGTCGGAGGCGATCAGTGACGACCAGACCTGTGCAGTCGAGGACGGTGCGGAGCTGGGCCGGGAGATGGCGGCCAAGCTGCTGGAGAAGGCCGGCAAGGGCTTCTTCGACTGGAAGGCCTGAAGCGAGGCGCTGCCTCGCGCTCCGGGGTAATTGGGGCCAGATGAATTAAGGATCCGCTCTTCATCCGGCTGAAAATATCCAGGGGGTGAGCGCCCAGGGCGCGAGGGGGCAAAGCCCCCTGCCCGGCGTCAGATCTGCCCGGACCACCTCAGCCAGCTTTCGGGGCTGCCGCGGAAGGTGTTGAGATCGACGTCGCCCGCAATCCCGGGCACCTCGCCAGTGCCAGAATACTGCCAGAAGCTCCAGGCCTTGCCCGGGTAGACCTTTTGCGGGTGGCCCGCGACGGAGCGCAGCCAGAACTCGGTGCCGCCAAGACTGCCGATGCCGGTGTCGCGGTAGAAATCCACCGTGGTGTAGACAACCGGGCGCTTGCCGTAGTGGCGTTCCAGGATGTTCAGGAACTTGCGCGCCTCCGCCCGCACTTTGGCACCGCCTGGCCGGGTGGTGCAGGTGCGGGAGCGGTGGTTCCACTCCATGTCCAGCACCGGCGGCAGCGCGTTTGCGTCCTTGGGCACATTGCGGATGAACCAGCGCGCCTGCTCCGCTGCCGGGCGGCAGAAGTAGTAATAGTGGTAGGCGCCGCGTTTCAGCCCCGCGGCACGCGCGCCGCGCCAGTTTTCGCGGAACTTGGCGTCTGTGTGGTCGCCGCCTTCGGTTGCCTTGATATAGGCAAAGGACACGCCTGAGCGGCGCACCTTGTTCCAGTCGATGGTACCCTGATAGCGCGAGACGTCGATGCCGTGCACCGGGTAGGACCAGGGTTTGCGCCCTTCCCAGTCATGCGGGTCGCGGTCGCCGAAGCGGGGATAGGTAGAGAGCCCGGCAAGCCGCGAATTGGCCGGTTCGGTGCGGGTGACTGCCGGGGTGCTGGTGTCCCTCTCCGGCGGCCCGCCGCAGCCCGCCGCCAATGCCAGTGCCAATGCCCCAAGAACCAGTCTGCGCATGTGATGTGCTCCCTGCCTCGCTGTGTGAATGCTGCTCTTTTCTTTGCCTGTTGCGTTTCATCTTAGCGCAGGGCGGCGCAATGTCGCGCCCCAAAGGGTTCGGATCAGCGTAAATCCGCCGCAAGAAAAATCGCGCCGCTTTTAAGCAGCGCGTTGTCAGCTTCAGGGCTGCCTGCGGTTCAGACCCATTTGGCCAGAGGCGGCAGGCTCATCAGAACCGCGTTGGCGTCATGGCCGGTTTCCAGACCGAACTTGGTCCCGCGGTCATAAACAAGGTTGTATTCCGCATAGAGGCCGCGGTGGATCAGCTGGGCGTCCTTGTCCGCCTCGTCAAAGTCCTGCACCCGGCGCTTTTCGACCAGCGGCACGAAGGCCGGCAGGAAGGCGCGGCCGATGTCCCGGGTCAGGGCAAAATCCGCGGCCCAGTCACCAGAGTTCTGGTCATCCATGAAGATGCCGCCCACCCCGCGGGCGCGCTTGCGGTGGGGGATGTAGAAATACTCATCCGCCCATTCTTTGAGCCGCGGGTAGAGCTCTGCGCCGTGCGGGTCTAAATGCTGTTTCTGGGCTCCATGAAAATGCGCTGTGTCTTCTGCGTATTCGATGCAAGGGTTCAGGTCCGAGCCGCCGCCGAACCACCAGGCGTGCGGGGTCCAGAACATGCGGGTGTTCATGTGCACGGCGGGCACATGCGGATTGCGCATATGGGCGACCAGCGAGATGCCGGAGGCCCAGAACCTAGGGTCGTCCCTCATGCCCGGAATGCCCTTGCGCGCCGCCATCGCGGCTTGGGCGCGTTCGCCCAGGATACCGTAGACCTCAGAGATGTTGACGCCGACCTTCTCGAACACCCGTCCGCCGCGCATCACGCTCATCAGCCCGCCGCCGGCGTCGGAACCGTCGTCCGAGGTCCGCTTGGTTTCCGTCACCTCGAACCGGCCCGGCTCCATATCCGCGAACGGGCCTTCGCTGTGGGTGTCCTCCAGCGCCTCAAAGGCCGCAACGATCTGGTCGCGCAATTCCCGGAACCAGGCAGCCGCCTGGGCCTTCTCGTCTTTCATTTCAGCAGTCACAGGTCTTTCCAATCAGTGCATCGGCGCGGACACCGGGTCCAGCAAAGTACGGCCGCCGTCCAGTGTCAGCACCTGCCCGGTCATGAAGCCGGAGGCGTCGGAGGCGAGATACTGGGCGGTCTGGGTGAGTTCGGTGGGAGAGGCGACCCGGCCCAACGGGGTGTGCGCCTCGATATCCTGCCGGAAGCTGCGGTTTTCCTTGAGTGTCGCCTGCATCGAGGCGCTCATCACGGACCCGAAGGCGATGGAGTTCACGCGGATCCGGTGCGGCGCCAGCGCTACAGCCAGGGAGCGGGTTGCCTGATCCAGTGCGGCAGAGGCCACGGAATAGGCCATCAGCTCCGGGTGGGTGCGGCGGGCGGCGATGGAAGAAAGGTTGATGATGCTGCCCAACGGGCCGTCACCCTCGCGTTCCTCCCCCTGCTTGATCATCCGTTTTGCCACCTGCTGCGACAGGCGCACCGACGGCAGCAGGCTTTGGTTCAAAAGCTGATCAAGGGTTTCATCCTGCGGGTCCAGCGCATCGGTTGCCACAACCTGGCGGGCGCCATTGACCAGAATGTCGATATCGTCAAAGGCGTCAATGGTGGCTGACAGCAGGTTGGCAATGGTCAGACGCTCGCGCAGATCGCCGGCAAAATAGCGGATGTTGCTCTCGTCGGCCTGTTCCCCCAGTTCATCGACCAGCTGAGCCTCATGCGTATCGGCAAACATCACATTGGCGCCGGCATCGGCAAACTGCTTGCCGATCGCAAGGCCGATGCCGCTGGCGGCGCCGGTCACAATGGCGGTTTTGCCGGAAATGGAAAAGGACATGAAAAGGGTACTCCCCTATAGCATTTGGCCTGCACGTTAGACCGCGCCTGCCGGTTTGGAAACCGCCATTGCGCCGGGTCCGCGGTTACTTGCGCCCGCGCTTCGGCTTGGCCGCATGCAGGATCTTGAAGCGGTTGTCGCCACCCTCCTCGCGTACCTGGGCGAACCGTTCGGCCAGTGCAGTCTCATAGGGCAGGTGCCGGTTTGCCACCATCCACAGGCTGCCGCTGGCGGCCAGCATGGAGGCCGCGGCGCCGATGAAGGCCTGCCCCAGCGACGGTTCTGCCGCGCGGCCGGTGTGGAACGGCGGGTTCATCACCACGGTGTTCACCACGCCCGGCGCCTTCCAGCTGCGGGCGTCAGACCAATGGAAATGCGCCCGCGGATCGGCGGCATTCAGGCGGGCGCAGGCCAGCGCGGCATGGTCTGCCTCCACCAGATGAAGTTCCTCGACGCCCTCGCGCTTCAGCACCTGCGCTGAGAGATAGCCCCAGCCCGCCCCCAGGTCGGCGACGCAGCGGCCCAGCTTTTGCGGCAGGGCTGCAGCCAGCATCCGGGAGGCCGGGTCGATGCCATCTGCGGAGAACACGCCGGGGGCGGTGATGAAGCCCTCAACCTGCTGCGGGCCATCGGGCAGCCAATCGGACAGATCAGTGCCGCCCTCGATCCAGAAAATCTTGCCATGCGCCTTGGAGACCGGCGCCGAGGGTGTGCAGCGCTTGCGCAGGTCCTTCAGGAGCGAATCAATGCCTTCGGTCTTGGCGCCGTCGATCAGCACCTGACCATGGGTCGCGGCAGCAGCCTGCGCCACCAGCATCCGGGCCAGCGCCTTGGCCCGCGGCAGGAAGACGACGGCAGCGGCATAGTCCGCGCCTGCCTCCAGAGACGGGGCGCAGGCGTAGCCTTGGGCGGCGAAGTGATCATGGTCCGGGCGGAACGGCTGGATGACCAAGACCTGATCCTTGGGCAGGGCCGACAGATCATGCTCGCTGCGCGGATGGAAGACGGCGATGCGGCCCTCAGGCGGAACAGCAAAGCCGCCCGATTGGGCGGCCAGTGACAAGCGTACAGACATCTAAGGGCCTCTTTATTCTTCTTTTTCCATGGTGCACTGCAGCGGGTGCTGGTGGCGGCGGGCGAAATCCATCACCTGGCCGACCTTGGTTTCCGCCACCTCATGGCTGAACACACCGACCACCGCAACGCCCTTCTTGTGCACCGTCAGCATGATTTCAAACGCCTGTGCATGGGTCATGCCAAAGAAGCGTTCCAGCACCATCACCACGAATTCCATCGGGGTGTAGTCGTCATTCAGCAGCAACACCTTGTAGCGCGGCGGGCGCTTGGTCTTGGGCCGTGTCTTGGTGAGGACGCCGGATTCCGTGTCGTCGTCTGAATGATCAGTCATCATCAAGGGCTGCAGCGGCATGAGCAATTTGATCCAGTGGTGCATGGAATTTCCTGTGACGCTTATATAGCCTCTTAGCTGTTCAGGAAAAGAGACTGAGACCCGCAGATTGACACCTAATTTGACAACAATCGGCTTTGATGCCGACGATACCCTCTGGCACAACGAACGGTTCTTCCGCGTCACGCAGGAACGGTTTGCCGAATTGCTGCAGGATCACACCCCCGCGGACATTGGGCCGGAGCAGCTGGAACGGCAGCTGCTGGACGCCGAAAAACGCAACCTCGGGCGCTATGGCTACGGGGTGAAGGGCTTCACCCTGTCGATGATCGAAACTGCGATCGAAGTGACCGGTGAGCGGGTGCCCGCGGCCGTGATCAAGGAGCTGATCACCGCGGGACAGATGATGCTGTCCTATCCGATCGAGCTGCTGCCGCATGCGCGGGAAGCGGTGGAGGCTGTGGCAGGGCGCTACAAGGTGGTGCTGATCACCAAGGGCGACCTGCTGGATCAGGAGCGCAAGCTGGCTCAGTCAGGCCTTGGGGAGCTGTTTGACGGGGTTGAGGTGGTGTCCGAGAAGACACCGGATGTGTACCGGGACATCTTCGCACGCCATGGCGACGGTGCAGATCGTGCGATGATGGTTGGTAACTCCATGCGCTCTGATGTGGTGGCGCCGATCGAGGCCGGAGGCTGGGGCACCTATGTGCCGCATGGGCTGGTCTGGGAGGTGGAGCATGCCGAAGCGCCAGCGCACAGCCCGCGATATACCGAAATCGCCGATCTGGGCGGGCTGGCAGATCTGGTGGACAGCCTGGGCTGAGCAGCGCTATCCCTTTGGCAAACGCCAAGGGAGCCCCGGACACATGCCGCACGCAGAACTGAAATTCTCCAGCGATCTGGATCTCGATGCAGAAGCCATTCTCGCTGAAATCGAAGCGGTGATACTGGAACACGACGGCGGTGCGGGTGCCTGCAAGGGCCGTGCCTACCCCACGGACCGGTATCACCACACCCATATCACCGTCAGCGTCGCCCTGCTGACCAAGCCGCACCGGGATGAGGCGTTTTCAAAGGCGCTGCTGGCGGATCTCGAATCCCGCATCAAGGCGCGGCTGCTTCAGCCCTGCGAATTCTCGCTTGGCCTGAGCTATTCCACCCCGTTTTATGTCACCAATTTTCACGCTGGTTGACCGGAAATCTGAACAGAAGGCCTGTCAACCCGGGCTTAAGCTGCCCGCGCCCCGATGCAACGGCAACTTTTTTTGATAACCTTTCGTTAGGACTTGCCGGATTTAGCGGTCAGGCAACGCCCACACACAACATGCCGGCACACTTCGGCCGAAGCGCCTGACTGCGTGCCGGCGCCGCTGTTTATTCCTCGTAAACCCTGTGTTACGCTTTTGCACACAGGCAAAAACGTCAGCCGGAAAACCGGCGGCACGAGGCAAACATGGCAGTGATCACGCAGGTCAAACCGGCGTCAGGCCGGTATTCCCGTACCCGGTTCCTATGGGCAGCCGCGGTCTTTCTCTTGGCAGTCTTTACGCTGGCGTTGCAGCCGCAGCGGGCCGCAGCCGCGCCCTATGCAGCGATGGTCATCGACGCCCGAACCGGCGAGGTATTGCATTCGCGCAATGCCGACACCCGGCTGCACCCGGCATCGCTGACCAAGATGATGACGCTCTACATTGCATTCGAAGCAGTGCGGAACGGCGAGATCACGCTGGATACCAAAGTCCGGATCAGCCGCAATGCAGCCGCCGAGCCGCCGTCGAAACTGGGGCTGAAGTCCGGTCAGAAAATTGCCTTCCGCTACCTGATCCGCGCCGCCGCGGTGAAATCCGCCAATGACGCGGCCACCGCCATCGGCGAGACCCTGTCGGGTTCCGAGGCCGCCTTTGCCCGCCGGATGAACCGCACCGCCAAGGCGCTGGGGATGAGCCGCACGACCTTCAAGAACGCCCATGGCCTGACCGCCAGCGGGCATCTGTCGACCGCCAGCGACATGACCACGCTGGGGCGGCACCTGCTGTACGATTATCCCGAGTACTACAACCTGTTCTCACGCCGTTCGACGCACGCCGGCATCCGTGAGGTCCCCAATACCAACCGCCGCCTGCTGGCGGCCTACCGCGGTGCCGACGGGATCAAGACCGGTTACACCCGAGCCGCCGGGTTCAACCTTGTGGCCTCAGCCAAGCGCGGCAACGAACGGATCATCGCAACCGTCTTTGGCGGCAAATCCACCGTGTCGCGCAATGCCAAGGTCGCGGAACTGCTGGACCTCGGCTTCCGCCGGGCGCCGTCGCGCGCCGCGCTGCGCAAGCCGCAACGGCCTGCCTATCAGGGTGCGGGCAATGTGGTAGTTGCCGACGCCGATGACGGCCCCTCGCACGGGGTGGCGGGCAAGACCATCCGGGTGAGCGGCCAGGTGAACACCAGCCTGCGTCCGAAAACCCGCCCGGGTGCCAGCGAGTCGCCGGTGCTGGTGGCGGCGCTGGAGGAAGCGCTGCAGACGCCGCCCGCGGAAAGAACCGCGTTGGAGGAGGCCGTTGCGCAGGCTGATGCGGCTGGCCCAGAAACCGCAGAGGCAGAGACCGCTGAGGAGCAGATCGAAAACGTGCAAACCGTCAGCGCGGACGGTGCCGTTGGCGGGGACGCGTTGCGGGAAAGCATAGCAGTTGCATTGGCGGAAGCGGAGGCGGAACCCCAGCCTGCAGTTGAGGACGCCGTTCCGGCCGTCATTGCTGCCGTGCAGAAGGTTCCCTTTACCGGATTGCGCCCGGTGGCCCGCCCGGCCAGCCTGACCGGTGCCGCACCTGAACCGGAGCCCGTCGTCGTGACCCGGCTGTCCACCTCCGGCGGGCGGTACTGGGGGGTCAACGTCGGTCTCTACACAAGCCGCTACCAGGCAGAGAAGGTTCTGCTGCGCACCGCGCTGGCGGAGCTGGAAACGCTGGACGGCACCCTGCGCAAGGTGGCCAAGACCCGCCGCGGGTTCGAGGCCAACTTCCTGGGCATGACCCAGGAGCAGGCAGAACTGGCCTGCCGCCGCCTGAACGCCCGCAACGTGACCTGCGCACCGATCGGCCCGTCTTGAGTCCGGCAACACCTCAAATCAGAAAAGGCGCCCGCGGAGGCGCCTTTTTCTTGCCCGGCTGATCCTTTCCAGCAGGCGTTCCCGCCCGTCGTCAGGGCTTGGGCTTGTCGTCCCACTCGTCATTCAGGATACGGCGGGCATCACCTTCGGGGTCGTCATACTGGTTGCTCCGCACCGTGTAGAAGAAGGCTGCAAGCCCCACCGAGCCGAGGATCAGGGAAATCGGGATCAGGTAGGCAAGGACACTCATAAGCTCAGTACCAGTATTGCGGGCGCGGGCTCAGCGCAGGCGCAGCGCGTTAAGGGAAACGGTTATCGAGGAAGTAGACATCGCCAGTGCAGCGATCAAGGGCGTTGCCAGTCCGGCGATCGCCAGCGGCACGGCAATCACGTTGTAGAGCGTGGCAATGCGGAAGTTTTCGCGGATGCGGCGGGTGGCCTTCTGGGCCACACCGCAGGCCTCGGCTATGGGCTCAAGATCCTGCCCCAGCAGCACGATGTCGGAGGCGACCCGCGCCGCGTCGAGCGCCGAGGCCGGAGAGATGGAGACATGCGCCGCCGCCAGTGCCGCGGTGTCGTTGAGGCCATCACCCACCATCAGCACCTTTTGACCCTGATCCGCCAGCAACTGGACCCGGGCGGATTTATCCGCAGGCAGCGCCTCCGCAACCCATTTGGAAATGTTCAGCCGGCCGGCCAGGTCCTCCACCGCGCCGGTGGTATCGCCGGAAATCAGCAGCACATCCTTGCCGGCCGCCTTCAGCGCCGCCACAGCCTCCGCCGCGCCGGGGCGCAGGGCATCAGTGTAGAGGAAGGGCCTGGGCTCCCCTGCCCCGGTCTCGAGCCATGCTGCTGTCTGGCTGCCCTGCGCGGCGCCGACCCAGGCCGCACGGCCCAGCCGGACGCGAGCACTGCGGTACAGGCCTTCGGCGCCATAGCCGGGCACCTCGGTGATGTCCTGCACCGCAGCAGGTTTGACCCCGGCCGCCCGCGCGGCGCGGGTGAGCGCAACTGACAGGGGGTGCGAGGAGGCTTCGGCCAGCGCTAGGGCAATCTCAATATCTGCGCGGGCATGGTCGCCCAGGTTGGTGACTTCCGGGGTGCCGGCGGTCAGCGTGCCGGTCTTGTCAAAGACCACTGTGTCCACTTCTGCCAGCCGCTCCAGCGCGGTGGCGTGTTTGATCAGCATGCCCTTTTTGAACAGCCGGCCCGAGGCAGCCGTGGTTACCGCAGGCACCGCGAGGCCAAGCGCGCAGGGGCAGGTGATGATCAGCACCGCAGCGGCAATGTTCAGCGCCGTGCGGATGTCGAAGGTGTAGAGGTACCAGCCGGCAAAGGCGAGCGCCGACAGGATGTGCACGCCGGGCGCATAGAGTTTGGCAGCACCGTCGGCGAGCGACGTGTAGCGGGAACGGCCGGATTCCGCGATGGCGACCAGATCGGCCATGCGGTGCAGCGAGGTGTCCTCCCCCACCGCGGTTGCGCGGATTGTCAGCGGGCCGGTGAGGTTCACTTCACCTGCGGAAACCGCGAGGCCGGGTTCCGCAAAGACCGGCAGGGTTTCCCCGGTCAGCAAGGAACGGTCAAGCTCCGACTGGCCGGAAACGATCTCGCCATCGACTGGCATCCGCCCGCCCGGGCGCACCAGGATCAGGTCGCCGATGGCCAGGTCCGCCACCGGCACCTCGTATTCATCACCGTCCAGCAGCCGGATCGCACGGGGCACCTCGAGCGCTGCCAGTTCCTCAGCCGCGGAGCGCGCCACCGCGCGGGTGCGGTAGTCGAGGTAGCGGCCCGCCAGCAGGAAGAACGTGAGCGTCAGCGCGGCGTCAAAATAGGCGTGCTCGCCCGAGAGGAAGGTCTCCCATAGCGATGTGACCAGCGCCAGCACCAGGGCAAGCACGATCGGCACATCCATGTTGAGACGCCTGACGCGCAGCGCGCTCCAGGCGTTGGCAAAGAAGGGCTGCGCAGAGAAGATGATGGCAGGGAAGGTGATCGCCGCGGAGATCCAGTGGAACATATCGCGGGTTGCATCCGACGCCCCGGACCAGACCGAGATCGACAGCAGCATCACGTTCATCGAGGCGAAGAAGGCCACAGCCAGCCGCATCAAGAGATCCCGCCCGGCCTTGTCGTTCTGAGTGGCCGCCAGCGCCGCCAGATCCAGTTCATGCGCCTCAAAGCCGGCCTTTTCCAGCACCGGGATCAGATCCGCCGCGCGCACGTCCGGGTCCGCCTCGATCAGCGCACGTTTCAGGGTCAGGTTAACCCGTGCCGTATGGATGCCCGGATGGGCGTTCAGCTCCCGCTCCACTGTCGAAATACAGGCCTGGCAGTGGATACCAGGCAGGGACAGCGCCAGCCGTGCCTCGGTTGGCGCCTGCTCTACCCCGTCATGCGGGGCGGCGACACAAGCTGGACAGGCGGCCAGCGAGGGGCGGAGCTGCGCGGTCATCGCGGTCAGCCTTTCACATGCAGGATCACCCGCTGGGTGAATTCGGTGCCATCCTTGGCCCGGGCCACCATGCGGATGTTCCAGTTGCCCGGTCCCAGGTCGGCCGGCGCCACATAGGCCTGGCCGTCAAAGATGAATTCCGGCTTCTGGTCGTCCTGCACATGGGTCGCCCGGCCCAGCGTTGCGCTCAGTTTGGCAACCTCCACCGGGGTACCGTCGGCGTCGGTGATCTCCAGCTTGACCTGATCGCCCTGCGAGGACGCATAGACCGACCAGCCCAGCGCCTCCTGTGCGGAACGGCGCTGGTCGAATTCCTGGCTGGCGACATAGGAGTTCTTTACCTCAAGCCCCGGAAAGGTTTTCACCGCATTGACCGCCAGAATGATGTTCACCCCGATGATCACTGCAAAGGCACCGCCGAACAGCAGGATGGCGTGTTTGCCGGTAAATTCGCGTTCGCGCTTGGCCATGGCTCAGTTCCCCTTGCCGTTAAAGCTGGTGTCCTTGTGGGCCCGTTCCCCGTTTATCAGATCCTCAACCCAGATGCGAACCGGAGTGCTGGAGGCCTGCGAAGGTGCCGAACCTTTGGCAGAGACGATATAGACCCGCTGCAGCAGCGCGGTATCCGCCGGCACGTTCACCGAATGATAGACGGTGCCTTCCAATTGCAAACGCATCGCCGGATCGCCCTTGATCGACAGTTTGAACACCCGGTCCTCGCCATGCTTGTTGCGCAGGCGCACGTCATAGGTGTTGCGGATCGAGCCGTCCGACAGCGTTACAAAGGTCGGGTTGCGTTCCGGTGCAACGGTCAGCTCAATATCGGAGCGGATGAACAGCGCAAACAGCAGGCCCACACCGACCAGCGACCACAGGCTGGTATACATAATGGTGCGCGGGCGCAGGATGTGCTTCCAGATATTCTTGGGCGGGTTACCGCTGCGCTCCAGCGTCTCGTCCGACAGCGCCATATAGTCAATCAGGCCGCGCGGCTTGCCGATCTTGGCCATCACGTCGTCGCAGGCGTCGATGCACAGCGCACAGGTGATGCATTCCATCTGCTGGCCGTCGCGGATGTCGATCCCCACCGGGCAGACGTTGACGCAGGCCATGCAGTCGATGCAGTCGCCCTGCCCTTCGGCCACCTGGCCCTTTTTCAGCTTGCCGCGCGGCTCGCCCCGCCATTCGCGGTAGCCGACGGTCAGCGTGTCCTCATCCATCATTGCCGCCTGGATGCGCGGCCAGGGGCAGGCATAAATGCAGATCTGCTCGCGCGCGAAGCCGCCAAACAGGAAGGTGGTCGCAGTTAGGATCAGCATGGTGGAATAGGCAATGGGGTGCGCGTTCAGCGTCACCAGGTCATAGGCCAGCGTCGGTGCATCGGCGAAGTAGAACACCCAGGCACCGCCGGTTGCGAGGCCGATCAGGAACCAAGCGGTCCATTTGGTGACCCGCAGGCGCGCCTTGCGGAAATCCATTTTCTTCTGCCGGTGCAGGCGCAGGCGGGCGTTACGGTCGCCCTCTATCCAGCGCTCTACCAGGATGAACAGGTCAGTCCAGACCGTCTGCGGGCAGGCATAGCCGCACCAGACCCGGCCCAGCGCCGAGGTGAACAGGAAAAGTCCAAGCCCGGCCATGATCAGAAGACCCGCCACGAAGTAGAACTCATGCGGCCATATCTCGATCCAGAAGAAGTAGAACCGGCGGTTTGCCAGGTCCAGAAGCACCGCCTGGTCCGGCAGTGAGGGGCCCCGGTCCCAGCGGATCCAAGGGGTCAGGTAGTAGATTCCCAGCGTCACCGCCATGATGTACCATTTCAGGTTGCGGAACTTACCGGACACGCGCCGCGGGAAGATCGGCTCTCTGGCGGCGTAAAGGCTGGGGGCCGGGTTGGAATCGCTCACGGACTCTCTCCGTCTTGTGGCAGTGTTGCCGCCCTTGTCACAGATGCAAAGTCTCGGAACTTTGACGTGGATCAAAAAGCGTATCACACAATCATGTTTTCCGGCCGGCTTTTGCACCACAGAACGGCAATCCGCCACCTATGCCTGCAGTACCAGCCTTGCCAGAGGCAAGTTGCCGCAGACGCCGTCCAGGGCGTCTGCGGCTGAGCGTGCCAGGCTGACCTTGAGGATCCTGGCGTGCACAACCGGCGTGTCTGAGCCGTCTTTTGAATAGGGCGGCGAAGCTGCCAAGTGCAGCCTCTGCATGAACTCTCACGCAATACTCACGGCTTGTGACCGGTCAAACGCTTGCCACCCAGCCCATGGTCTTTAAGGTTAACCGTGCACGCACAAAACCGGAGACAGCCCTATGCAAGATCTCACCCCCGCACCGGACCTCACTCCGGTCTCTGCGCAGCCGGACCTGCCGGAAAACCCGCCCGGTCTGCATGAGCGGGCCTTGCATTTTCTGGCCCGGTTCCTGCCGCTGGCCTATTTCCGGCGCCCGCCCAAGATCATCATCATCGACGCAACAAACAGCTGCAACCTGCGCTGTCCCGTCTGCCCGGTGACCTTTGCGATGAAGCGCAAGCGCGGCATGATGAAGCCTCATGTGTTCCGCAAGATCATTGATGACTTCAAGGATCAGCGCGAAAAGCCCGCGATCTACTTCAGCTTTTCGGGTGAACCCACGCTGCACAAGGATCTGCCGGATTTCATCGCCTATGCCCATGAAAACGGCCACGATACCTATCTGTCGACCAACGCGACCCGGCTGACGCCCGAAATGAGCGAACGGCTGATCCGGTCCGGCCTCGCCCGGGTGAACCTGTGCATGGACGGGTTTTCCAAGGAGGCGCAGGAGACCTACCGGGTCAATTCCGACTTTGATGACGTCAAAGCCAGCATTGAGGAATTCCTGAATATCAAGAAACAGATCGGCTCCAAGTCGCCTGTGACTGTGCTGCAGACCTTGCTGACCAGTTATTCCGAACCGCAGATGGAGGAAATGGAGGCCTGGGCGAAAGAGGCCGGTTTTGACCGGGTGCGGTTCAAGACCTTCTCGATCGGGTCTTACACCTCTGCCGACCAGAAACGCGAGTTTGCGCACTTCCTGCCGCGCCAGAAGGAGCTGCGCCGCCATCCGCGCCACACCAGCCATGCCATGTGCACGGTTCCGCTGTTCCAGTCGGTTGTGTTCTGGAATGGTGATCTGGGCCTGTGCTGCATTGACTACGACCAGGTGATTCAACTGCCCAACGTCGAACAGGACGGCTTCCTTGCCGCCTACCGCTCTGATGAGGCTGCCCGCGCCCGCAAGCGCGGCTTTCTCAAGCAGTTCGGCATTTGCAAGACCTGCTCCTTCTCGAACGCTGAGAACATGGGTATCCGCCGCGACCTGAAGAAATGAGCACGCAGCCAAGGCTGCACGCTACTGCTTCTTTCTGGTCTCAAATACCCTGGGGGTGAAGGTCGTCAGGCCGAGGGGGCAACGCCCCCTCCCCTTTAGCGTTGCAGCAGGATCGGGAACCAATCCTCGCGCAGACGCTGGCCGGGCTGCATATCGTGGCCCGGAAACGGCGGCGAAGTGCGGCCCGGGCGCTCCACATAGCGGGCATCGTCGCCCACCAGCCGCAGCGAGAAGGCGCGGCGGCGCGACGTGGAGGTATTGCCGCGGGCACCGTGCAGGATCTTGTAGTTAAAGGCCACCGCATCGCCGGGCTGCATCGGGTATTCCAGCACGGTCATACCTTCGGCATCCGGGTCCGGGACCGGCATGTACTGGCCCTCATCCGGAAAGAAGTCCTCTTCAGACACCCAGCGGGTCGGCAGCACTTCCTTCTCCCATTTGTGCGAACCGGCCACACAGCGAAGGGTCGCGTCCTTCACCTCGTCCAGCGGTGACCAGAAGCTGATGGTCTGCTCTCCCTCGACAAAGTAATAGGGGCCGTCCTGGTGCCAGGGGGTCGGCATGGAGGTGCCCGGTTCCTTGACCAGCACATGGTCATGGAACATCTGCACCGAGGTGGATTTCATCAGGTCGGCTGCGACTTCAGCCACGGGCGATTGTTCAATAGCTTGCTGGAACTCAGGAATACGGGTCCAGTTGCAGTAGTCGTCAAAGAACCGCCCGGTCTGTCCCGCCTTCTCGTTGTTCGAGGCATAGGGCCCGGGGTTTTCCATATTTGCAGCCACGCCAGCACGCAGCAGGTCAACCTGGTCTGCGAACAGCCCGCGGATCAGGACCACGCCGTCGCGCTGAAATTGTTCGACATGCTCCGGGGTGATGAGGGGGTGGACCATTGCTGCCTCCGCTGCTGAATGATGCAATTCTGATGCGCCATTCCTGCCGCGGCACAGGCATAGTTTCAAATCATATCTTTCTAAGATACCCTTCGTCTCATGTTATATTTAACTCTGCGCCACTACGAATACATCTGCGCCGTGGCCCGCCATGGCAGTCTGTCCGCCGCGGCGGAGGCGGTGCATGTCAGCCAGCCTGCGCTTTCCGCAGCGCTGAGCCGGATCGAGGAGCACTTGGGCCATCCCCTGTTCCTGCGCCGCCGCGGGGCGGCACTGACGATGACGCCGCAGGGCAGGCTGTTTGCTGAAAAGGCGCACGTGCTGCTGGAGCAGGCTGCCCTGCTGGAGGACCCCAAGGGCGCGGGCGCCGGGCAGCAGCGTCTGCTGCTGGTTTGCTTCTCCGATCTTGCCCCTTTCCTGCTGGCCCCCGCCCTGAAGGCGCTGCGTCTTGCCATGCCAGAGGTGGAAATCAGTCACCGGGCCTGCGGATTTGAGCCGCTGATTACTGCCCTGTCCGACGGTGAGGCTGATCTGGCGATCACCTATGACCTTGGGCTGGACGCGGGTTTCAGCCGGGCGGAATTGCAGCGGCTGTCACCGCATGCGCTGGTGCCACCGGACCATCCGCTGGCGGCACGCGCCGGTATTTCTCTTGCAGAGCTGGCAGAGCACCCGCTGGTTCTGTCGCAGGAGGGCCTGTCGGTGCAGCATATGCTGGGGTTGTTCAAGGCGCATGGACTGGTACCGCGGATTGCGCACCGGGCGGATTCGCTGGAGCTGTTGCGCAGCCTCGCGGCCAATGGCGAAGGCGCCGGCATCAGCTACAGTCTGCCGCCTGACAGCATGAGTTATGATGGCAAACCCTTGTGCGCTGTACGGGTCACCGATGCGGGAGCTGAAGAGCCGGTGATTCTGGCCGCACATGCAGAGCTGCCAGAGGCCTCTGCAGCCCATCAGGCCTATCGCATCCTGCAAAGGGAACTGGGCGCCGCCGGGTCAGACCTTGCGCAGACGGATCACCACATCGACTGAGGCAATCTCCATCCCTTCCGGCGCTTCCGGCAGCTTGTGAATCACCAGTTCCTGCGCCGGCGCATCGCTGACGCGTCCCTCATCCTCCCAGAAGAAATGGGGATGGTCGTGGGTATTGGTGTCGAAATAGCTTTTGGAGCCGTCCAGCGGGATTTCCTGCAGCACGCCGGCATCGCAGAAGGCACGCAGCGTGTTGTAGACGGTGGCCAAAGACACTGCAGCACCGTTTTTCTTGGCCGACTCGAACAGGCTTTCCGCAGTGATATGGCGGTGCTTGCCGTCGCCCACCAGCAATTCGGCAAGCGCGACCCGCTGCCGGGTGGGTCTCAGCCCGGCATCTGTCAGCCAGCGTGTGGCCACTTCTTCGGTGTTTGGCGTCATGAGCAGGTCCTGCGTCGCGTTGCTGACCGTATATATAGGAGCAACACCCCGGGTTTTTCAAATGAAATTCATTCGCAGCTGGAAGGCCTTTTCCGGGGCTTCCGGGGCACAATCAGTGCAGGAAGTGACGCTGGGTACCCTTGCAGGACCCTTTCACCGGGTGTTACAGGGATCCAGATATACATACACGAACCTCAGGCAGGAGATGCGCCCGGATGGCCGATTACCCCAGCAGCTTTGACAAGGACGATTTGCTGAAATGCGCGCGCGGTGAGCTGTTCGGGCCCGGCAACGCCCAGCTGCCGGCGCCGCCGATGCTGATGATGGACCGCATTACCGAAATTTCCGGTGATGGCGGCGAGCATGGCAAGGGCCATGTGATTGCTGAATTCGACATCACCCCGGACCTGTGGTTCTTTGACTGCCATTTCCCCGGCAACCCGATCATGCCGGGCTGCCTGGGCCTGGACGGCCTTTGGCAGCTGACCGGTTTCAACTTGGGCTGGCGCGGCTGGCTGGGCCGCGGCTATGCGCTGGGTGTGGGTGAAGTGAAACTCACTGGCATGGTACGCCCCGACCGCAAGATGCTGACCTACCGTGTCAACTTCACCAAGGCCGTGCAGACCCGCCGCCTGACCATGGGCGTCGCCGACGGTATCGTCGAAGCGGACGGCGAAGTGATTTATCAGGTCAAAGATATGAAAGTGGCCCTGTCCGAAAGCTGATACCCTTTCCGGCGGGACATAAGTCACAGAAACAGGAGTACGCACATGCGCCGTGTCGTCGTCACCGGTTTGGGGATTGTCTCCTCCATCGGGAACAATGCCGAGGAGGTCACCGCCTCGCTGAAAGCCGGGAAATCCGGCATCGTTGCCAGCCCAGAAATGGCTGAGCACGGCTTCCGCAGCCAGGTGGCCGGCACGCTGAAGATCGACGTGGCCGAGCATGTAGACAAGCGCACCCTGCGGTTCATGGGCCCGGGTGCGGCCTATGCCCACATCGCCATGAGCCAGGCGATTGCCGATGCGGGCCTGTCAGAGGATCAGGTGGTGAATGAGCGCACTGGCCTGGTGGCAGGCTCCGGCGGCCCGTCGACCTCTGCCATGCTGACCGCGCATCAAACCGTGCTGAAGTCCGGCGCAACCAAGCGGATCGGTCCGTTTGCGGTGCCGAAATGCATGTCCTCAACCATTTCCGCCAACTTGGCGACCGCGTTCAAGATCAAGGGCATCAACTACTCGATCACCTCGGCCTGCTCGACCTCCTTGCACTGCATCGGCAATGCTGCTGAACAGATCATGATGGGCAAGCAGGATGTGATGTTCGCCGGCGGCGGCGAGGAGCTGGACTGGACCCTCTCCTGCCTGTTCGACGCCATGGGCGCGATGTCCTCCAAGAAAAACGACGATCCGGAGAAAGCCTCCCGCGCCTTTGATCAAGACCGCGACGGTTTTGTGATCTCCGGCGGTGGCGGCATCGTGGTGCTGGAGGATCTGGAGCACGCGCTGGCCCGCGGCGCCAAGATCTATGCCGAAGTAACCGGATTTGCTGCAACTTCCGACGGCCACGACATGGTTGCACCGTCCGGTGAGGGCGGCGAGCGGGCGATGCGCCTGGCGCTGTCCACCCTGCCCGAAGGCCGCAAGGTGGATTACATCAACGCCCACGGCACCTCGACCCCGGTTGGCGATGTCGGCGAAGTCGAAGCCGCCCGCCGTGTCTTCGGCGAGGGCAGCGTTCCGCCGATTTCTTCGACCAAGTCAATGACCGGCCACGCGCAGGGTGCTGCCGGCGCGCTGGAGGCGATCTTCTGCCTGCTGATGCTGGACAACGACTTCATCACCCCGTCGATCAATGTCGACACCCTCGCCGAAGGCATCCTGCCGGGTGAGATTGCCACCAGCCTGGTGGAAAACGCCGGCCTCGACTCGGTGATGACCAACAGCTTCGGCTTTGGCGGCACCAACGGCTCGATGGTTCTGAGCAAGTACAAGGGATAAGTGACGATGGCGGGACTGCTGACGGGCAAACGCGGCCTGATTATGGGCGTGGCCAATGACCGCTCCATCGCCTGGGGCATTGCCAAGGCCATGGCGGAGGCCGGGGCTGAGCTGGCATTCACCTACCAGGGCGAAGCCTTTGGCAAGCGGCTGGAGCCGCTGGCGCAGAGCGTCGGATCGGATTTCATGGTCGATGTGGATGTGACCGATGATGCCTCGCTGGACGCGGCGTTTGAGCAGCTGGCAGGCCGCTGGCCCGCGATTGACTTCGTTGTCCACGCAATTGCCTATTCGGACAAGAACGAGCTGACTGGCCGTTTTCTGGACACCAGCCGGGCGAACTTCAAAAACTCGCTGGATATTTCCGCCTATTCCTTCATCGAGGTGGCGCGCCGCGCCTACCCGCTGATGAAGGACAACGGCGGCACCCTGCTGACGCTGACGTATCAAGGCTCGAACCAGGTGGTTCCGAACTACAACGTGATGGGCGTGGCCAAGGCGGCGCTGGAATCGGCGACCCGCTACCTGGCCAACGATCTGGGCCCGGAAGGCATCCGCGTGAATGCGATCTCTCCCGGACCGATGAAGACACTCGCTGGTGCCGCCATCGGCGGTGCGCGCAAGACCTTCAAGCACACCGCCCAGAACGCGCCGCTGCGTGACAACGCGACGCTGGAGGCTGTTGGCGGCACCGCTGTCTACTTGGCGTCCGATGCAGGCGCCTGCACCACTGGTGAGATCATCCGGGTCGATGGCGGCTTCCACATCCTAGGTATGCCGCAGCCGGATCACCTTTGATGTTTCGATCTATTTGAGCAAAAAGAAAAGGCGCCCTTTCGGGCGCCTTTGTTTTTTAGCAAACCTGTCCAGCTTTCCAGCCCTCTGGTTCAGTTCACCGAAACCAGCTCAATATCGAACACCAGATCCTTGCCAGCCAGGAAGTGATTGGCGTCGAGCGTCACGGTGTCGTCGCTGACTTCCACCACCGTCACCGGCAGCACTTGGCCATCGGGGCTTTGCATCTGCAATTGAGTGCCAAGGTCCAGCGGAATGTCCGCCGGGATGCCTTCACGCGGGATCTCCTGGCGGGCGGCAGGGTTGATCGGGCCGTAGGCCTCAGTGCAGGGAATTTCGAGGGTTTTCTTTTCACCCGCGGTCATGCCTTCGAGACCTGCATCCATGCCTGCGATCACCTGGCCGGTGCCGACCGTGAATTCCAACGGATCGCGCCCCTCGGAACTGTCGAAAACGGTGCCATCCGTCAGCTTGCCTGTGTAGTGAATGCGCACGGTGTCGCCGTTCTTTACCCCGGTCATGAGACCTCCAATCGGTTGCGGGTTGATAAAGGGGCGCAGCCTAGCGCCCGCGGACGTGATGTAAACCCGTATGGGTACAATTTCCCGCTTTGCCTGCTCTGCTGCTTCATGCAAGGCTCGCCGCAGGGGAGAGGACCATGCCGATTACCACCTGTATATTCGACGCCTACGGCACGCTATTCGATGTCGCTGCCGCTGCGCGGCAAGCCGCCAGCGAGGCGGAATTTCCGCACCTCCAGGACAGTTGGGCGGAGCTTGCCAGCCATTGGCGGCTGAAACAGCTGCAATACACCTGGCTGCGTGCCATCACCGATGCACATGCCGATTTCTGGGACGTCACACAGGACGGGCTGGACTGGGCAATGGAGGCAGCCGGGTTGAGCGGCGACGTGGCGCTGCGGCAGCGGCTGTTGGACCTGTACTGGGAATTGCAGGCTTATCCGGAAGTGCCTGCAATGCTGCAAGCACTGAAGGATGCAGGATTGAACACCGCGATCCTGTCTAACGGTTCTCCCGCGATGCTGGATGGCGCGGTGCAGTCGGCGGGGCTGGGGAGCGTTCTGGATGATGTGCTGTCGGTGGAAAGCGTCGGCATCTTCAAGCCGGACGCCCGGGTTTACGACCTGGTCGAAGAGCGGTTTGGCTGCGCCAGGGACGAGGTGCTGTTTGTCTCTTCAAATGGTTGGGACGCGGCCGGGGCCACGGGCTATGGTTTCGTGACTGCCTGGGTAAACAGGGCGGGAGAACCCGTGGACAGGCTGCCGTGGAAACCCGCGCATATCCTGCCGGACCTGACCACAATCCCGGACCTTGCCAAGGGCTGAACCGCAGATGCCATTCTTTGACACTTCGGACGGGCTGCGCCTGCACTACACAGATACCGGAAAAGGCCTGCCTCTGCTCTGTTTGGCGGGCCTGACCCGCGACAGCCGGGACTTCCGCTATTTTGCGCCGCATGCCGCGAATTTCCGGATGATCACCCTGGACGCGCGCGGACGCGGACAGTCGGATCACGATCCGGACTTCATGAACTACAACGTTCTGCGGGAGGCGCAGGATGTTCTTGAGCTGCTTGGCCACCTGGGCCTCGGCCAAGTTTCCATCCTTGGCACTTCGCGCGGCGGGCTGGTGGCAATGTCGCTGGCGGCCATGGCGAAAGACAGGCTGTCAGCAGTGATCCTGAATGACGTCGGCCCGGAAATCCCGCCCGGCGGCATTTCCCGGATCATGGAATATGTGGGCCGCCGTCCAGCGGCAAAGAGCTGGGACCAGGCCGCGGAGACGCTGGGCGCGCTGATGGCGCCTGCCTTTCCGGACGTCCCCCCTGCCCGCTGGCAGGAGGAGGTGGAAAGCTTCTACGATGAAACGCCCGAAGGGCTTTCTTTGCGCTATGACCCGCGCCTGCGCGATGCATTGCTGGCGCAAGCCGAAGCAGGTCCGCCACCGGATCTGTGGCCGCTGTTCCTGGCGCTGGACGGCCTGCCCTGCGGCGTGATCCGCGGCGCAAATTCCGACATTCTGAGCGCCGGAACTTTCGCTGAGATGCAACGCCGCTTGCCCGCCTTGCAGGCCCTTGAGATAGCCAACCGCGGCCATGTGCCCTTTCTGGACGAGCCGGAGGCGCTCGCCCTCATCCATTCAGTTCTGGACCGGATCAAATGACCTCAATTGCCATGATCAAAGCCGCGGCGGAGCGGCTGAAGGGCCATGCCCGCACGACCCCGCTGCTGTCCTCGCCGTTTCTGGACGAGATTGCCGGACGGCGCCTGCTGGTGAAGGCGGAATGCCTGCAGCACACCGGCTCCTTCAAGTTCCGCGGCGGCTGGTCGGCTGTCTCGGCACTGGGTGAAGAAGAACGCAAACGCGGGGTGATCGCCTATTCCAGCGGCAACCACGCGCAGGGGGTGGCCGCGGCAGCCAAGGCGCACGGCACGCCTGCGGTGATCGTGATGCCGGCTGACGCGCCGCAGCTGAAGATCCGGAACACCCGCGATCTGGGCGCGGAAGTAGTGCTTTACGACCGCGCAGGCGGGGAAAGCCGTGAGGCGGCAGGCGCCAAATACGCCGAGGAACGCGGGCTGACGCTGATCAAACCCTATGATGAACCTCTGGTGATTGCCGGCCAGGGCACCTGCGGGCTGGAGATTGCGGAGCAGGCCGCAACTGCGGGCATCGCCAAGGCGGAAGTGCTGGTCAACTGCGGCGGTGGTGGACTGTCGTCCGGCATTGCCCTGGCGCTGGAAGCTCGTGCGCCGGGCCTGCGGGTGCGGCCGGTGGAGCCGGAGGGGTTTGACGATGTGACCCGGTCGCTGGCGGCAGGCGAGATCCGGCAGAACCCCGGTTTGTCCGGCTCTATCTGCGATGCGATCCTGACACCGCAACCAGGCGAGATAACCTTCCCTATCCTCAGCCGCCTTTGCGGGCCGGGCATTGTGATCACTGAGGACGAAGCGATGCAGGCCATGGCGCTTGCTTTCTTGCGGCTGAAGATCGTGCTGGAGCCCGGAGGCGCGGCTTCCTTGGCGGCGGCCCTGTTCCATGCGGATCAGATCGATGGTGAGGCAGTGATTGCCGTCGCCACAGGCGGCAATGTGGATGCAGAGCTGTTCCGGGAGGCGCTCTCGCGCTATGCTTGAGCCCTGACCGCGTGATTGTCCGCGTGGCAGCCAAGGGGACACGTCATGACACGTTTCACCATCGCCTCGTTCAACGTCAAAAACCTGATCGGCCCGGAGCGGGAATACTACCGCTTTCAAACCTATACGCCGGAAGAATACGCTTGGAAGGCCGATTGGATGGCCGACCAGCTGCTGACGCTGAATGCGGATATTGTCGGGTTTCAGGAAGTTTTTGAGGAAGCGCCGCTGCGGCAGGTGATTGCGGAAACGGACCGCCGCGGGGCAGAGGCGAATGCGGCCAGTATTCCGGACACAACCAAACGCTATCACCGCAAGGCGATTTTCCGGAAGCTGGCCTATGGCTCCTATGCCGAGGCAGAGCTGGCTTTTGCCCCCAACCTCAATGACACGGACGAACCGGGCAGACGGCGCCCCGGTCTGGCGGTGCTGTCGCGTTTTGGTTTCGAGGGCGAGCCCGAAGTGATCCAGGATCTCGCGCAGCCGCTGGATATTCCGATGGCCTGCCTGGGCGAAGAAGAAGACGCGGGTTTCTATACCCTGCGCCGTTTGTCGCGCCCGATCCTCAAGGTGCGGGTGCCCGTTGGCGATCAGGTTATCAGCGTCTTCAACTGCCATCTGAAATCAAAACTGGGTGAATACATCAAACCTCAAGGCGCCCCCTACCCGCCCGAAACCGTGCTGACGGCCTATGATGCTGCCGGCCGGGCGATGGGTGCACTGCGCGCGGCCTTGCGGCGGATGGGAGAAGCCTGGGTGCTGCGCCGGGCGGTGCTGGACGAGCTGGAACAGGGTCGGCCGGTGATGGTGCTGGGGGATTTCAATGACGGCGAACATGCGGTCAGCAGCGAGGTCATCTCCGGTGAGGTGCCATTCAGGAACTACACCTGGATGCTGCGCCACGATGCACAGCACCCGGGCGACCGCTACAGCGAGGCCGAGGACGCGCAGATCCGCGAGGCCATCGACCGGGTGCGCTTGCGGTCAGCTGAAAAAATGTTCCTGAAAAAATCGTTGCGCGACGTGGTCTACACCACGGCCTTTGGCGGCGTGCATGAAAGCATTGACCAGATCTACATGTCCCGCCATTTCGACCCGGACTGGCGCGGGGCGGTCGGCAAGATGCACTATTACAGCGTCTTCAACGACCATCTGACCGATGGCAGCCACCCGGAGGCGCCGTACAACAAGCTGGCCTCGGACCATGGCCAAATCATGGCCCATATGGAGCTGCACGGCTGAGCCCTGCCGATTGCTTTACCTCCCTGCCCCGGCACAGGTAGACTGCGGCGGAGCAGAAACGAGGTACCCCATGCAGATTGCAGACCTGGGCGATGTCCAGCTTCACTACCGCGTTGACGGTGACGCAGGCGGCGCCCCCATCGTGTTTGCCAACTCGCTCGGCACGGACCTGAGGGTCTGGGATGCTGTGGTAAAGCGGCTTCCGTCAGGCCTGCGCATCATCCGGTATGACAAGCGCGGGCACGGACTGTCCTCCTGCCCATCTGCACCGTACTCGATGGGTGCGCTGGTGCGAGATGCGGAGCGGCTGATGGACCACCTGGAGGTGCGCGACTGCATGTTCGTGGGCCTGTCGATCGGCGGCATGATCGCGCAGGGACTGGCGGTGAAGCGGCTGGACCAGATCCGTGCGCTAGTGCTGTCAAACACCGCCGCCAAGATCGGCACCGCCGAGATGTGGAAAGAGCGCGTCCAGGCCGTTCAAAGAGACGGCATCGAGGCGCTGGCCGATGCAGTGATGGAGCGCTGGTTTGCCCGCGGTTTCCGTGCCACGCCTGAGCTGCAATTGTGGCGCAATATGCTGGTGCAGCAATCGCGCGACGGCTACGCAGGCTGCTGCGCGGCAATTGCGGGCACCGACTTCTATACGCCCACCAGCGGGCTGAGGCTGCCCTGCCTGGGCATCGCAGGATCAGAGGACGGCTCCACCCCGCCCGACCTGGTGCGCGAGACGGTGAACCTGATCCCAGGCAGCCAATTCCACCTGATCCGGCGCGCGGGCCACATTCCCTGTGTCGAGCAGCCGGATGAATACGCTGAGCGCCTGACGGCCTTCCTGAGGGAGACCGGACACATTGGCTGAGTTTCTTCTTGTTCATGGTTCCTGCCACGGCCCCTGGTGCTGGCGCGATGTGATCCCGGCGCTGGAGGCCCGCGGCCACACGGCCCGCACCACGAGCCTGCCCGGCCATGCCGACGGGCGCGATCCCGCAGGGGTCACATTGGCCGAAACGGCAGAGGCAATTGCCGCAGCCTCCACTCCTGACACCCTGATCGTCGGGCATTCCTGGGGCGGTTTTCCCATTTCTGCGGCCGCAGAGGCGCATCCAGAGCGATTGCGCGGGCTGATCTACCTTTGCGCCTATCTGCCGGTCAGCGGCATGTCCCTTATCGGCATGCGCAAGGCAGGGCCCCGGCAGACCCTGGAAGGCGCGACCCGCAAGAACGAGGCAGGCACCGCATACAGCCTGGTGCCGGAGACCACGCCGGACCTGTTCTATCACGACTGTCCGGCCGAAGCGGTGCGCTTTGCCATGGAAAACCTCTGTGCACAGCCAATCCTGCCGCAGGACACGCCGCTCCGCCTGAGCGAACGGTTCGAGGGCATGCCCAAAACCTACATCCGCTGCACCAAAGACCGGGTCATTCCGCCGGAATACCAGGCTCAGATGGCGGCCCGCCTGCCGCCCGGGCGGGCACATGATTTGAACACATCCCATTCGCCCTTCTTCGCCGACCCAGAAGGTCTGGCAGAGCTGATGGGGCAGATTGCAAAGGACTTCTGATGGCAGGTTCTGTCTTTGACAGCCAAATCTATAGCGGCCTATTCAGCAGCGGCGAAGCCAGCCGCCTGTTTTCAGACAGTGCCGAAGTACGCGCCATGCTGCTGGTGGAGGGTGCGCTGGCCAAGGCGCAAGGCGAGGCAGGTGTGATCCCGCAGGAAAGTGCCGCCGCGATCGGACGCGCTGTGGTCGAGATCGCCGTTGACCCGGGCGTGCTTAAACGGCCCGCGGGGCAGAACGGCGTGCCGGTGCCGGGGCTGGTGGCCGCGTTTCGCGAAGAAATGAAGGCGCCCGAGCATGCTCAGTACGTGCATTGGGGCGCGACCTCGCAAGACATCATGGATAGCGCCCTGATGCTACGGCTGCGTCAAGTTCTGGCGCTGGTCGAGGCGGACGTGAAGGCCGCGGTGCTATCGCTTGGCAAACTCGCCAAGATGCATGCGGAGCTGCCGATGGCCGCCCGCACCTACGGGCAGCATGCAACCCCTACCAGCTTCGGCGCGGTGGCGGCGGCTTGGGGCACCCCGCTGCTGAACCTGCTGGAAGAGCTGCCCGGATTGCGGCAATCCTGCCTGATGGTGTCCCTGTCCGGCGCGGCGGGCACGTCCAGCGCGCTGGGAATGAAGGCGGCAGAGGTACGCGCCGCCATGGCAAGGGGGCTGGCCTTGCAGGATCCGGGGCGCAGCTGGCACACCGACCGCACACCGGTGCTGCGCATCGCGGACTGGATGCTCCGCGTGACACTGGCCTTTGGCAAAATCGGCGAAGACTGCACTGCGCTGGCGCAAAGCGGGGTCCAGGAGATTTCGCTCGGTGGAGCCGGCACCTCTTCCACCATGCCGCAAAAGCAGAACCCGGTGTCCCCCTCGGTGCTGGCGGCGCTAGCCCGGCAGGGCAGCGGCTTGTTCTCTGTCCTTCAGGGCGCCTCAATGCAGCAGCATCAGCGCGACGGTGCGGCCTGGTTCACCGAATGGATGTGCCTGCCTCAGATCGTTCTGGGTGCGGCAGTTGCCGCAAGAACCGGAAAGGAGCTGTGCGCGAGCATTGCGCCGCGCGCGGAGGCCATGGCGGCCGCGCTGTCGTCCGGGCTGGGCCTGATCCACGCCGAAGCGCTGAGCTTTGTCCTGGCTGGACAAATGCCGCGGCCCGATGCCCAGGCGGCGGTCAAAACCTTGTGCCAGGAGGCTCAGGCCTCGCAAACCCCGCTGCGGGATCTTGTGGCGCGGGACTATCCGGACCTGGATTCGGATGCCTTGTTTGCCCCCGCCAGGCAGATGGGCCATGCCCCCTGGGAGGCCCTTCAGTTCAGCAAGAAAACCGGCAACCTGCGCAATCCCTGACTGGATTGTGCCCGGCAGCGCGCAGGGCGACTTCCGTGACGTTACAACGCGTCCCGCCCTGCACATTCCCGCTTGATGCAACCACCCCGGCGCGTCACCCTGACTGCAAACGGGGAGGATAATCATGCAAACCATCAAAGCCGCTGTCTGCCATGAATTCGGCGCCCCGCTGGTCATCGAGGACGTGCAGCTGGCGCCGCCCGGCACGGGTGAAGTCGAGGTCACGCTGGACGCGGTTGCAATCTGCCACAGTGACATTTCCTTTGCCGAAGGCGCCTGGGGCGGGCATCTGCCTGCGGTTTACGGCCACGAGGCCGCCGGGGTGATCTCCGGGGTCGGTGCAGGCGTGCAGGGTTTCAGCGCTGGCGATTCCGTGGTGGTCACACTGATCCGCAGCTGCGGCACCTGCCCTTCCTGCGCGGGCGGCAAGCCGGTGATCTGCGAAACCCCCTATGACACTGTGAACGGACCACTAAGAACGTCCAGCGGTGAACCGCTGGATCAAGCGATGGCTTGCGGCGCGTTTGCCGAGAAAGTTGTGGTGGACCAGCGTCAGATTGTGAAGATCCCCGCAGACATGAGCAAGGACGCGGCAGCGCTGATTTCCTGCGGGGTGATCACCGGTGTTGGGGCGGCAGTCAACGCCGCCGGGCTACGCGCAGGCCAGGACGTGGTTGTCATCGGCGCAGGCGGCGTCGGCCTCAATGCCATACAGGGTGCCCGGATCGCCGGCGCCCGCCGCATCGTCGCTGTAGACATGAACCCGGAAAAACTTGAGGCCGCAAAGGAATTCGGCGCGACACATGGGGTTCTTGCAACCGAAGACAAACCCTGGAAGGCCGCCTGGAAAGCTCTGGGCGGGCGCGGCGCGGATGCAGTGCTGGTCACCGTCGGCGCAATACCGGCCTACGACCAGGCGCTCCGCTACCTGGCTCGAGGCGGCAAGGCGGTGCTGATCGGAATGCCGCACTCGGGAGCGAAGGCCGTTTACGAACCCGTCGTGCTCGCCGCCTTGGGTCAGGGGCTGATCGGCTCCAAGATGGGCGACACAGTGATCCAGCGGGACATTCCCTGGATTGTGGATTTGTATCAGCAGGGGCGGCTGAAGCTGGATGAGCTGATTTCCGGCCGCTGGTCGTTGGACCAGATCAACGAAGCGATTGCCGACACGAAGACAGGAAGCGCAAAGCGCAATGTTGTTGTGTTCAGCCGTGGGAGCACCTCTGGCTGACCCTCCAGGATACGGCGGCAAAGCGCTGCAAAAGCCTTAGCACTGCAATTTGTAAGCCTTGCTTCTGCCACCTTGCCTCATTTTGCGGAGATCGCCTCGGATGGCTTTGCCATGCCGATTGCACGGATGTCACCGGTGGCTCTCCGCCGATCATGGCATGAAACGCAACTGCTGGATGACTTGACCACATGAAGGGGGCAAGCTGCGGGAAAATAATTGCAGGAAATGAAGCAGTGTCCCCGTCAAACAATACCGGCAGCCCGCCGGAAGCAAACATGCAGGAGAGTGCTGCCGCCGCAACGGCCTTCCTCAAGACTCTTGCACATGAAGGAAGGCTAATGATCCTGTGCTACTTGAGTGCAGGGGAAAAATCGGTCAGCGAACTGGAAGCGTTATTGAATATGCGCCAGGCGGCAGTGAGCCAGATGCTGGCCCGGCTGCGGGAAGACGGGCTGGTCAAGCCACGGCGCGAAGGCAAAGCGGTTTACTACTCATTGAACAACGGCAACACGGAAGAGATGATTGCATTGCTATACAAACAGTTCTGCAGCGATACCTAAGCGTAAACTACCGATCCCTATTGAGGCCAAGCGAACAACTCCGGATTTGGTTGGCCGGGAGGTGCCTCAACGCGGTCTACTCCTCGTCAGCTCTGACCCTTTGAATTTGCACTCCTAGCCCTTCGATCTCCAGGCGCATCACATCACCGGGTTTCAGATAGTCCGGTTCGGGCTTGGCCCCCATGCCGACGCCGGGCGGGGTTCCGGTTGCGATCACATCACCCGGATGCAGCGTCATCAGCTGGCTCAGATGCGAAATGATCTGTGCCACAGTGAACACCATTCGACTGGTGCTGCCAGTCTGGCGCCTTTCGCCGTTCACATCACACGTCAGCCACAGGTTCTGCGGGTCTGGCACTTCATCCCGTGTCACAAGCCAAGGGCCAATGGGGCCGAAGGTGTCGCAGCTTTTACCCTTGGTCCATTGCCCCGTCAGCTTGGTCTGGAAATCCCGCTCTGACACATCGTTGATCACACAATATCCAGCAACATGGTCCAGCGCCTGTTCCTCGGAAACGTACTTAGCTGCGGTGCCGATCACCACGCCCAGTTCCACTTCCCAATCCGCAGCAACTGAACCGCGTGGCAAGATCACATCGTCATTCGCCCCGGCTATCGAAGAGGCGGCCTTGAGGAAGAGGATCGGATGTTCGGGAAGCGCCATCCCCATTTCCTCTGCGTGGTCAGTATAATTAAGGCCGATACCAAGAAATTTTCCCACTTGCCCAACGCAAGACTCCAAGTCCGGTGTTCCTTCGACGACCGGCAGGGTTGCGCTGTCCAGCGCTGCCAGCCTGGCCAGTGTTGCGTCATCCAGCACAGGGCCGGTGATGTCCGGAATATGGGCTGACAGATCCCGGATGGCACCACTGCTGTCCAGAAGTCCTGGCCTTGTCCCTTCGCGCGACCGGTATCGCAGCAGCTTCATTTTTGCCTTCCTTGTTTTGAGGATCAGTTGGAGACGTAACCCGCCACCACCTGCAACAGCTTGAACGCCGTGGAGGCATCGTTTTCGACCACCGCCAGGAATTCTTCCTCACCGATCCGCAAGCAGCGCAAGTCAGTCGTTGCAGTCATGCTCAATGCCCGCGGCTCATGACGGATCAGTCCCAATTCGCCGACCAGTCTTCCCGGGCCCACGGTCGCAATCAGACGATCTTCTTCACCCTCCTGCGGCAAATGCAGCCCGGCTTCGCCCTCCAGGATCATGTAGGCGCCATCGGTTGCCTCGTCGTCTTTTAGAAAGACCACCTCGCCAGCCTTGGCCTCATACCAGCGTGCGCCGAAGGCAAGCAGGCGCAGCTGACGGCGGTTCAGGCCGGAAAACAGCTCTGTCTGCTCCAGCGCCCGCAGCTTGCGCGCCAGATCCTGGCTCGCTGCCCCGTCCGCTGTTGCGGCGGCTTGTGCTTCATCGCTGACCAGCCGGCCTTGGCGCAATTCGTAGAAGACGTCGAATACATCTGGGCTTTGGAAACTGGGTGCCAGGTAAATCAGAGTCGTGTCCGGCAATAGCTTGCGCAGGTTCTTATGAACCGCAACGCGGGTTTCCAGATCATAGCTGGCCATCGCGGAGTCGAGGATCAGGATATCCGGCCGTTTGATCGTTGCCCGGCAGAAAGCAAGCGGCTCGGCGAAACTGGCCGCCAGCCCCTGTCCGCCCACGGCGATCGGCATGTCAAAGATCAGTTCCACCACCTGGTCGCGCAAGTCCTCGCGGACCATCAGATCCGAAACAAGCTTGCGCACCTCGTCTGCCTTGGCCCCGGCCGCGTCGGAAATTTTGCCGAACAGCGCATTTTCAAGAACTGTCAGACTGGGGGCAAAGGTTTCTTCGCTGAAAGGCACGAACCCGGCGCCCAGCGCCTTGAGCAGGCTGTCGCCGTGGCTGCGGCGGAAGCCAAGGATGCGCTCCTTCATTCCGTCCTCGAAGGCCGGGCCGATCTGTTCTGCCGAGATTGTGAAAGGCACGATCAACAGTTGCGCCAATTCCTCCCGGCTGAGCTTGGCGGCATCAGTTGCACCGGGCTTATCAGCCAGCGCAAGTGCGGCCTCATAAGCGTCCACGTCCAGACCCAGCTTGCGGAACAGCGGGTGGCCGGTGCCGTCCATGCCGAAAATTTGCCGCAGCATTTCGACCACATCGCGGGTCAGCGCAACCAGCCCCTCATCCAGCCCCAGCTGTTTAAGCTGGTCCAGGAATTCTTCCTGCCGGTGCAGCATCTCACCCGTCATAGCTTCCTGCGAAGCTGCGAACAGAAGGTTTTCGGCAACCGGCAAAGCCGGGTTATAGCTTTCCTCGTCCAGGAAATGCACATGCACGTCCAGACCGGCTTCCACGACCGCTTTGCGCACCGCCGGGCGCAACTTGACCAGCTGCTCAGCCAGGTCCGGGTGCGCCGGCGCTTCGAAATACTGATCAATGCCGCGGCGGAACAGCGCGGTGTCCGAGCCAATGCCTTCGACGAGTTTCAGCCACCATCCGCGAAGCTCGTCCTCACTGGAGAACCCAGCCAGTTCGGGATCCAGCCATGGTGCATCAAATGGGTCCGGGCTGTTGCCGGCAAGCTTCGCGATTTCCAGCTCTTGAAGATTGCGTGCCTCACCCCGCGGGCGCATCCGCATCGGCATCATCACGTTGTCTCCAAAAGACCCCTGAAACAGAACCGGACGCGAGGTGGCGTAGCCGATGCGTGCTGCGACGGTTGCCTGGTGCAGCCCGGCGAGGCTTTCCTCTGCCACCGTCACGGTTCCGGAGGATGGCAGGATTTCACGGGTCAGCAATTCCGCCAGGGCACGCCGGTCTTCCTCGGAAGGCGCCGAGATGCCAACAACCTGCCCAGCGGGGAACGTGGCGCTCAGCTCTTCCAGAACCAGATTGCCGTCCGTGTCCCGGACACTGACAGAGTCAAGTTTCACATCGCCTTGCAGCCGGCCCAGTTCCTCGGGCTCACCGCTGAGCAGGTTTTCATCGACCATACCCTGAGGTGCAAAGCGCTCCAGAATCACCTCCCAGCGCAGGCTCATGTCCTGGGTCTGATTGTAATAGGCCAGTAGTTCCTTCCACGGCGATGCCAGATCCTTGTAGGCCGCCAGCGCCGCCACCAGCGCGCCCAGCGACACCTTGCCCTGCAAGACCAGATAGCCGCCGACCGCATAGAAGAAAAACGGGGTCAGCTGCGTGATGAAGTTGTTGAGAAACTTCATAAAGAACTTTTTCTGGTAGATCACGAAGCGGATCTCATAAAGCCGCCCCAGCCGGGCGGTGATGATCGCCATCCGGTAGCGCCAGCCGCCGTTGATCCTGAGTGTCGACGCCCCCGCAGCGCTTTCACCGATTTCCGTGGCCAATGCCCGCACCTGCTTGATGCGTTTTTTGTTCAGCAGGTTGATCTGCCGCTGCAGCATCGGGATCAGCCACCCCTGCAGCGGAATCAGCGCAATTGCCGCCATACCGAACCAGAAGTTCTGCAAAAACAGGAAAAACAGAATAGTCAGCATCTGGCCCGCCTGCAGCACCGGCTGGCTGACCGCATCCCCCATCAGACCGCCCATCGGTTCGGATTCCGATGTCACCATAGACACAAGCTCGCCCTGGCTGACCCGCTCAAAATAGGGCTGCGGGAAGCGCAACACACGGGCGATCAACTGATACCGGAAACGGCGCAGCATCCGCTCTGCCAGCACCCCCTTCATGGTATTGATCCGCATTTTCAGCAGGCCGTGGCACAGCACCGATAGCAGGAAAGCCCCGCAAAGGATCCAAAGGAAGGTCAGCTGATCGAAACTTTGCCCCAGCACTGTGATGGTTGAGCTTTCGGCGCCGATCGCGTCGTTGATGATCCGTTTGGGGAGTTCCAGCGTAAGGTAAAGCAGCGGAAACAAGCAGGCAGTCACGACAAGCAGTATCAGCTGGTCGCGTTTTGAGTATTTCCAGATGAAGCGGAATAGAGAGCGCTCGATGGGGAAAGCTCCGTAATTGGCGGCATCAGGCAAGGCTGTTCTATGGGTAGCGCGGTTTGACCGGCACAGGCAATGGGCAGAAACCGGCCTTGTCCCGTTACGGAACCTTGCAGCCGCAACATTTGCCAGACGCCAAAAAATCCGTAAGGTTCCAGCCAAGTATACTTTCAGGAGACTTATTGGTTTGCCGGAATATGTCGGATCCGTTCTGCTGCTGCTCTGCGCTTTGCAGGTGAAGCACCTGTTTGCCGACTTTTTCCTGCAGACTCCCAAGATGCTGTCTGGCCGCTGCGCTTATGCGCACATGGGCCGCGCGCAGCATGCCGGTGTTCATATCGTAGGATCCGCCTTGGTATTCCTTCTTTTCGGCGCACCAGTGATGTTCATCCTGGTGCTGGCCGCGCTGGAATGGGTAGTCCATTTCCACATCGACTTCGGCAAAGCCCGCTTTTCTGAGCGCAAGAAGCTAAACCCGCAGCAACCAATGTTTTGGCAAGCCATGGGATCGGACCAGGCGCTGCACCAGCTCACCTATATCGCCATGGCCTGGGCATGGGTGAAATACGCTGCAATGTGATAGAAACTCCAGTTTAGGGCCGTCCCCTGCCCTGGGGTCTTTTTGCAAAGAAGATGCCAAAAGAACGCTCTGGTGTTCTTCTTTGGAGAAACACTCCTGTCCCTCTTCTCGGCAGACGGCATATCCGCCGGGTGGATAACCATGCGCTGCTAGCGCTTTTTTCAAGGTACTATGGGCTTGTCCCGCTTGATCGTCCGCAGAACAACATTGGTCTGGGCGCTGGCGACCGCAGGCAGCCGGAACAGGAAGCTTTCCAGAAACCGGTTGTAGGCCTCCAGATCCGGGGCTAGCACCCTCAGATGATAGTCCGCCTGGCCAGTCGTGGCGTAGCATTCCTGCACCAACGGGCTGGTTTCCACCGCGCGGATGAACTCCACCAGCTTGTCCGGATCATGCCGTGTCAGATGCACATGCACGATAGCCTGGAATCCGAGCCCCATGGCTGGCGCGTTCACCACGGCACCGTAGCGTTCGATGATCCCTGCCTCTTCAAGCGCTCTCACCCGTCGCCAAAGGGCTGAAGGAGACATGCCAACGGCTTCAGCCAGGTCGGCGTTGGAAATGCGGGAATCTTCCTGAAGCAGCGTCAGAATCCGGCGGTCGCGGTCGTCGATTTTCATTTTCCGGTCATTTTTTCCACAAAGCAGACGATTTCTGGATAACGCAACCACAAGCGATTGCAAAACCAGTAAATCAGGCAAATCTTTTCAAGCATTGTGGATTACTTTTCCGGAAAATACATCTTCCGCGCAAGGATTCCGCCGCGATGACCGAGCTGAGCCACGATTTCCGCAGCTACAAGCTGAACGACCGTTACGAGATGACCAAGGGCCGGGTGTTCCTGACCGGCACCCAGGCGCTGGCCCGGGTGATGCTGGACCAGGCCCGCCGCGACAAGGAAGCAGGCCTGAACACTGCAGGCTTTGTCTCCGGCTACCGCGGCTCGCCGTTGGGCGGAGTCGACCTGGAGTTCTGGCGCGCCAAGAAACGGATGCAGGAGAACCGTATCAAGTTCATGCCCGCCGTGAACGAAGACCTGGGCGCTACTGCTGTCCTGGGTGCGCAGCAGGCCATTCTAGACCCGCACTGCGAGGTCGAGGGCGTGTTTTCCATGTGGTACGGAAAAGGGCCTGGGGTTGACCGCTCCGGCGATGCGTTGAAGCATGGCAACGCCTACGGATCGTCAGCCAAGGGCGGTGTCCTTGTTGTTGCCGGCGATGACCACGGCTGCGTCAGCTCCTCGATGCCACACCAATCAGACGTGGCCTTCATGTCCTGGTTCATGCCGGTACTGAACCCGGCAGATGTGTCCGAATACCTGACCTTTGGCGAATACGGCTTTGCCCTGTCCCGCTACTCAGGCACCTGGGTCGGCTTCAAGGCGGTGTCGGAAACCGTGGAGAGCGCGCGCTCGGTGGAGCTGCAGCCGGACCGAGAATTCATCTACCCGGAGCTGCCGGATTACCCAGGCGGTCTGCATATCCGCCGGGCCGACCTGCCCTCGCCTGAAATCGAAACCCGCATCCACGCCAAGCTGGACGCGGTGCGCGCCTTTGCCGAGGCCAACCCGATCGACAAACGGATCTATGACATCAAGGACGCCCGTTTCGGCTTTGTCTCCACCGGCAAGGGGCATCTGGACCTGATGGAGGCGCTGCGGCTTCTGGGTCTGGACGAGGCCGCCTGCCGCCGCCTGGGTATCGACATCTACAAGGTCGGCATGGTCTGGCCGCTGGACCGCACCGATGCGCTGAAGTTCGTGAAAGGCAAACAGGAAGTGCTGGTTGTCGAAGAAAAACGCGGCATCATCGAAAGCCAGTTCAAGGAAAACTTCTACGACTGGCCCGGCAGCAAGCCGGAGAAGATGGTCGGCAAATACGACAGCCAGGGCGAGCCGCTGATCCCGTGGACCGGTGAGCTGAGTCCGCTGCTGCTGGCGCCCATTGTGGCTGCACGCCTGGACAAGTTTTTTCCGGAAGAGAACCTGCCGGCCAAAGCCGCTGCGCTAACTGCTGAACCGCCGAAAGTGCTGAACGTTCCCGGCGCCACCCGCACGCCCTACTTCTGTTCCGGCTGTCCGCACAACACATCTACCAAGCTGCCGGAAGGATCCAAGGCTTTCTCGGGCATCGGCTGCCATGTAATGGCCAGCTGGATGGACCGCGAAACCGCCGGCTATGCCCAGATGGGCGGTGAAGGCGTGCCGTGGACCGTGGCGTCTCAGTTCAATGGAAACAAACATGTGTTTCAGAACCTCGGCGAGGGCACCTGGTATCACTCCGGCTCGCTGGCCATCCGCCAGGCGGTCGCGGCCGGCACCAACATCACCTACAAGATCCTGTATAACGACGCGGTGGCGATGACCGGCGGCCAGCCGGTGGACGGACCGGTCTCAGTCCATGGCATCGCCCAGACCTGCCGCGCAGAAGGCGTGCAGCGAATTGCCCTGATCTCAGACAACATCGGCAAGTTCAGCCAAGGGGATTTCCCGAGCGGCACCACCTTCCATGACCGTGCGGAACTGGACACGGTGCAGCGTGAGCTGCGCAACATCCCTGGCGTCACCGTACTGATCTACGAGCAGACCTGCGCCACCGAAAAACGCCGCCGCCGCAAGCGCGGCAAGATGGAGGACCCGAAACGGTTTGCCTTCATCAACGACTTGGTCTGTGAGGGTTGCGGCGATTGCTCGGTTGAATCCAACTGCCTGAGCGTGGAGCCAAAGGAGACGCCGTTCGGGCGCAAACGCAAGATCAACCTCTCCACCTGTAACAAGGATTTCTCTTGCCTCAACGGCTTCTGCCCCAGCTTCGTCACCGTCGAGGGCGCAACCCGGCGCAAGAAGAAGCCTGCCGGGCTGGACGCCGCCAAACTAGCGGCCCGGTTGCCCGCCCCGGACCTTCCCTCCCTGGCAGAGCCGTTTGATCTGCTCGTCACCGGGGTGGGCGGCACTGGCGTTGTCACGGTAGGGGCGCTGATCACCATGGCAGCGCATCTGGAGGGCAAGGGATCGAGCGTTCTGGACTTCACCGGGTTTGCGCAAAAATTCGGCACCGTGCTGAGCTACATCCGGCTGTCCAGTTCCCCGGACACGCTGAACCAGGTGCGGATTGATCAGGGCGGCGCGTCTGCCGTCATCGGCTGCGACGTTGTCGTCAGCTCTGCGCCCAAGGCTTCGGTCCACTACCGCCCCGGTACCAAGGTAGTGCTGAACCGGGCGGAAATGCCTACTGGTGATCTGGTTCTGCGCCGCGACGCCGACCTGATGGCTGGGGTCCGTGAAAAAACCATCGCAGAAGCAGTGGGGCCGCAGAACCTGTCTGGTTTCAATGCCAACGAAGCCGCTGAGGCAATGCTCGGAGACGCAGTTTTGGCCAATGTCATGATGCTTGGCTTTGCTTGGCAGAAGGGGCTGGTGCCAGTGAGCGCGGTCGCGCTGGATCAGGCAATTGAGCTGAATGGTGTAGCGATCGAAAAAAACCGCCTCGCCTTCGCCATCGGGCGTGCCATGGCAGCGGACCCGGCGCTGGTGGAGAGCATCTACAAGGAAGCTCCGGAACAGGACGAAACTCTAAAGGAGCTGGTTGACCGGCGCGCTGCCTTCCTGACCGGATATCAGGATACCGCATATGCGTCGCGGTATCAGGACACGCTGGCAAGGTTCCGCGACGCTTTGCCTGCTGAGGTAGAGGAGCAGCTGACGACAGCAGCGGCCCGGTCTTTGTTCAAATTAATGGCCTACAAAGACGAATTCGAAGTTGCGCGTCTGCTGACCAGCGAGAAGTTCCGTCATCAGATCGAAGGCGAATTCGAGGGCGACTTTAAGGTCAACTACCACCTCGCGCCGCCGCTTTTGAGCCGCAGGAAGGATACCCGCGGCCGACCGCTGAAGCGCTCATTCGGCCCCTGGCTGCGCCCAGCCCTGAACCTGCTGGTCAAAGCACGCCGCCTGCGCGGCACCGCTTTCAACGTCTTTGGCTATCATGAGGAAGCCCGCCTGCACCGTGACTTGCTGGGATGGTACGAAGAAGCCCTCCGCTCCGTTGCCACGCGCTACACCCCGAAGACGCATGACGCGTGCATGGAAATCCTGCAGGCACCGATGGAAATCCGCGGTTATGGCCCGGTACGCCTGGAGGCCGCCAAAAAGGTCCGCACAGCAGCAGATGAAGCGCTGCGCGGCCTGTAAGCAAGTCTGTCACAAGCCGGCGTTGGGCTATCAGATATCCCAGTGCTGGCGCGTGAACTCGGTAAAGGCATCCATTTCCTCAGCCAGCGGTTCCCGTCCTGTGAACACCTTAAGATATTCTGGCGTCACTTCCAGACGGTGGGCATGGCTTTCGTTCGGGTCCGCCATGTCGTAGCCCAGTTGCATGTAATACAGCACCTTTGCGCGGGTCATGGCCTCACGCTCTGGGTAGCCATAGCGGGCAAACATCGCTGTTAGCGCCTCAACCCGGCGCCGGTCGGACCGGTCCAGCAGGCTGCGCACCTTGCCGGAGCGGCGCGACCAGTCACGCACCGCAAAATCCAGCGCTGTATTGAACAAGTTGGGATTGGTGATGCAATGGAAAACGTTCAGAACCGCCCCGGTGATGGTCTTGGCCGGCGCCTCCGCCTGACGCACCATGCCCGCTGTATTGGTCTGCTCCCAGGTTTTCAGAAGCGCATCCAGAAGATCCTGGCGCGACTTGAAATACCAATAGAAGGACGACCGCGAAACCTGCATCCGCTCCGCCAGTGCCAGCACCTTGACCTGTTCCACCCCGTCAGAGATCAGCACATCCATCGCCACGTTCAGCCAATCGTTGCGGGTAACCTTGATATTACCGACCAGCGGCTCGGCCTCCGGGTCATCCCGGTGCAGAACAGGTTTTTGCGCCATGAGCGACCTTTCAGATCATTTGCGTTTCCGCCACTCTATGCCGGGCCGCCCGTCTGCGCCAACAGAGCAACCCGATATGCCTGAGCTTGCTACCAGGATTGAGTGGCTTCCGCGACACACGCAAAAGCGGCCGGGCTATCAGGCTGTACAGACGGCTCATGCCCGCCTGCACGCCATCGTGACAAATTTTGACCGGTCTCTGGCGCAGCACCCTGAATGCCTCCTCAATCGCTTTAAAAGCACGCCTCCAAGCTTGCCGGAGCCTGCAACGCTTTTTACAGCTTGGCAAAATTCCCCTTGCGAAGCCGGCGTCAGGCCAAATGGGGTTTGACTAAACGGCCTTTGGCGCGCGAAGGTGATGAAAAAAACAGGGGAAAACACGATCTCATGAGCGCCTTGAACCAGCTCGGCGGACAAATCTGAATGCGCCCGTTGCTGTCCGTCGAAAACCTCAGCATCGGTTTTGGCAAAGGAGACTCCGTTGTCAAAGACGTGAGCTTTGCTGTCCAGCCAGGGGAAACGCTTGCCCTGGTTGGGGAGAGCGGCTCCGGCAAGACAGTTTCCTGCCGCGCAGTGCTGCGCATACTCCCGAAGGTGGCGCAACTGCGGTCCGGACGGATCCTGCTGGAAACCCGCGGCAAAAAACTGGATTTGGCTTCGCTGGCTGAACGCGAGATGCGTGACGTGCGCGGCAATACCATATCGATGATTTTTCAGGAACCGATGCGGTCCTTGTCGCCTCTGCACCGGATCGGCAACCAGGTGTCCGAGGTTTTGTGGCTGCATGGGCGCAAATCCGAACGCGAGGCGCGTGATGTAGTCCTGGAGTGCTTTGAGCGGGTTGGCTTTCCAGAACCAGAACGCACCTACCGCTCCTATCCGTTTGAATTGTCCGGCGGCATGCGCCAGCGGGCAATGATCGCCATGGCAATGGTGGCCAAACCGGACCTGCTGATCGCCGACGAACCGACTACCGCGCTCGACGTGACCACGCAGGCTCAGGTTCTGGGTCTGATGAAGGACCTGCAGCGCGAAACCGGCATGGCGATGATCCTCGTGACCCATGATCTGGGTGTGGTTGCGAACATGGCCGAGCAGGTGGTGGTCATGCACAAGGGCCGGGTTATGGAGTCCGGGCGCGCCGAACCCATGCTGCGGGCACCTGCCCACCCCTACACCAAGGCATTGTTTGATGCCGCACCGGAAATTCCGGATGCCGAAGTCGTCGCAATTCCACCTTCACGTGAAGACCTGATTATGGAGATGAAATCCGTCTCCAAGACTTACACGCTGCGTGCAGGTAAGGGCTGGCAGGCGCCGACCCTGATCCATGCGTGCCGTGAAATTGATCTGCGGGTGACCCGCGGCGAGACACTGGCTATCGTCGGAGAGAGCGGGTCAGGCAAGACCACCGCCGCCCGCATAGCTTTAGGAGCAGAGCCGCCTGATCCCGGCGGTGAGGTGCTGTTCCGGCCCGACCCCAGCTTGCCGCCGGTTACAGTGCATGACATGAACCGGGAGACGCGGACTGCGTTCCAGAAACAGGCCCAGATGGTGTTCCAGGACCCGTACTCATCCCTGTCACCACGGATGCGCATTCAAGACACGCTGATGGAACCGCTGGATATCCATCGCATTGCTTCCCGGGCCGAGCGTCGCGACAAAGCTGCGGAAATGCTGCGCCTAGTAGGTCTGTCGCCCGATATGCTGAAGCGTTACCCGCATGCATTTTCCGGCGGTCAGCGCCAGCGCCTGTCGATTGCGCGCGCCTTGATGCTGGATCCTGCACTGATTGTTTGCGACGAACCGACGTCGGCACTGGATGTCTCTGTTCAGGAACAGATCCTGCGCCTGCTGGAAGAAATCCGTGACCAGCAAAATCTGTCCTATCTCTTCATCAGCCATGACCTTGCTGTCGTGGCACGTATCGCTGATGAGGTTGCGGTAATGCGGCGCGGGCTGATCGTGGAGCAGGCACCGCCGGAAACTTTGTTCTACAATCCTCAGCACCCCTATACCAAGGCGCTGATCGCCGCCCAGCCCGAGCCTGATATCGACCGGCCGATCGACCTGAAGCTGGTGGCTCAGGGGGCGGGCGCACCCGAACATTGGCCCGATGCATTCCGGTTCGACGGCGCTGAAGCCCCGCCCCTGGTGGGATTGAAACACCTGGAACCTGGCCACAAGGTGCGCTGCCATGCTTGATGCCCTGAAACCCGTGCTGGCTGCCGTCTTCTGCATTGCGCCATTGCCCGCGCTAGCGGACATCACGGTGCAGGAAAGCAGTTTCTGGCGCTCCGAGGTTAAGGCAGGGTACCTGCCGCCCGCCGCCAAACGACTGCCCGACGTGCCGCTGGTGGTGGATCTGGCTGCCAAGGGCCGGGAGTTCGGCATTCAGGGCGGAACGCTCAATACAATGGTCACGCGTTCCAAGGACATCCGGCAGATGGTGGTCTACGGATACGCGCGGCTGGCAGGCTACGACGAGAAATACCAGCTAAAGCCGGACATCCTTCTGGGATACGAAAACGAAGGGAACCGCCGCTACACGCTGAAGCTGCGGCCCGGGCATCGCTGGTCCAACGGCGACCCGTTCACTTCTGACGATTTCCGTTACTGGTGGGACGATGTTGCAAATAACGAGCTTTTGAGCCCTGCCGGCCCGCCGGATTTTCTGAGAGTGATGGGAAAGCTGCCGAGGGTGAGTTTCCCTGACGAAACAACGGTAGTTTATGAATGGGACGACCCGAACCCCAGCTTCCTGCATATGCTGGCGCAGGCCCGGCCGCCCTTTATCTACCGTCCGGCCAAGTACTTGAAGCAATTCCATGCGGACTATGCCGACCCAGCGATTCTGGAAGAAGAGGTCGATTACGCACGCGTAAAAAGCTGGGCTGCTCTGCACAACAAGTACGACAACATGTACAAGTTCGACAATCACGAGCTTCCGACGCTTCAACCCTGGATCAACGCCTCACCCGGCAAAAAGATCCGCCACCAGTTTGTGCGTAACCCCTATTACCACCGGATCGACAGCCACGGCGTCCAACTGCCCTACATTGACACTGTTGAGATGGAGATCGTCACCTCCGGGCTGGTAGCCGCCAAGTCGAATGCAGGGGAAGCGGATCTGCAGGCCCGCGGGCTGGACTTTCGCGACATTCCCATTCTGCGCAAGGGTGAAAAAGACAACTCCGGCTACAAGACATACCTCTGGGGTAACGGCGCTGCTTCGCAGATCGCCATTTACCCAAACCTGAACACCCGGGACCCTCTCTGGCGTGAAATTTTGCGCGATGTGCGGGTACGGCGCGCCTTGTCCCTTGCAATTAACCGCCGCGCTATCAACCGGGCACTTTACTTCAACTTGGCCAAGCCCGGCGCCATGACGGTGCTGGAACAAAGCGAGTTGTTCGACCCCGCGCTGCGCAATGCATGGGCCGAGTTTAATCCGGAGCAGGCAAACCGCCTGCTGGACGAAGCCGGGTTAACCGAAAAGGATGGTTATGGCATCCGCTATCTTCCCGACGGGCGCCTGATGGAATTGATCGTCGAAACTGCAGGCGAGCGGCAGGAGGTGGAGAACGCTCTGCAGATTATTGCTGATGACTGGCGTGATGTCGGGGTAAAACTCATCATGCGCCCGCTGGACCGCGACATTCTGAGAAACCGGGTCTTTTCCGGCAACTCCATGGCCTCTGCCTGGTTCGGCTGGGACAACGGCCTGCCCCAGTCCTACACGTCACCAGTGTACCTTGCCCCCACAGACCAGGTCTTTTTGTCATGGCCGAAGTGGGGTCAGTACTATCAGACCGGCGGCAGCGCAGGGGAGCCGCCAGACATGGAACCGGCACGGCAGCTGCTTTCCCTCCTGCAGGACTGGGACATGGCCACGACAAAGGATGAGCGCCTCGCAGCCTGGCGCGCCATGCTGCAGATCCACGCCGATCAAGTCTACGCCATCGGTGTGGTCGCCGCCGCACCTCAGCCGGTGGTCGTCAGCAAGCGGCTGCGCAACGTGCCGGAGCAGGCGATTTGGGCCTGGGATCCCGGCGCACATTTCGGCGTCTACCGGCCGGACGAGTTCTACTTCGAGGATGGCTTGGACTGATGGAAATAGTGCGATATGCCATCTACCGCTTTGGCACCATGCTGATGACACTCCTAGTGGTGTCGGTGCTGATTTTTGTCATCATCAACCTGCCGCCCGGCGACTACTTGTCGAACCAGATCGCCGAGTTGCAAGCGACCGGACAGTCCGCGGGCGTTGCCAAGGCGGAATTCCTGCGCAAGGAATATGCACTCGATAAGCCGCTTTGGCAGCAGTACATGATCTGGATGGGTTTCATGCCGGGGCCGCACGGGTTTTCCGGCATGATCCAGGGCAATTTCGGCTGGTCATTCGAATTTGACAGCCCGGTGGCTGATATCGTTGGCGACAGTTTGTGGCTGACGGTGCTGGTGAACCTGGCCGCGGTGGTCTTTGTCTATGCCGTTGCCTTGCCCCTGGGCGTTCTGGCGGCTGCCCGTGCCCGTACCTGGGTCGACTACACCACAGCCTTTGTCGGCTACCTCGGCCTCGCCACTCCGAACTTTCTGCTGGCCTTGATCCTGTTCTATTACGGACACCGGTGGTTTGACCTGCCGATCGGAGGGCTTATGGCCCCAGAATACGAGGGGATGCCCATGAACTGGGACAAGGTAAAATCCATTCTGGTGCACCTCATTGTTCCGACCTTCGTGATTGGTACTGCCGGCGCATCTGCGATGATGCAGCGGCTGCGCGCCAACATGCTGGATGAGCTGGGTAAGCCTTATGTGGAGACCGCAATTGCCAAGGGTATGGCGCCATCCCGCATGCTGGCAAAGTACCCGCTGCGGGTAGCCTTCAACCCCTTTGTTGCCGACATCGGCAATCTGCTGCCTTCCATGATCTCCGGTTCGGTCCTCGTTTCTGTGGTGCTGGGCCTGCAGACCATAGGCCCGACTCTGCTGACTGCGCTCAAGACCCAGGATATGTTCCTGTCTGGTTTCGTGCTGATGTTCGTCGCGCTGCTCACCCTGATCGGCACCATGATTTCGGATGTGCTGCTGGTGCTGCTTGATCCCAGAATCCGTTACGAAGGGCGCGACGCATGACACATCTGCCCGACGGACGTTTTGTCGATGACGAACCCTTCGACCCCCAGGCCTCGCTGCTGGAGCTGGAGCGCAAGGATCTGGACGCCCCGAACTGGCTGCTGGTCTGGCGCAAGTTCAAGACCCACAAGCTGGGTCTGATTTCCGGCATCTTCCTCTTTGTTGCTTATTTCCTGATCCCCTTTGCCGGCTTTATCGCGCCTTACGGACCCAACCAGCGGTTTTCAGAACACCTCTACTCACCGCCGCAATCGATCAAACTTTTCCACGAGGGCGAGTTTGTCGGCCCCTTCGTCTACCCGATGACCTCTGAGGCCAACCTCGAGACCTTCCAGTGGGAATTCAAGCCGGACACCTCGCGCCCGCTCAAGCTCAAGTTTTTCTGTGAAGGCAGCACCTATAACCTCGCAGGCTTCATAGAAAGCAACCGGCACCTGTTCTGCGCCAGCGAAGAGGCGACAATTTTCATTATGGGCTCCGACCGCCTGGGCCGCGACATCTTCAGCCGCGTTTCCTACGGCGCGCAATTATCCCTGACAGTTGGCCTGATCGGGATTACCGTATCTTTCGTTCTTGGTATCTTCTTCGGCAGTGTCGCCGGGTACTTCGGCGGCCGTGTCGACTGGGCTGTGAACCGGGTGATCGAGATCCTTAGATCGCTGCCTGAACTGCCCTTGTGGCTCGCCCTGTCCGCTGCGGTTCCCTCGAACTGGTCACCGGTTGCGGTGTTTTTCATCATCTCCATCATTCTCGGCATTCTCGACTGGCCTGGACTGGCCCGTTCCGTGCGTGCCAAATTCCTGTCGCTTCGGGAAGAGGAATACGTCCGTGCGGCGGAGATGATGGGTGCCTCTTCCGGGCGGGTGATCCGCAAGCATCTGCTTCCCAACTTCATGTCTCATCTGATCGCCTCGGCCACCTTATCGATCCCGGCAATGATCCTGGGCGAAACCGCATTGTCCTTTCTCGGGCTCGGCTTGCGTGCGCCGGCGGTCAGCTGGGGTGTGATGCTGAATGACGCCCAGAACCTCACTTCTGTCGAGATCTACCCCTGGCTGGCCATTCCGATGTTGCCTATTGTCGTTGTCGTGCTTGCTTTCAATTTCCTTGGCGACGGGCTGCGCGATAGCCTTGATCCCTATCAGCATTGAGCCTGCTAACTGCACTCCCCGCAGCGGACCAATTCCGCCTGACTGGCAGCGGCCAATGGCTCAGTGCCTTTGCGGTCACCGAACTGGCTAACGCCTCGATCGCGGCGGTTGGGCTGGAACTGGCCAGGCTGATAGAAGTGCTCAACCTTGCTCCGTCTGCGCCGGAAGTCACGGTTGATCAGCGCTTGGCCGCGCTCTGGTTCGGCTACAGTTTCCGGCCTGAGGGCTGGGAGCTGCCAAACCTTTGGGACGCAATAGCAGGCGTATACGAAACACAGGACGGTTGGATCCGCTTGCATACCAACTTGCCGCATCACCGCCAGGCCGCGCTGCAAGTGCTTGGCTGCGCAGGCACGCGGAAGGCCGTGACCGCTGCGGTTAGGCACTGGCAGGCTGACAGCCTGGAGAGCGCAACCGTGGCTGCAGGCGGCGTGGCCGCCGCAATGCGCAGCCGCTCGGAGTGGCGGCAACACCCTCAAGGCCGCGCCGTGGCGGCAGAGCCGCTGACTCACTGGATTTCCCCCCGGCCCATCCATCTGAGAGACCGGCCGCAGGCAACTGCAGAACGCCCGCTTGCCGGTTTGCGGTTGCTCGATCTGACGCGCGTTATTGCCGGGCCCGTCTCCACTCGAACTCTGGCCGGTTTTGGTGCTGATGTACTGCGCATCGACCCGCCCGGCTGGGACGAACCCGGTGTGATCACCGATGTTTCGCTAGGCAAACACATGGCCGCGCTTGACCTGACCAAAGGCGAAGACCGGCTGGTTTTCGAAACCTTGCTTGCGCAGGCTGATGTGATTGCGCACGGCTACAGGCCCGGCGCGCTGGACAACTTAGGATATGACGCAGACACACGCCGGCAGCTTGCACCCGGCGCAGTAGAGGTGTCACTGGATGCCTATGGATGGACCGGTCCTTGGTCCGCGCGGCGCGGATTTGACAGTCTGGTGCAAATGAGCGCTGGCATCGCCGATGCAGGCCGCGACTGGGCTGGGTCCGGCACCCCCCACCCTTTACCGGTACAGGCGCTGGACCATGCAACCGGATACCTTATGGCCGCTGCAGTGTTGTCCGCACTTACAGCCGCGGCGCGGGGTGCGGCAGTCCCTTCCGCCCGGCTGTCCCTTGCCCGGACGGCAGAATTGCTTGCAGGGATGGAAAAGTCTGCCAATGGCCCGGATATTGGCGGGCCGGGAGATGGAGATTATTCACAGCTTATTGAACGCAGCGGCTGGGGACCAGGACACCGGCTTGCAGCTCCGCTCAGCCTAAACGGAACGGCAATGAACTGGGACCTGCCCGCCGCCCGCTGCGGCAGCAGCCCTGCCTGCTGGCCTGACTAACAAGCTTACCGCATTGCGCGGCTGAAAGGGGGCACAAGGGCACACACGCGCACTGATGCTCAGCGGTCATCGCCGTCAGGTCCGCCCATGTCTTCCAGCATGTCTTCATCTATGGCGGCCTGCACAGCACCAAGCGCGGCGTCCTTCTGTTTAGGCGTCGCCCCTTCCGCCTGATCCGGGGCCAGACGCACCGTGACCTCACGGTGGGCAAACTTGACGCCTTCCCGCGCGAACAGCTCGCGGATTTCCTGGTACACCCGCTTGCGCACAATCCACTGATCCCCCGGCTTGGTCATGAATTTCACACGAATGATCATTGCCGAGTCTTGCATCTCGATCACACCCTGGGACTTCAGGGGCTGAATGAACGTATGCCCGACAACCGGATCATCCATTAGGGTCTGGCCCAGCTTCTTGATCAGCTTGCGGACCTTTTCCACGTCGGTGTCATAGGTAACCCGCAGCGGCAATTTCATCATCACCCAGTCACGGGAGTAATTGGTCAGAACCTTGATCTCTCCAAACGGAATTGTATGCAGCGCGCCAAGGTGATGGCGCAGCTGGAAGGAACGGACTGAAATTTTCTCAACAGTGCCTTTTACATCTCCGATGTCGATGTATTCGCCTTTGCGGAATGCATCATCGATGAGGAAAAAAGCACCGGAGAAAATGTCCCTCACAAGGGTCTGGGAACCAAAGCCTACCGCCAATCCGACCACGCCGGCACCTGCAAACAGCGGGCTGACATTGATTCCAAGTTCCAACAGCAGGATGAGCACGATGGAAACCAGAACCACGGCCAGAATTGCTCCGCGGAACAGAGGCAGCAATGTGGCCAACCGACTGGCGCCCCCCGCACCGCCTTCATCGCCGAGTTCGGCCACAGGAATGTCGCCAACCTCCTCATCAATCTTGCTGTCGATCCAAATCCGGAACAGGTGATAGACGATATACCCAATAAACAGAATGACGGTTACATCCACCATGCGCTCGGCAGCAGTAGTGCTCAGCCAGCTTGCATCAGGGCTCCAGACAATGAGCAGCGAGTAGGCACCGACAACAAAAGCCAGGATGCCCGCAACACGGCGAGCCAGGTCTTCGTAGGTAGCAATCGGGTGTACCACCTGCTCGGAGATCTCATCTTCGTTATCGAATCCACCAGACTCATCAGGTGCAGCATCCGGCATTGCCGCAACTCGTTCTGCTCCTTCGGCGCCAAGCGGGTCTGACTGCTCCGGCGATCCATCTTCAGCAGTTGCAATCACATCAGCCGGAGCTGCAGGTCCTGTTTCTAGAACGGCAGGCTCAGGTTGCTCAGCGGTTTCCAGGGCCTCTGACATGGCATGGGTCTGGTATGCTCGGCGAAAATACCGCTCGATCAGATAGTTTATCGCTCCGTAAACAACCAGAATTGTGGTCAGGACGAAATAGCTGCCTGCCATCAGAGGGATAGAAACCTCGTGTTCCAGCACAAGGTCAAAGGCCAGCTTGAGCCAGCCAAACACCATGTAGATCATTAATCCCGGCGCCCAGGCCACAGCAAGGAAGCGCACCAGCCAAGAGCAATCTTCAGGCATCCGGCCAGCCCGGATGGCATTGGAAATCGCACGCCCATTGACCAGAACCATCAAGAGGTTGCCCAGCGTCCCGACCAATGCAAGCACTCCATAAACAAGCGCATAAACGTTGTAGTTCAGCCCGAAATCCCCGACCCAGGTTGCAAAGAGCGTCGACGAAATGTCGTATGTCGCCAGCAAAGACGCCCAAATATACAGCCGCTTGGCGTCCCTGTCGGAGAAAACCGGGATGCGGTACTGCGCCAGAAAGGGTGAAAGAACCATCCGCCACAAGTCTGAGACGGTCCTGGCCAAAAAGTAGGCCGTGTAAATCGCTGTGACCGTGAACTCGATAGATGGATCACCTGAGGAACCAAAGACCAGATGCGAAATCAAAGCTGCGAAGATCATTGCAAAAGTCGTCGCGCCGATTCCCATCAGGAAGCGGAATACCAGAAAAGGCATCTTATCCTGGTAGCCTTCAGGAGTTGCTTGGATCCGAGCAACCACAAACCTTTTTGCAAAGCGTTTGCCGTAGATCTCCACCGACAGCCAGCGGCCAACCAGCAGGAACAGCACACTCCAGCCCAGCACCTCTACATATGTCATGATGCGCCCATCCGGGCTGGTCTGGCGCAGAATGTACTGCATTTCGAACACTGAGTAAGGCAGCGCTTCCAGGCGGCTGTTCAGTTCCGCACGAAAAGCCGCAACCCTGGACTGTGCTTTCATTAGCGCGGAAGGCTGCTCCATCACATCCGTGCTGGTTTCGCCGGTTTGCGGCCCCGCTTCCGGCGGCGCATTGAGCAACCGCCCGCTGCTGTCCAGAACCAGCACACTGACACCGTTTTCAGCGGCCTGCTCTATCGCCTGGGACAGTGCCTCAGCTCCGCTTGCGTCACTTTCCTGGGCGCTGGTGTGAGCCGTCAGCCCGAAACCCAGCAGCAAGCAGAGCAAAAATCGAAACAGGGCATGCAGCATCTCGGGCTATCCTTATGGAAACTTGAGCCAAATTAACCATCTGCCGGGCCGTTGCGCAAATGGCGCGCACGCAAATTACCGTGCGCCTTGCAACAATGCCGCACGATTGCATGCACCCCGGCTCCGGGCTATACAAATTCAGATATCTGCCCAACGGGCGGACAGCCGCAATGCCGCGGCCCCGGCAGCAACCAGTCTGGACCGGAAGCGGCTGAAGAAAATACTGACCACGCCCTGCTGTAAATGGACACCGGGCGTGCAAACTGAGGCGGAAGATGACCGAGCATGAAAGCACGCGCCCGGAGACGAGCGGCAGCAACGGTTGCCGTTTTTTCTCTGCCGCTGCTCCCTGGTGCCTGACCCTGTCCGGCAATCCTTTCAGGCAATGACATGACGGAAACAGGCATCCCCCATTCCCAGGCAGAATTCACCAGGCGCGGCCCCCGTATCATGTTCTATAGCCATGACACATTCGGGCTTGGACACCTGCGCCGGTCGCGGGCGCTGGCAGGTGCGATCACCTCAGCCGACCCTGACGCCTCGGCCCTGATCCTCACAGGCTCGCCGGTGGCAGGCCGGTTTTCCTTTCCGTCCAGGGTCGACCATGTACGTTTGCCCGGCGTAATCAAGCGTGCTGACGGCTCCTATGCGTCGCGCACAATGGGAATGAGCATCGAGGAAACTGCAGAGTTGCGCGCGGCCCTGATCCGTTCAACCGTGGAACAATATGATCCGGATGTGCTGGTCGCTGACAAAGAGCCGACAGGTTTTCGCGGCGAGCTGATGCCGGCACTCGATCTGCTGAAGACACGCGGCCGTTGCAGGATGGTTCTGGGCCTGCGGGATGTGCTTGACGAACCTGAAGTGCTGGCAGCCGAATGGGAGCGTAAGCACGCGGTAGAAGCCACACGTGATTTCTACGATGAGATCTGGGTCTACGGCCCTCGTTCCGTATACGATCCGACCGCAGGGCTGCCCTTCACGCCGGAAATGCAGGCACGCATGCATTGGACCGGCTATTTGCGCCGCGATCTTGGCCAGGTTGGGGAACCGCCCGAGCAACCCTACCTTTTAGTCACGCCCGGCGGCGGCGGTGATGGCGAAATGATGGTTGATCTGGTACTGTCTGCCTATGAGGCCGACCCGGACCTCTCTCCCCGTGCGGTTCTGGTTTACGGTCCTTTCTTGTCCGGAGAGACCCGTGAGGATTTCGAAGAACGCGTTGCCCGCCTGAATGGCCGCGTCACCGCAGTTGGTTTTGAATCCCAGATTGAAACCCTGTTTGCCGGCGCAAAGGGCGTTGTTTGCATGGGAGGGTACAACACCTTTTGCGAGGTTCTTTCTTTTGACAAGCCAGCAGTGATTGTGCCCCGTACGACACCACGGCTGGAGCAATGGATACGCGCCAGCCGGGCTGAAGAGATCGGCCTCACTACAATGCTGGACGAAACCCGTGATGGATGGACAGCACCAGCATTGGCCAAGGCGATCCGTGCGCTGGCAACACAGCCTCCTCCCTCTGCCGCCGGCTCTGAAGGCTTGCTGGACGGGCTGGACTATGTGACCCGGCGCGTTGCATCGCTGCTTCAGGACACCCGCAAAGAGGCCGCCGAATGAACACTGCCCGCCCGCCGCTTGCGGTGGTGGTCAAGGGCTGGCCGCGCCTGTCCGAGACCTTCATCGCGCAGGAGCTGGTTGCCCTTGAGGCAGCTGGCCATGACTTTGAAATCTGGTCGCTGCGCCACCCGACCGACATTAAGCGCCATCCCTTGCACAGGCAGCTGAAGGCCAGGGTGAACTACCTGCCAGAGTATCTGTACGAGGAACCGGATCGGGTCTGGCGCGCCCGTGCTGCCGCACAACAAATGGTGGGTTACGAAGAGGCATACCAGATCTGGCGCGCCGACCTGCGCCGGGATGCAACCCCCAACCGCATCCGCCGGTTTGGCCAAGCCTGTGTACTGGCAGCAGAGATGCCCGATGAGGTGCGTGGCCTGTATGCGCATTTCCTGCACACGCCTTCTTCTGTCGCCCGTTACGCAGCGATCATGCGCGGTCTGCCATGGAGTTTTTCGGCCCATGCCAAGGACATCTGGACCTCGCCAAACTGGGAGATCCGCGAAAAGCTTTCCCGGACCCATCATGGTGCCGCCTTCGGCGCCACTTGCACCGGATTTGGCGCCAGACACCTGCAGGCAATGGCTGACACACCTGACCGGGTCGATCTCGTATACCACGGGCTGGACCTTACACGCTTTCCCGCTCCACCGGAACGTCAGCCGCGCTTGCCCCAGGACCCGGTTCACTTCATGTCTGTCGGACGCCTGGTCGAGAAAAAAGGTTTCGACAGGCTGATCGCTGCGCTGGCCTTGCTGCCTTCAGGCCTTGACTGGCACTGGACCCACATCGGCGGCGGCGGGCTGGGCGACTTGCTGCAGGGCATGGCCGAAGACGAAGGCATTTCCGATCGCATTACTTGGCGTGGTGCTTGCGACCAACCTGAAGTGATAGAGGCCATGCGGTCCTCGGACCTGTTCATTCTGCCCAGCCGGGTAGCCGCAGACGGCGACCGCGACGGACTGCCCAATGTCCTGATGGAAGCGGCATCGCAGACCCTTCCGATCCTTTCGACCCCTGTGTCGGCGATTCCTGAGTTCATAGACCACGGCATCCACGGTCTGCTTAGCGAAGACAGTCCGGAGGCGCTTGCCGAAGCGATGCTCTATGCTGCCCGCCAGCCGCAGAAGCTTGCTGAGATGGCGGGTGCGGCCCTTGCACGCTTGCGCACAGATTTTGGCATGGACCCCGGCATTACGCAGCTTTCCAAGCGGCTGAATGCAATGCTGCAGTGCGATTGATGGCGGTGCTGCCCGGAACGGGAAAACGGGTTGCCCTTTACGCCCCGATGAAGCCGCCTCACCACCCTGTGCCCTCCGGTGATCGTGAAATTGCCCGCAATTTGATTGATCTCATGAGCTCGAGCGGCGCCGAAGTGCAACTGGTGTCAAACATTCGGACCTATGACAAACACGGCGATACCGAGCTGCAAAGCAATCTGCGCTCACAGGCAGCAATCGAATCCAGCCGCCTAATTGAAAAAATGCAGGAGGCGGACCTCTGGGTCACTTATCATAACTACTACAAAGCGCCCGACCTGATCGGTCCTGTCGTGGCGCATGCCCGCGGCATACCCTACGTGCAAATCGAGTCTACCCGCGCGAAAAAACGGCTGACTGGAGACTGGGAGCACTTCGCCAAGGCAGCCCATGCCGCAGCCGATGCGGCCGCCGCGATTTTCTATTTCACTGAACAGGACCGCTTCGCGCTGGAACGCGACCGGTTCGGGCATCAGACAGTGGCACCTCTTCCTCCCTTCCTGCCTCTTAGCGAACTGCCTGCTGCGTCCTCTCTGGACGGACCGATGCTAGTAGCAGGCATGATGCGCGCGGGCGATAAACTTGCCTCCTACAGCATTATTGCAGAAACGCTTGCCCATCTGCCGGGCGATTGGCGTTTGGACATTGCCGGCGACGGCCCGGCCCGGCCCGAAATCGAGGCGCTGATGTCTCCCTTTTTGGATAGAGTTCGCTTTCTTGGCCAGCTCAGCCGTGCAGAACTGACCAAGGCCTATGAAAATGCAAGCCTTTTTCTGTGGCCTGGCGTCAATGAGGCCTTTGGAATGGTTTTTCTTGAGGCGCAAGCCCATGGCTTGCCGATCGTTGCCCAGGACCGCCCTGGCGTTCGGGATGTATTGCTCCCTGGTCACTACCCAGCTGCCGAGGAGGGAGGAGAGGCTCTTGCGTCGTTTGCTGGCCAGCTGCTTGCAAACCGCTCTCTGCGCACTCAGACTGCCCTGAAAGCCCGCACGCATATTGCAAACAGGCATCTTGCGCCTGCCGCCGCCAAGCGGTTCTGGGATACCGTTCTGCCACTGATGGAGCCTTCTGAGTGATCCGTCTTGCCCTATTACGACATGGCCACACCGCCTGGAACCGCGCTGGCCGCATCCAGGGCCGCAGCGATATCCCGCTGGATGACGCGGCCCGGGCGGAGCTGCGCGGCTATGCTCTGCCCGCGGAGTGGAAGCAAGCAATGCTCTGGTCCAGCCCGCTGATGCGGGCAGCAGAAACCGCTCTGCTTGTCGCCGGACACCCTCCCCGCACCTCACCTGAGCTGACAGAAATGAACTGGGGCGATTGGGAAGGCCTTCGTGGCGCGGACTTGAAAGCAGACCCAAGCAGCGGTTTCCGCGATATCGAGAGCTGGGGCTGGGACTATCGCCCGCCCGGCGGGGAAACTCCAGAAGAGGTCTGGTCCAGGATCGCGCCCTGGCTTAGCGGGTTGACCCAGGACGCTCTTGCCGTCTGCCACATCGGTGTCATGCGGATGATTTTGGCGCGAGCGCATGGCTGGGACTTCAACGGCCCTGCCCCATTTCGCATTAAACGCAACCGCCTGTTCGTCGTGGAAGTTGACGAGACAAACCTCATACCTTGGGCAAACCCGGTGCGGCTGCTTCGCAAGGATGACTCATGAAAGTCCTGATTGCCGTCACGCACCTGCTGGGTACCGGCCACTTGTCCCGCGCGATGACATTGGCCCGGGCTTTCGACGCGGCAGGCCATAAAGTGCAGATTGCGTCTGGCGGGTTTCCTGCGCCGCAGCTGAGCGCCGAGGGAATCGAGCTGATCCAGCTGCCACCGCTGCGTTCGGATGGGTTGGATTTCACACGGCTTATGGCGGACGATGACGCGCAGGCAGATGAGGCATATCTGGCCCGCCGCCAATTGGCCCTTTGCACTGCGCTGCGAGACCTGCAGCCTGACGTCTTGCTCACAGAGCTCTACCCCTTTGGGCGCCGCTCCCTGCGCAGGGAGTTCCTCGCCCTCCTGGAGACCGCTCACGCGCAGCCACTGCGGCCAGTTATCCTGTCATCCATCCGCGATATCCTCGCGCCGCCCTCCAAACCGGAGAAAGCGGAAAGGGCAGATGCAGTCGTCGCAAAATATTATGATGCGGTGCTGGTCCATTCCGACCCCGCTGCCACCCGGCTCAAAGCCAGCTGGCCGGTCTCCGGTTCGCTTGCAGCCAAACTGCGCTACACCGGTTATGTGGCCCCTCCTGCCGCGGGCCCGCACCCGCAGCAGGCAGGAACTGGAGAAGTTTTGGTAAGCGCAGGCGGCGGCAATGTTGGCACACCGCTCTACCGTTGTGCCTTGGATGCTGCAAGGCTGATGCCGGACACCTCCTGGCGGCTGCTGGTAGGCGGATCAGATGCAGAGATGCGCATTGCGGAGTTTGCCAGGACCGGCTCCCCAGCCCTGCTGGAACCCGCCCGCAAAGATTTCCGCCAAATGCTTCGCCACGCGGCCGCCTCTGTCAGCATGTGCGGTTACAACACCACGCTAGATCTTTTGCAGGCAGGCACGCCTGCCGTCTTGGTGCCGTTCGACGCTGGAAACGAGACCGAACAGGGCCTGCGTGCTGCCAGCCTTGCTCCACTGGACGGCATCAAAGTACTCAAGACGGCAGAGCTCTCTCCCGAAACGCTATGCACTGCGGTCAAGGCGGCAATGCAGGCTCCGCCGCGGCTAGCAGGCGGTTTCAGGTTTGACGGAGCCGCCCGGAGCGTGGAGATTGCCGCAGAGCTTGCAGGAGGGCGAGTATGACGGCGGATTGGAGCAATCTGGACCGGGAGTTGGATCACTGGCAAGAAGCGGGAATGACGCTGCCCCTGTGGTGGCGGGACGACGATGCGATGTCACATTCCGCCGAGCTTGAACGGTTGGCAGCGCTCTCAGAAGACCTTGATCTGCCGGTGCATTTGGCCGTGATCCCGCATGGCGCTACACTTGATTTGGCCCGGTTTATCGCAGAGAACCCGTCGCTCATCCCGATCGTCCACGGCTGGGCGCACCAAAACCACGCGCCTGCAGGCGAAAAGAAGGCCGAGTTCGGTGCTCACCGCCCGCTGGAGGAGCTGCTGGACGACGCTGAGCGCGGCCTGACCGCATTGCAGAAGATGTTTGGCAGCAGCCTGCGGCCGATGTTCGTTCCACCGTGGAACCGGATTTCGCCGGACCTGCTGACTTGGCTGGCGGGTGCGGGTTTCACTGCGGTTTCGACGTTCACACCGCGCAAGGCTGCCAAACCCGCCTCTGGCCTCTTGCGGGTGAATGCACATCTGGATCCGGTTGACTGGAAAGGCGGCCGCGGTCTTCTGCCGCCTGAGCAACTGATCAAGCAGGTGGTTCGCCAGCTGCGTGACCGGCGCCTTGGTGATGCAGACAATGCGGAACCTTATGGGCTCCTCACCCACCATCAGGTGCATGATGAAGCTATCTGGTCTTTCATCAGCGCACTGGCTGGAAGACTGCTGGCTGGTCCGGGGGAGGCCTGGATTTATGACGAGAGGATGTCCTGAATGAGCCGTCTCGATTCCATGCTGCGCCGCCTGACCGCCCAGCGCGACGGCCTGAACTGGGCCGCGAAGCAAATCAGTGCGATGGATGGCGATGTTCTGGACATGGGGCTCGGCAATGGGCGCACCTATGACCACCTGTGCGAAATCCTTGACAGCCGAAGAATCTGGGTGATTGACCGGATTTTGCAATGCCACCCTTCCTGCGTGCCGCCAGAGAAGGATTTTCTGCAGGGCGAAGCAAGGCCGATGCTGGAGCGGCTCGCCACTGAAGGCCGCAAGATAGCCTTGGCGCATTATGATTTCGGTTTTGGCGTCAAGGAGAAAGACGTCGCCGAGGCCACAGCCCTGTCGCCAGCAATTGCCCGGGTCATGGTGCCGGGCGGAATCATCGTCTCAGGTCAGCCGCTATCCGGGTTCGAGAAACTAGGCGGCCCCGAAGGCATACCCGCGGGGCGCTATATGTTTTATCGCGTCAACTGACGCCAGCGCTGCCCGGCGCAGGGCCGGGAAACGCTGGGCACGCGCGCTTCAACCGCCCCTGGCGCAGTCCATTCAAGCTACCCGCAGGCCACGCGCCCAAACCCCGCGCAAAGCCGGAGTGCCTGATTTGAGGCCGAACCGGATCAGGTCGGCACGCTTGCCAGTCTCCAATCGTCCCCGGTCGTCTAGCCCAACCGCGGCGGCAGGTGCATGGGTCACGGTGCCCATCCCCCGCGCCATATCCCCCCACAAGCTGCCCAGCTTGGCTGCCGCCATCAGCAGCGCCGCAGGCACATAGTCAGACGATAGAATGTCCAGCAGTTCCAGCTCCGCCAGTTCCTGCGCTGCCACATTGCCGGAATGCGAGCCTCCGCGGACCAAGTTCGGTGCCCCCATCATGACCCTGATGCCAAAGGCGTGGCATGCTTGTGCGGCTTCTACCGTGGTCGGAAACTCGGCTAGGCGGATGCCATGTTCCGCAGAGACAGCCACCTGAGCCGCGGTGGTATCATCATGGCTTGCCAGCACAGCACCAAACCGCTTTGCAGCTTTAACAGCCTCCGCTTCGTGCAAGGCCCCATAAGTTTCTTGCAGCTCCATCAAATGCGCGATGTGGGCGTGGAATGCAGCGTCATCAAAGCCGTGTTTTCCCTTTACATACTGCTCCAGCTTGGAGAGGTCCCGGAACTGGCGCTGCCCCGGTGTGTGATCCATAAGCGAGACCAGCCCGACACGGTCGCCTTCTCCAAAAGCATTCAGCTCCTCCACCAGGGTATCAGTGCAAACCTCTGCCCGAAGATGCAGGAAGTGGGAGATTTTCAGCGCATCAGCAGCCCGCAGCTCCAGAAGCTCCGATGCCAGCTGCCGGGCATAAGCGCCATAACGGCTTTCGCGGCGGCTGATCGACCCGACGCGCATGGCGTCAAAAACTGTGGTGATGCCGGTACCAGCAAGCTCTGCGTCATGGGCAATAATTGCGCTGGCATGCGGCCAGCCCACCTTTGGGCGTGGCTGGATGTGGCGTTCCAGGTTGTCCGTGTGCAATTCCACCAAACCTGGACTGACGTAATCTCCTGCGCAGTCCACAGCACCAGCCGGCACCGACCGTCCTTCGGAAATGTCTGCAATCACACCACCAGCGATTTTCACACTGCCGGTTCGGATCTCACCCGGCAGTACCAAAGCAGCATTGGCAAGGATCATCTCTTCTGTCATCTGAACTTCACATCTTTCGAGCTATGGAAGGCCACGTTTAGGAGGCCAATGTGACATTCACGCGATACGCGATCTATTACGCCCCACCCGCGGAAATGGAGTGGAGCCGGTTTGCCGCCAGCTGGCTCGGCTGGGATATTGAATCGGGTGCTGAGCTGCCCCATCCGGCCGTGAATTATCTGGACATTGGCGAGATCACGGATGTGCCGCGCAAATACGGATTGCACGCAACGATGAAACCGCCGTTCCGTCTTGCCCCAGGCCAGTCCGCCGCTTCGCTGGAATCGGCTTGCGAAACCTTCGCCGCGGCTCAGAAACCTGTCATCCTTGATGGCCTTCATCTGGCCCGCCTTGGCCGTTTCCTGGCCTTGTGTCCAACCGGAGACCAAACGGCGCTGAAGGTCCTGGCCGCGGCCTGCGTCACGGAACTCGACGCGTTTCGAGCTCCCGCTTCCGAGGCCGAGCTGCAGCGCCGACGGGCTGCGGGCTTGACGCCCGTGCAGGACGAGAACCTCTCCCGATGGGGCTACCCTTATGTTCTGAACCAGTTCCGGTTTCACATCACCCTCACAGGTAAGCTGCCAAAACCAGAACTGCCTGCCGTCGAAACCGCGCTGGAGACGCATCTGCTTCCGTTGCTGCCTGCGCGCATTGTGATCCGCGATTTGGCGTTGGTCGGCGAGGCAAAGGACGGCAAGTTTCATCTGATCCACCGCTACGCCCTCTCTGGCTGAAGGGCTGCCAGCGCAGCGTTCACCGCAGCGCTCAGGGAACCGCTGTTGTCGATCTGATGGACACGGTTCAGTCCTGTCGGCAGCGGGCTGACGGCGCGGGCAAGACGCCGCTGCACTTCATCCCTGTCTTCCCGCCCGCGGGAAGCAAGCCGGTCTGCCAGCACCTCAGGGCGTGCGGTCACCGACAGCACAATAAAATCTCCAAATTTTTTCTGGGCCTCCAGCAGCACAGCCCGGGAAAGGTTCACCAGTACTCCGCCCGCGCCCTCACGCAAGCTTTCAATGTCGCGGGAAATGCCATAGTGCAGCCCATGCGCCCGCCAGTGCAGCGAAAAAACACTGTTTCCGGCCAGGGCGGAGAACTCTGCTTCTGATACCGCCTGATAATTCTCACCTCCCGCCTCCGGCGCACGGGTGATCACCCGGCGCATTAACCGTAGCTGTGGGCCAGAAACAGCAAGAGCGGACATAAGGCTGTCCTTGCCAACCCCCGACGGTCCTACCACAGCGATAACCGGGCCTTTCTTGGCTGATACGCTCATGCCGCTGCCCTGGGAGAAAATTCAGTGACGTCCACAAAGCGATCACAAACCTGTTCACGTGCTGCTTCATCGTGGAAGATCCCAATGATCGCCGCTCCGCGCGCTTTTGCTTCCTCAATCAGCGCCAGCACTGTGGCTCGGTTCCGGGTATCCAAACTAGCCGTTGGTTCATCCAGCAGCATTGCGGGATAGTCATAAGCAAATCCGCGCGCGATGTTCACCCTCTGCTGCTCACCGCCGGAAAACGTCGTCGGGCTCAACCCCCATAGCCGTTCCGCGATATTGAGCTGTGTGAGCAACGAAGCAGCCTTGCTGCGTGCCTGATCCACCGGTGTGCCAACGGACAGCAGCGGTTCTGCCACCACATCCAGAGCAGGTACCCGCGGCACTACCCGCAGGAACTGGCTGACATAGCCCAGCGTCTCACGCCGCAAGGCCAGGATTTCGCGAGGCTCGGCCTTGGCAACATCGACACAGCCGACCATGACACTGCCGGAAGCAGCAAGGTAGTTGCCGTAAATAACCCGCATCAGGGTTGACTTGCCGGCCCCGGACGCTCCGGTCAATCCGACACACTCTCCGGGTTTCACACTCAGCGTGGCGTTTTGCATCACTGGGATCAACGCGCTGCCTTGATTGTGCAGCGTGAAGCTCTTGCATACATTCTTCAGTTCAATCATCACCCTACCCTCAGACTTGAAGCACGCTGGAAACCAGCAGCTGGGTGTAGCCATGCTGGGGGTCGTCCAGCACTTGATCTGTCAGCCCGGTTTCCACCACATGGCCGTTCTTCATCACCATCAGACGGTCTGCCAGCAGGCGCACCACCGCTAGGTCGTGCGTCACGATGATCGCGCTCAACCCCATTTCCCGCACCAGGCCACGCAGCATATCCAACAGCCGCGCCTGAACCGAAACATCGAGGCCGCCGGTCGGCTCGTCCATGAAGACAAGCCGTGGGCCGGTCACGAGATTTCTGGCTATCTGCAGCCGCTGCTGCATACCTCCGGAGAAAGCCGAAGGTCTGTCGTCAATGCGGCTTTCAGAGATCTCTACCCGGCCCAACCAATCAGAGGCCTGTTCCCGGATCGTGGCGTAGTGGCGGTCCCCCACAGCCATCAGCCGCTCGCCGATGTTGCCGCCTGCACTGACTGACATCCGCAGCCCGTCACGGGCATGCTGATGCACAAACGCCCAGTCGGTGCGGGAAAGCATCCGCCGCTCCGGTTCGGACATGGTGACGGTATCCAGTGGCCCGTCAGCACGGGTGTTGAATATCACTTCACCCCGGTCTGGCGTTAGATGCCCCGCCAGGCAGTTCAGAAGGGTTGATTTACCGGATCCGCTTTCGCCAACGATGCCCATCACTTCGCCGGGGTGCAGATCAAAGCTCACATTTGCGCAACCGATCATTGCTCCGTAGTTTTTTGCAACGCCTTTTACTTGCAGCAAAGGTATCATCACGCTGCCTCCTCACCCAATTGGCCAACCTGACCCGCTTCGCGCCGCGAACGGCAATAGTCGGTGTCCGAGCAGACAAACATCCGGTTGCCCGCATCATCCAGGATGACCTCATCCAGATAGCTGTCTTCTGCCCCGCAGAGGCCGCATGGGTGATCTGCCTTGCTGGCCTGAAACGGATAATCCTCGAAATCCAGCGACACGACCTGCGTGTAAGGCGGAACTGCATAAATGCGTTGCTCCCGGCCGGCTCCGAACAGCTGGATTGCTGCCATCTCCATCTTGGGATTGTCGAACTTCGGGATCGGCGATGGATCCATCACGTAACGCCCCTCCACCTTCACCGGATAGGCATAGGCTGTGGCGATGGCACCATGTTGCGAGATGTCCTCATAGAGCTTCACATGCATCAGCCCGTATTCTTGCAAGGCATGCATTTTTCGGGTTTCAGTCTCACGCGGCTCCAGAAAGCGCAGCGGCTCCGGGATCGGCACCTGGTAGACCAGGATCTGATCCTCCGTCAGCTCCGCTTCCGGAATCCGGTGCCGGGTTTGAATGATGCTGGCTTTTTTCGTCTCCTCGGTGGTCGCAATCCCCGCCGTCTTTTCGAAAAACTTGCGGATAGACACCGCGTTCGTGGTGTCGTCCGCCCCCTGGTCGATCACCTTCAGCGTATCGTCCGGAGTCAGAGTCGCGGCAGAGACCTGCACACCGCCGGTGCCCCAGCCATAGGGCATCGGCATCTCGCGGCTGGCAAAGGGCACCTGATAGCCCGGCACCGCCAGCCCCTTGAGGATCGCCCGGCGGATCATCCGCTTCGTCTGTTCGTCAAGGTATGCAAAGTTGTAGTCAGACATCATGACCTCGAACTAGAATTTTGTGGCTCATGCCGGATAGGAGCGCTGAATTCCGATGGAAGACACTCTCGGTTATTTCTTGGCGGTTGGGCTTGGCGTCCTGATTTGGGCTCTCGTGCGCATTTTTCGCACTTTGCGCGCAGGCGGCTATGACCACGCGATGCGCCGCCCATCTGGACATAATCACACGAGTATTGACCCGGTTGATGCAAGCCTTGCGTCCTATGGCCCTGGCTCTGGCCGTCCTTGGGGCCAAGGCCACAACAGCGAAGGATTCGCCGGAGGTGACGCAGGCGGCGGTGGAGGCGACTAAGCTCATTCCGCTGCCTCCTTTGCCGCCAGCGTCTCAGCAAGCTCTGCCGCTTCCCGGCGCAGCTTACGGACCAGTTCCAGCTCGGATTGAAAATCCACATAATGGGGCAGCTTGATGTGTTCTAGAAAGCCGGTGGCCTGAATGTTATCGGCGTGGCTCAGGACAAATTCCTCATCCTGCGCAGGCGCGCCAGAATTGTCCTCGCCCAGTTCCTCCCAGCGCAGTGCACGGTCGACCAGCGCCATGGCGATCGACTTGCGCTCTGACTGACCAAAGACCAGACCATAGCCGCGGGTGAACTGCGGCGGCACCGTCTTGGAACCCTTGAATTGGTTCACCGTCTCGCATTCGGTCAGCTCCACTTCGCCGATTTCGATAGCAAACCCCAGTTCCGGGATTTCCATCTCGACAGGTACAGTGCCGATACGCAGTTCGCCGACAAACGCATGGTTGCGGGCATAGCCGCGCTGGGTGGAGTAAGCCATGCCGAGCAGGAACCCCTCGTCACCCCGGGTCAGCGACTGCAGCCGCACCGCCCGGCCCGCAGGGAAGGACATCGGTTCACGTGTCAGATCACCCGGCACCGCGTTTGAGGCGGGCTCCTGTTCAATAATGCCCTCACCCTGTAAGAACCCGGTGATATGCGGCGTGGCTTGTGTGCGAGTTTCCGCAACCGGCGCCTCCGCAACGTCGCCCTCTGCCGCTAATTTGAAGTCCAACAGACGGTGAGTGTAGTCGAATGTCGGTCCCAGAACCTGCCCTCCCGGCGCATCCTTAAAGGTCGCCGAAATCCGCCGGTCGCAAGACATCTCTCCGGTCTCCACCGGCTGCGAGCACCCAAACCGCGGCAGGGTGGTGCGGTAGGCCCGGATCAGAAAGATCGCTTCGATTAGATCCCCTCGTGCCTGCTTGATCGCCAGCGCAGCCAGATCAGGGTCAAATAAAGACCCTTCTGCCATCACCCGGTTCACCGCCAGGCTCAATTGCTCGCGGATCTGGGCAATCGACAGTTCGGACACATCCTTGTCACCGCGGCGCTCCTCGGCCAGCCAGGCATGGGCGTTTTCAATGGCGCGCTCACCGCCTTTGACTGCAACATACATGGGCTCAGGCCTCCGCAGCGACAAAGGTTGAGCGCGGCAGCCCTGCCACCTGCGAACCCGCAGTGAAGAAAAAGTCCATTCCCAGCGGGTAAAGAGCCGCATTGTTCTGGAACGCCGCCAGTTCTGGCAGTTGCATCCGGATGGCGCTCCTGATCCCGGGACCATTCAGCACCGCGTTGGGCATAGCAAAGCCAGGGGTTTCAACAATCAAAGTGGCTGAACGGTCAGGGTATTCCGGGGTGCCGATGCGGAAGCGGTTCAGCGGCAGCAGCGCGTCCCAGCTACCTAGCGCGAAATCCGCGTGCTCCGCCGGGACAACCGGCGCGCCCGTGTGAAACGTCAGCCAGCCGCGCAAGGCGTCCGTGTCTACGTCCGGCGCCAGATAGACGCCGGTTTCCGGATCGCAAAGTGTCAGCAGCAGACTGCCTGCCGCAATTGAGATCCCCTCGGGCGGTTCGGCACCAGTGATATCCTGAAGCTTACCGGGCCTGGCCATTGCATTCATCGCCGCGCGGAAGGCATGTGCCGCAGCCACCGGTGGATTGCTGAAACCGCCCGCATAGATGGCATTGTGGGATTGAAGGCTCATTAGTCCTCTCCCCGCACCATGGTGAAAAATTCGACCTTTGTCGCTGCCGCCTTGGCGGCGCGGGCGTCTTTCTGCGCCTGCCGTTCCGCGGCCAAGGGTGCCAGCACCGCTACGCGCAAGCTCGCCGCCGCATCGGTCTGCATCAGCGCATCGACCTTAGCGGCAATTTCTGCCTTGGCCTTGCTGCGGCCCTGCACGCAGCCGTGGCCAACGGTGCCGTCCTCCAGCGAAAGCGCGCAGCGAGTGACAGTCATCTCACCCAGGTTGAAGGGCGCGCCGGACCCGCCCATGCGGCCCCTCACCATAATGCCGCCGACCTCAGGCGCGCGCAGAAAAACGCAGTCGGGATCTGCCCCGCAGTCCCGCCATAGCTCAGTCAGTCGGACCTCGCTGGCAGAAGCCAGAAGGCTCATCCAGCCCTTTCGGTCCTCTGCAGAAAAAGTGGTCTTCATTTGTCCATGCCTCTTGGCTAGGTTGTCTATATTTCCTATACAACTAGACAAATGTTACCTGAGTCGCCCTGACCGGCGCAATCCAGGAGTTGTGAAAGTTCCGTGACATGGCCCGCACCCCCGTTTGGAAATCCATCGCCATTGCCCTGACCGACGACATTGCGCAGGGCCGTTATGAAACCGGTGGCAAGCTGCCTGCCGAGGCACAACTCGCAACCCGGTTCGGCGTGAACCGCCATACGGTTCGCCGGGCGCTGGCGGAGATGAGCGAACAGGGCCTCGTGCATTCCCGCCGCGGCGCGGGGGTGTTCGTGGCGGCGAAGCCGACCGATTACCCGATTGGCAGGCGTGTGCGGTTCCACCAGAACCTGACACGCGAGGGCCGCAGCCCAGCCAAGCAGATCCTGACGCTAGAAACCCGTGCGGCATCCGCCCGTGAGGCCAAGGCACTGCAACTGGACCCGGGCGCCGAGGTACATGTTTATGACGGGTTATCGCTGGCGGACGGTCAGCCCATTGCCCTGTTCCAAAGCATCTTTCCCGCAGACCGCTTTCCCGGCATTCTAGACGCCCTTCAGGAGCAGCGTTCGGTCACCGCGGCGCTGCAGAAATTCGGGGTTGAGGATTACACCCGGATCGAGACCCGGATCACCGCCAAGCTTGCCACGGCCACTCAGGCCCTGCACCTCAGGATCGCCGAAGGAAGCCCAATCCTGCGCACAACAGGCGTCAATGCAGATCCGCAAGGGCGGCCAGTCGAGTTCGGCCGCACCTGGTTCGCCGGTGACCGGGTGACCCTTACGGTAGGCGGCGAAAGCTGAGGGTGCGTTCCATCAGCACCGCGAAAAGCCCCAGCCTAGGCAGGGGCTCCGTTTATCCAGATCAGATCAAGTCACTGCTGAGCGTTAAAGACAAACAGTGTTTCCCCATTGATCTGGTAGCCGTTGATCAGCTCCCTGGCCTTGTCCGAAACCAGCCAAGCCTCCAGTTGCATTGCCAGGCCATTCTTCACATGGCCATGCTTCTCCGGGTTCACCGGGATATAGGCATACTGGTTAAACAGCACCGGGTCACCGGCGAACAGCAGCTTCAGACCGCCCTTGTTGCCGAAGTTCAGCCAGCTGGCGCGGTCCGACATGATATAGGCGTCCATGCCCGCAGCGGTGTTCAGCGCTGCCCCCATACCCGCGCCAACAGCACGGTACCACTCACCGAAACCTTCGGGTTCCAGCCCTGCGGCCTTCCAGAGGCTTAGCTCCTTCTTGTGCGTGCCGCTGTCGTCGCCGCGGCTGACAAAAGCCGCCTCTGTCCCGGCAATCCTTTGCAAAGCACCGGCTGCATTTTCGGTGCCAGTGATCCCTGCTGCATCGCCTTCAGGCCCGATGAAAACAAAATCATTATACATGATCTCGCGGCGGTGGGTGCCGTTTCCGCCCTCCAGGAAATTCTCCTCGGCCTTCTTTGAATGCACCAAGATCGCGTCGACGTCGCCCGCCTCCCCCAGGCGGATCGCCTGGCCGGTGCCGACGACCAGCAGCTGCACATCCAGCCCCAGGTCCTTCTTGATCTCCGGCAGAAGGATCTCAGCCAGCCCGGAATTGTGGAAAGAGGTGGTCACCGCCATCTTCACCTCTTCCGCCAGAGCCGCCGCAGCCCAGACCAAAGAGGCAACGGCGCCCAAAATCACTCGTTTCATTCGACAATATCTCCATTCAGAAATGCGCGCGCATGCGCTGTTTCAGGCCCGGCGAAAAACTCTGCTGCCGGGCTGAATTCGTGGATGCGGCCTTGCAGGACAAAAATCACTTCATCCGCCAGCCGCCGGGCCTGGCCCATGTTGTGGGTGGACATGATCAGCCGGGTGCCGCTGCCGGCGGCATGTGCCAGAATTTCTTCAATTTCGCGGGTGGCCCGGCCGTCCAACGCCGCGCAGGGTTCATCCAAGAACAACACCTGCGGCTCGCGTACCAGCGCGCGGGCCAGCGCCAGCTTTTGCCGCTCCCCGCCTGACAGCATGGTGGCCTGACGTTCGAGAATTTCGCCCAGGCCGACACGGACCGCCCAATCCGCAGCCCGCGAGCGGGCCTGGCGGCGGCTCAAGCCCGTCAGCCGAAGCGGGTAGGCGATATTGTCAATCACCGAACGCCGCATCATTACTGGGGTCTGAAAAACAAAGGCCTGATGCTTCTGCGCCTCGTCCAGCGGGCAAGCCCAATTCAGGCTGCCGCCATTCATCCGCACGATGCCATGCAGCATCTTGAGCAGCGTGGTCTTGCCTGCGCCATTCGGACCAATGATGATCGAGGTGCCCTGCCCGCCCAGCGTCAGGTCAACCGGGCCGACCAGCACCTTGCCGCGGCGGCGCACCTGGGCGCCTGTGGCCTTCAGCGGGAACATCTGCATCACCAGCGCCCCTCGCTCTCAGTGCGGCCCAGCCAGTGGATTGCCAGGTTGACCGCAATCGCCAGCGCAATCAGCACGAAGCCCAGCCCAAGCGCCATTGCAAATTCGCCCTTGCCGGTTTCCAGCGCAATCGCCGTGGTCAGCACCCGCGTTGCGTGGTCTATGTTTCCGCCGACCACCATGATCGCGCCCACTTCGCCGATCGCGCGGCCAAAGCCTGCCAGAGCCGCGGTCAGCAGCGCCCGCCGCCCATCCCACAACAGCGCCTGGATCCGTTGGAGCTGGGTCGCGTTCATCGAGATCAGCAGGTCGTGATAGTCACTCCACAGCTCGCGCAAGCTTTGATGCGCAACCGAAGCGACCAGCGGCACCACGATGATCACCTGGGCGATGATCATTGCAGTGGGGGTGAACAACAGGCCGAAGACACCGAACGGGCCGGCCCGGGACAGAAACACATACACGACCAGCCCGACCACAACAGGCGGCAGCCCCATCAGCGCATTCAGCACCGCAATCGTGGCGCGCCGCATCCTGAACCGGCGCACCGCAAGGAAGGCCGCCAGCGGCAGCGCAATGGCGCAGGCAATAGCCAGTGCGGTCAGCGTCACCCGCAAGGAGCGTAAGGTGATCTCCACCAGATCCGCGTCCAGCGTCACCAGCAGCCAAAAGGCCTGGCTTAGTCCTGCCCACAGATCATTCATCGCGTCCGGTCACTCACCCTTGGCCCTAAAGATACCGGCCCGGTTTAACATGGCTTTGCGCGGCTCCAAATCACAGGAGAGGACGCCGGGACAGCCAAAAACGGCAATCCGGCTGGAAAATCATGCTGCCAATACCCATCTGAGAAATAACGGCTTCCCTGAGATGCCGCCTGTTAGCGCCAAATCACCGCATTTGGCTCCGTTTCCGCTCACACGCGCTTGCGCGGATGATATGAACATGAAACAACCCCCGCCCAAAGTGTCACCCCAGACGCAACCTTGAGGATACGCCATGTTCGACCTGCAATCCATGCGGGATCAGCTCGCCAACCATTACGATCTGGCCCCCAACCCGGCCCTGGCCGAACAGATGGCAGATGTCTACGCCCGCATGGACCGCGTGGTGAACCCAATCGAATGGGCCACTCATGCACCTTATGTTGCGGCGATTCTTGAGCTGAAGAAACAGCGCAACGCGGTGATTCTGGCACATAACTACATGACGCCCGAAATCTATCACGGCATCTCGGACGTGGTCGGCGACAGCCTTCAATTGGCAATCGAAGCGACACGGGTCGAGGCTGACGTGATCGTGCAATGCGGTGTGCATTTCATGGCCGAGACCTCCAAGATCCTGAGCCCGGAGAAAACCGTGCTGATCCCGGATATGGAGGCAGGCTGTTCGCTGGCAGAAAGCATTACCGCCGAAGGTGTCGCGGAAATGCGCCGCCGCTATCCCGGCGCGCCGGTGGTCACCTATGTGAACACCACGGCTGAGGTGAAGGCCGCCTCGGATATCTGCTGCACCTCCTCCAACGCGGCGCAGATCGTTGCCGCGATGGAGGAAGACACCATCATCATGACGCCGGACCAGTACCTGGCCCAGAACATTGCCCAGCAGGTTCCGGAAAAGAACATCGTCTGGTGGGAGGGCTCCTGCATTGTGCATGAGCAGTACACCGCCAAGGATCTGCGGGATTTCCGCGAATGGAACCCGGGCACCCGGCTGATCGCCCACCCGGAATGCCCGCCGGACGTGGTGGCAGAGGCCGACTTCTCGGGCTCGACCAGTGGCATCGTCAAATACGTGACCGACGAGAAGCCGGAAAAGGCGCTCCTGATCACTGAATGCTCGATGGCCTCAAATATCGCGGACCAGCTGCCCGAAGTGGAGTTTGTCGGCCCCTGCAACATGTGCCCCTACATGAAGAAGATCACGCTGGAGAAAATCCTTTGGTCGCTGCACACCATGACCGAGCCGGTCGAAGTCGACCCGGAAGTGGCTGACAAGGCCCGTGTCGCAGTTCAGCGGATGATCGACCTTTCGCAAAAGCTAGGCATCTGATCCGTGATCGAAACCAGCCGTATCGTCATTGCCGGCGCAGGCCTTGGCGCACTTTATGCGGCACTTGAACTGGCACCGCGGCCGGTTCTGGTGATTTCCCCGGAACTGCTGGGGGAAGGCGCAAGCTCCGCTTGGGCCCAGGGCGGCGTTGCAGCTGCCATGGCCAGTCACGACACCCCAGAAGCGCACGCCGAAGACACCTTGCAAGCGGGGGCAGGCACGGTGGACCCTGAGGTGGCAGCAATGGTCACCAGGGTTGCACGCGAGCATATCATCGACCTCACCGAACTTGGCGCCCCCTTCGACCGCGACGCGCACGGTAACTACGTGATGAGCCGCGAAGCCGCACACTCCGCTGCCCGCGTGGTGCGGGTGAAGGGTGACCAGGCCGGCGGGCAAATCATGCAGACGCTGATCGCTGCCGTGCGGGCCGCTCCCTCTGTACAGGTTCTGGAAAATACTCAAGCCGTGCGCCTGGAAACCGACGGTGGTGCTGTCTCTGGCATCTGGATCAACCGTGCGGGCACGCCTTCCGCCCCAGTGCTGATCAAGGCCCCAGGCGTGCTTCTGGCGGGTGGCGGTTCAGGCGGTCTTTATGCCCACACGACCAACCCGCCCCGCATCCGCGGCCAAGTGATCGGCTTTGCCGCCCGCGCCGGCGCCAGCATTGCCGACCCTGAGTTTGTCCAGTTCCACCCCACCGCCTTTGACATCGGCGAGGACCCGGCGCCGCTGGCGACCGAAGCCCTGCGCGGCGAAGGCGCGGTGCTGGTCAATGCGGAGGGCGAGCGTTTCATGCTGTCGCAGCACCCGGATGCCGAACTGGCCCCTCGTGACATTGTCGCCCGCGCCATCTTTGCCGAAACACAAGCAGGCCGCCGCCCGATGCTCGACACCCGCGAGGCATTGGGCGCGGAGGTTCTGAGCCGCTTCCCGACGGTTGCGGAAACCTGCGCCCGCGCTGGCATCAACCCGGTGCAAGAGCCGATTCCCGTCGCCGTCGCCGCTCACTACCACATGGGCGGGGTCGATGCGGACATGAAGGGCCGCACGAGCCTGGCAAACCTCTGGGTTTGTGGTGAGGCATCTTCAACCGGGCTTCACGGTGCCAACCGGCTCGCTTCCAACGGCCTCTTGGAAGCTCTGGTCTATGCCCGCAATGCAGCCCGGGACATGGCGTCTATGTACACTCCTGCAGAGGCGGAAGAGGTCGTCCCCAGCTTCTCTGCAGGCGGCAAGGATCTGGACCCGGCCGCGCTGCAAGACTTGCGGGAAACAATGACCACCCATGCCGGCGTGCGCCGCACTGGCGATGGCCTGAAACAGGCGCTTGCCGCCATTGCCAGACTTGAGGCCGAACAGTCGGCGGACGAAAACTTCACCAACATGTGCGCAACCGCCACATTGATCGCCGCCGCCGCACTTCGGCGCGAGGAGAGCCGCGGCGGTCACTTCCGCGACGACTTTCCCGAAGCCGACCCCGAGCAGGCACACCGCACCCGCATTACCCTGAATGAGGCTCTTGCCATCCGCGCCAAGGCCGCAAAGGAGCTGTCATGAGCACTCAATTCGCCACTCTGCCCGACCTAATCCTGGAGCCGATAGTGCGCGCTGCGCTGATGGAGGACTTGGGCCAGAACGGCGATATTACCACCCGCGCGGTGATCCCGGCCTCTGCCAGCTATTCGGCCCGGCTGAACGCACGCGAGGACGGTGTGGTCTCCGGTATGCAGATTGCCCGAATCGCCTTTCACCTGGTGGATGCCGGGCTGAAGGTCGAAACGCTTCTGGCCGACGGCAGCCCTTGCCGGAAAGGCGACACGCTGATGACGATCGAAGGCTCTGCCGCCTCAATCCTGTCAGGAGAGCGTGTGGCGCTGAATTTTGCCGGCCGGCTGACGGGTATCGCCACCCTGACCGCGGCCTTTGCAGCGCAAACCAAGGGCACCGCCACCCGCATCACCTGCACTCGCAAGACCACCCCGGGCCTGCGTATTGCCGAAAAACAGGCGGTGTTGCACGGAGGCGGCTACAACCACCGCTTTGGCCTGTCAGACGCGATCCTGATCAAGGACAACCACATCGCTGCGGCGGGCGGGGTCAAGGCAGTGCTGGAAGCCGCCAAGGCCAGCGTCAGTCATATGATGAAAGTGGAAATTGAGGTCGACACCCTGGACCAGCTCTCTGAAGTGATCGCCACCGGCGGTGCCGATGTTGTGCTGCTCGACAACATGGACACGCCTACACTGGTCAAAGCAGTGGAAATGGCCAAGGATCACGTCGTGACCGAAGCTTCCGGCAACATGCGACTGGATCGCATCGCCGAGGTTGCCGCCACGGGTGTCGACTATATCTCCTCCGGCGCGCTCACTCACTCGGCACGCACGCTGGATCTGGGCCTCGATTTCTGAACGTCAGGCTTGCAGTGCAGGCGTTGCACCGCAAGCCCGCATTTGCCCCGCGGCCTGCCTGAGCCTAAAGCACTCCGCGGGGAATGACCTCACGCCATTCCTTGGTTACAACCTCTTCCTTTTTTGCACCTTCATAGGCGGTGACCCTGCGCCAAAGATAGAAATTTGCCCGGTCGCAGGTCATCCTGTTTTCGGTGTCAATTGAGACATGCCAGCCATTGCGTTCAAACTCGAAGCTCCAATCGCTGGCAAAGGCCGCTGTAGCAGGATCATCGGGATGCACCTCGTAGTGCATGGTTACATGGCTGCCCACGCACATGCCGTGATACGGGTCTACCGCCTTTCCGTAGTCGTCAAAGGTGTCCAGCACCAGCACACCATCCTCACGCGTCCAGGTTTTTGACGTGCCGGAAGCCTTGCGCTGCTGCTCCGCCTGCAACACCGGATAGTCCCGCGGCGCGCCGGGCTCTTGCGGGTCGATCTCCTCGGACACACGGCGTTCCGGCAGCACCAGCTGGCAGCCCTCAAGATGCAGGTTGACCTCCGCCGCTTCCGGCGCGGGCCAGACAATCGGCCAGTAAGACGTCGACAGCGCCAACCGCAGCTGATGCCCCGGTTTTAGGCGGTGGGCGCATTCATTCAGCTCGATCTCCGCCTCATAGCGTTTACCAGGCACCAGCTTCTCCGGCGCCTCAAAACCCTTGCGGCACGTGAGGTTCAGCGGCCGGAAACTGATCCGCTGCGAGACACCCTCTGGCGAGACATCGCAAAGCCGCGCCACCAGCTGCGCAACCGGCTTGTCAACACTGAACGCCACTTTAACCCGAGGACGGCCCAGCACTTCCAACGTCTCCTCCAAGGGCGCGGTGTCGAAACAGGCTGAAAGCTTGTCATCCTCCGCCTGATCCCCCGCCAGTTCGTTGTCAAACCGCATGCCCGGGCAGAAATAGCCGCCGGCCTGCCCCACGGTCGCCGGGCTGCGGACAGCCAAAGCTCCGCTTGCCGCCGCCTCTGCCAAAACGCCTGCGCCCAGATGCATCACCCGGTCCTGCACGTTGGGCGATGGCCACGCGGCCTCTGCCACCCAGCGCCCCTGCCGCGGCTTGTTCTGCATGGTGGGGTTGAAATGCTCCTGCATATAGACGCGATAGTCCGGCAACTCCTCCGCACCAGTCCCTTCGCCCTTCAGCCACTTACCAAACCAGCGCAGCACCTCACCGTGGAAGTCTGCCGGGTCCAGTTTGGCAATATGGGCATAGCGGTGCTCCCAGGGGCCTATCATTGCCTTGGCGGGCACCGTCAGGTTGGCCGCCAACGCCGGCGGTGCGTTTACATAGGCGTCGGCCCAGCCGGTAATCGCCAGCACCGGTGCCTGAATGGCGGACCATTCCTCACAGACCGAGCCGTGTTTCCAAAAATCTCCACGCACCTGCTGACGAAGCCATTCCGCCGCCATGAAGGGCATACCCTCGATACGTTTGATCCAGTCATCCCGCCAGTCCGACCGGAGCTCCGGATCCGCTGGGCGCGACTGGTAGGCAAACATCTGGCTGCCCCAGTTGGCATTGTCGCTCAGCAGGCACCCACCCATGTAATGAATGTCATCGGCATACCTGTCGACGGTAGAGGCAACGGAAACCACCGCCTTCAGCGCCGCCGGGCGGCGGAATGCCAGCTGAAGGCCATTGAAGCCGCCCCAGCTGATGCCGATCATGCCAATTTTGCCGTCACACCAGTCCTGCGATGCAATCCATTCAAGGAGTGTCTCGCCGTCGCTCAGTTCTTGTTCCGAATACTCATCATCGAAAACTCCCTCACTGTCTCCAGTACCCGCTATGTCCACCCGTACACATGCATAGCCCTCAGCAGCAAAGACCGTATGCGTTGTTTCATCCCGGGGGGCAGTGCCGTCACGCTTTCGGTAGGGAAGGTATTCCAGAATCGCCGGAAACGGCCCCTCGCCCTTCGGCAGCCACATACGAGCAGCGAGCTTGCGACCGTCGGGCAGAGTAATCCAATTGTTTTCAATGATGCGGTATGCACCCGGCATTGCGGTGTCCTTTAGCTTTTATTCGACGTCGGCCTTGCCTGCACATTCAACTAATCTGTAATTCCGGGAAAGTTAGCACGTGTTAGCATTTGCAAGCATATGTATGCGATCCTGCTTCAATTCGCGAAAGCTTCCACTGGTCAAGCCCAATGTTTGCAGCGCCGGCGTGCAGATGTGTGAGCGAAGATAACACCGCTATTTCGGTAATTTGGGTGCAGATTTCTCAAGAGCCAAGTCAGCACCGGAAAACTTCCATGGCCCCCGCACCCCTGGCACCCCTTCCGGGGCGATTTGCATCCCTCTATGCCTAATCTGCGGGTCTTCGAACGCTTGGCCAATTGTGTTGATCGGCCCGGCAGGCACAGTTGCCGCCTCCATTGCTTCCAATAGCCCCGCTTGCGTCCATTCGGCCAGCGACGCCTCAAGGATCAAAGTCAGCTCCCTGCGGTTTGCCACTCGCAGCTGATTTGTCTGGAACCGTGCATCTGCCTTAGCCTCAGCAAGCTTCAGCACATCGCACAACCGCTGAAACTGACCGTCATTGCCCACCGCCAGGATCACATGCCCATCGCTTACGGCCATCACCTGATAGGGTGCGATATTCGGGTGGTCGTTGCCGAGCCGGGTTGGGCTTTCCCCGGTCGTCAGATAGTTCATTGCCTGGTTCGCCAGCAAAGCCGTTGCGCAATCCAGCAGCGACATGTCCAGATGCTGCCCGCGGCCCGTGGTGTGACGCTGCTCAACTGCGGCCAGAATGCCGATGGTGCCGTACAGCCCCGTGACAATATCTGTGATCGCCACACCCACTTTTTGCGGCTGGCCATTCTGCTCTCCGGTGATCGACATCAGCCCCGACATCCCCTGAAGTAAAAAATCGTAGCCTGCCCGCGCCGCATAAGGCCCGTCCTGGCCAAAACCGGTGACTGAGCAGTAAATCAGCCGCGGATTGATCTTCGACAGGCTATCGTAGTCCAGCCCGAACTTCTTCAACCCGCCAACTTTGAAATTCTCGATCAGGATGTCCGCATCCTCTATCAATTCCAATACTGTCTGCTTGCCCTCTTCGGTGCGGAAATCTGCGGTCACGCAGTCCTTTCCCCGGTTAGCAGCATAGAAGTAGGCGGCCGTCTTCTCGCCGTCCCGCTCAATGAATGGAGGGCCCCATGTACGGGTGTCATCACCATCCGGGCTTTCCACCTTGACCACTTCTGCACCTAGATCTGCCAACGACTGACCTATCCAGGGGCCGGCAAGGATGCGGGCGAGTTCAACCACTTTCAGGCCTGCAAGCGGGGTCATGGAATCTCCTTCAGAGCAGAGGTTGCTTACTTATCGACATGCTTAGCTGCTGCCAGTTGATCCGGCAAGATTTGATCAAATTTCCAACCCAGTGAAGCCCCTCACCGGTCAAACATGCTGTCTGCGAATTCTGAAGATTTTTGTAGCTCTCCACCTTAAGCCATGTTAGCGATAACGCAACTTTAACCGGCCCAATTCCTGCGGCAGGAATTGAATTGCACTGTTCCAGGCGGCACAATGGTCTGGCTTTGCGGCCCCAATGGAACAGCGATGTAAAATCAATGGTTTCCCGCGTCATTCCAGTTGCCCCTTTTGACCTCGTGCTGTTTGGCGCGACTGGCGACCTGGCGCGCCGCAAAATTTTACCGGCCTTGTTCCACCGTTTTCAAATTGGTCAGTTCAGCAGCAATTGCCGGATTATCGGCAGTTCCCGCAGCGAGCTGACGGCAGAAGAGTTCCGCAACCAAACCGCAAATGCGATCCGCGAGTTCGGCCAGGATGTAGAAACCACACCAGACGAAATCGCTGCTTTCACGGCGCTTCTTGACTATGCCGCCGTGGATGCACGTGGCGACGCAGGCTGGGATGAGATTCACGAAAAACTACGCGACGATGCAGTGCGCGCTTTCTATCTGTCTGTTGGCCCGTCTCTGTTCACAGATATTGCTCGCCGCCTTAGCGAAACAGGTATTGCTTCGCCCGAAAGCCGCATTGTTCTGGAAAAGCCCTTCGGACACGACTTGGCCTCAGCCCAAGCTCTTAACGCCGCACTGAGGGAACACTTCGAGGAGCAGCAGATCTACCGGATCGACCATTACCTGGGCAAGGAGACAGTGCAGAACCTGATGGCGCTGCGCTTCGCAAACTCGCTGTTCGAGCCGCTCTGGAATTCCTCCCACATCGACCATGTGCAAATAACCGTGGCCGAAAGCATCGGCGTCGAAGGTCGCGGCGAGTACTATGATAAATCCGGGGCCATGCGGGACATGGTACAAAACCACCTGATGCAGCTTCTCTGCCTGACCGCAATGGAACCGCCGGCGCAGTTCACCCCCAACGCGGTGCGGGATGAGAAAGTCAAAGTGATCGAGGCGCTGCGCCCGGTGCCGCAGGAGAGCATTGCCCGCGGCCAGTACCGGTGCAGGAACGGCGGCAAAGACAGCGATGGATACCGCGACCATGCCGGCAACACTGCCAGCCGCACCGAAAGCTATATCGCGCTCAAGGTGGAGGTAGCGAACTGGCGCTGGGCCGGCACACCCTTCTATCTGCGTACCGGTAAACGCCTGCGCGAGCGCGTGAGCGAGATTGCCGTCTATTTCCGCGACCCGCCGCACAACATTTTCGAAGGCTCGGGAACAGTGCACGGCAACGTGCTGGTGATCCGGCTGCAGCCGGATGAGGGTATCACCCTGAAGACCACCATCAAGGATCCCGGCCCCGGCGGCATGCGGCTTACCGGTGCCAACCTGGACATGACCTTCGCCGACGAGCTGGCCGAATCGGGACGCCCACAAGATGCCTATGAACGCCTGATTATGGATGTGATCCGTGGGAATCAGACCCTGTTCATGCGCGGCGACGAGGTCGAGGCCGCCTGGGCCTGGGCCGACCCGATCATCGCCGGCTGGCAGGACACAGGCGACACCCCGCAATTCTATGACAGCGGCAGTTCAGGTCCCGATGACTCACTCTTGCTGATCCACCGTGACGGCCGCCGCTGGCGCAGCATCGGAGCGTAATATGGCCGCCCTCCCTTTCGCCACCGCAGTTTGCAGCAAAGGCACCACATGACCCTTCATTCCACACTGGCCGCCGTGACAGAGCGTATCATCCTCCGCAGCGAGGCGTCCCGCGCCGCCTATTTGGACAGGATGCGTGCGGCACAAGGCAAAGGCCCGGCCCGGGCCCATCTCAGCTGCTCCGGCCAGGCCCATGCCTACGCTGCCACTGGTGCGGACCAGCAGGCTTTGGCGGAAGCCTCAACTGGGCACCTGGGAATCGTCACCGCCTATAACGACATGCTGTCGGCGCATCAGCCGTTTGAGACCTATCCTGCGCTTATCCGCGACGCAGTGCGCAAGGCAGGCGGCACCGCGCAGGTGGCGGGCGGGGTGCCGGCGATGTGCGACGGTGTCACCCAGGGTGAGGCCGGCATGGAGCTGAGCCTGTTTTCCCGCGACACGATCGCCATGGCTGCGGGCGTCGCACTCAGCCACAATGTGTTCGACGCCGCGGTGTTCCTCGGTGTTTGCGACAAGATTGTGCCCGGCTTGGTTATCGGCGCCCAAGCCTTTGGCCATATCCCGGCGGTATTCCTGCCTGCAGGGCCGATGACCAGCGGCCTGGCCAATGACGAGAAGGCGCATATCCGACAGAAATTTGCCGCTGGGGAAGTCACCCGCGAGGAGCTGCTGAAGGCAGAGATGGCGGCCTACCACGGCCCCGGCACCTGCACTTTCTACGGCACTGCCAACACCAACCAGATGCTGATGGAGTTCATGGGGCTGCATCTGCCAGGATCGTCCTTCGTGAACCCCGGCACCCCCCTTCGTGAGGCCCTTACGGTTGAGGGCGCCAAGAGGGCGCTGTCGCTCAGCGCCCTTGGCAACAACTACACCCCGGTCTGCGAGGTTCTGGACGAGAAAGCTTATGCCAATGGCATCGTCGGGCTGATGGCAACCGGCGGCTCAACCAACCTGCTGATCCACCTGATCGCCATGGCGCGGGCGGGCGGCATCCTCCTCGACTGGCAGGACTTTGCGGATCTCTCGGAATCTGTGCCGCTGCTGGCCAAGGTTTATCCCAACGGGTTGGCCGACGTGAACCATTTCCACGCCGCAGGCGGACTTGGTTACATGATCGGCGAGCTGCTGAAGGCGGGCCTTCTGCACCCGGACACCAGGACGGTCGCAGGCGAAGGGCTGGAGCACTACACACAGGAGCCGTTCTTGTCAGGGGACGGGCTCACCTACCGCCAGGGCCCAGGGCAAAGCCTGAACGACGCGGTACTGCGCCCTGCCGAAGCGCCATTCCAGATGACCGGCGGGCTCAAGCGGCTGACCGGAAATCTGGGCACCTCTGTTATCAAAGTCTCGGCAGTCGCGAAAGAGCATCAGCTGGTCGAAGCTCCGGCCCGGGTCTTTCATGATCAGGAAGAGGCCAAAGCGGCGTTCAAAGCCGGTGAACTGACCAGCGACGTGATTGTGGTGGTGCGTTTCCAAGGCCCCAAGGCCAACGGCATGCCGGAGCTTCACAGCCTGACGCCGTTCCTTGGTATCCTGCAGGGCCGCGGCCAGAAGGTGGCGCTGGTTACTGACGGGCGGATGTCCGGAGCCTCCGGCAAAATCCCGGCGGCGATCCATGTGGTGCCCGAAGCCCTGGATGGCGGGCCGATTGCCCGGATCCGGGACGGCGACGTTCTGCGGCTCGATGCCGCTCGCGGCACGCTCGAAGTCCTGACAGAAGGCGCAATGGAACGCGAACCGGCCACTGCCGACCTCAGCGCATATCAGCACGGCACCGGCCGCGAGCTGTTTTCCCTATTCCGCCGCTCGGTTGCCTCAGCCGACGAAGGCGCCAGCGTATTTGGAGTTTGAATGATGCGGATTACCCCTCAGGACGCCAGCCTACGCACCTGCGAGATTTGCGCGATGGCGCCCGTGATGCCGGTGCTGGTGGTGGAGGACGCGGCCCATGCCCGCCCGCTTGCCGAAGCACTCGTGGCAGGCGGGCTGCCCGCACTGGAAGTCACCCTGCGCACCGGCGCGGCGCTAGAGGTGATCCGCGAAATGGCAAAGGTGAAAGGCGGCATTGTCGGTGCCGGCACGCTGATCACCCCCAAGGACGCCGAGGCCGCCAAGGAGGCCGGCGCCCAATTCGGTGTCTCGCCCGGCGCCACGGATTACCTTCTGGATGCCTGCGAATCCATCGGCCTGCCGCTCCTGCCCGGCGCTGCCACCGCAACTGAGGCAATGCGGCTGCTAGCCCGCGGCTACGGCATGCTGAAGTTCTTCCCGGCCGAAGCCTCCGGCGGCGCGCCCGCACTCAAGGCAATCGGCGCGCCCTTGCCGCAAATCTCCTTCTGCCCCACTGGCGGTATTACCCCCGCCAATGCCGAAAACTACCTGAGCCTGGGCAATGTAGTCTGTGCCGGCGGCAGCTGGGTTGCTCCCAGTGACCTGGTCCAGGCGCACAATTGGAGCGCGATTGAAGCCTTGGCTTGCGACGCGGCCACGCTGGGTCAAACGTGAACATTTTTCTCCCTGCGGCAGATCGCACGGGACAGGATCAGCAGGTGCTGCCGTGCCCGAACCCAAGCTCATTCTGATAGGCAAATAGCGCCGGTAGCCCTCCTGTGTGCAGCAGCAGCACTTTTTGCCCTTTGGCGATAGAACCCGTTTCCAGCAGCCCCAACAGCCCGGCAAACGTCTTGGCGGAGTAAACCGGATCCAGAAGGATTCCTTCTGCCATTGCCATGCGCTGTAACGCGGCGCGCGTGGCCGGCCCGGCCCGCCCATAACCGGGGGCGAGCGCACCATCCCAAGTGAGGATGTCCCCGCTTCCAAATGGGCGCGGTGCATTCATCAGATCTGCCAGATTTTGCGTCAATTGTTCGAGCCTGTCTTTTTGCAGCTGTGCATTTCTGCGAACACAGATGCCGTAAACCGGTGCGGTGATGCCGGCACGGCGTGTTCCTATCAGAAAGCCGGCATGGGTTGCGCCGCTTCCAGAAGGTACCACAGCCGCATCAAAGCTGCCGATCTGCGCAGCAAGTTCCTCTGCCGCCAGGACATAGCCCAAGGCGCCTAGGGGTGGATGCCCAAGACCCAGAGGAATGATGTAAGGATTGCAGCCCGCCTTGCGCAGCTCTTCTGCTTGCGCCTCCAGGGCTGCATCGGCTCCGGCTTCATTCTCGCCTTCCGGATAGCTAATGCTTTCCGCACCCAGAATGTCCGACAAATGAATATTGCCGGATCTGTAATAGAGTGGGTCCATCCCTGGCACCCGCTCTTCTCGCTGAAGAATGGCCCGCATCCCAAGTTTTGCAGCAGCCGCAGCAGCTGTCCGGCAAAAGTTCGACTGAACAGCGCCGGTAATCAGGATAGTATCCGCCTGGTCCGCTAGCGCTGCCCCCAGATAAAATTCCAGCTGGCGTGTTTTGTTTCCGCCGAAACTGAGCCCTGTCAGATCGTCCCGCTTGATCCAAAGATCGATTTCTAGCTCGTGCGACAACCGGTCCAGCCTTTCCAGCGGGGTCGGCTGAACCAACAGAGGGGCACGGGGAAAGGCCCGGAAGCAGTCCTTTGTCATGCTCATTTCGGATCCTTCACTATAGCCGTAGTTCACTGCTTCCAACAGTGAAGCCGTCACCGGTTCCGTCAATAATAAATGTTAGCACTGCGACTGAGCTCAGTTTCATCAGCTCTGACTGTTTCAGTTACTGAGACGGTTGCTTTGTCGTGTTTTGCTTCCCATGTGTTCTGAATGCACTGAATCCCCAAGGACCAGCCGGATGACAGAAACAAGTACAACACCAGTCCTTCGAGTCGATATTGTCTCGGATGTCGTCTGCCCTTGGTGTGCTGTCGGCTACAGCCAGCTCGCCTTTGCCGCCCGCCGCGCCGGGGTGGCATTGGATATCCATTGGCAGCCGTTTGAACTCAACCCGGACATGGCGACCGAGGGCGAGCACCTGCGCGAGCACTTGGCCGCAAAATACGGCAGCTCAGATGAACAATCCGCGCAAGTGCGCGCGAGTTTGACTGAAATGGGCGAAGCGCTGGGTTTCACCTTCCGCTTCTTTGACGGCATGCGGATCTACAACACCTTTCAGGCGCATCAGCTGATCGAATGGGCCGAGGGACAGGGCAACGGCCACGAGATGAAGCAGGCGCTGCTGAGCGCGTACTTCACTGATGGCAAGAATATCTCTGATCCAGAGGTATTGGTAATGACCGCCCAAAGCCTCGGCCTAAATGGCGCCGATGCGCGTGCGGCCCTGGAGAGCGGCAAACACGCGGACAGCGTGCGCCAGCGAGAGGCTTTCTGGGTGCAGCATGGCATCCGCGGCGTGCCTGCGATGGTGTTCGATAGCCGCCATCTGGTGACCGGAGCGCAAGGCGTCGAGAATTACGCCAATATCCTTGAGCAGCTCGGGCACACAGTGAACCCGTTCTCCTGACCGCGGTGCCCGGTCATCGGTCAGGCCGCTCCCTAGTGCTCAAAGATCAGCCCGCAGGAAGACACTGAGCAATCGCCGTTTCCACCTTGTCCACCACCTCAGTGATCTGTTCGCCGGTGATGATATAGGGCGGTGCAAGCAGGATGTGGTCGCCCTTCCGGCCGTCGCGGGTGCCGGACATCGGATAACAGATCAAGCCGGCCTGAAACGCTGCCTTTTTGATTTTCCCAGCCAAACCCAGCCCCGGATCAAAGGGAGCTTTGGTTTCGCGGTCAGCGACCAGCTCCACTCCGCGAAACAACCCGCGACCGCGGATGTCGCCCACGTTCGGGTGCTGGCCAAAGCGCTCCTCCAGCGAGGCTTGCAGCTTCTCTCCCATCTCGGCGCAACGCTGCACCAGCCCGCGCTCCAGCATTGCCTTGACCACAGCCAGACCCGCAGCGGTCGCCACCGGATGGCCGATGTAAGTGTGCCCGTGCTGGAAGAAGCCGGAACCGTGCTCAATCGCCTCGTAGATTCTCTTGGTGCAAAGCATGGCTCCGATCGGCTGGTAACCTGCGCCCAGACCTTTGGCGATACACAAGATATCGGGCGCCACACCGTCGGCCTCGCAGGCAAAGAGATGGCCGGTGCGGCCCATGCCGCACATCACTTCATCAAGAATCAGAAGCACACCATACTTGTCACAGATCTCGCGGATACGCTTGAAATAGCCCTCAACCGCCGGCACCGCGCCAGAGGTGGCGCCAACCACCGGCTCCGCCATGAAGGCCATAACGGTTTCCGGGCCGAGGCGGAGAATTTCCGCCTCCAGCTCATTGGCAACCCGCTGGCCATAGTCATAGCTGCTCTCGCCTTCCGCCTTGCCCACATATTCGTAGCAAGGCGAGATGTGGGAAATTTCGATCAAGAGCGGCGCAAACTGCGTGCGGCGCCACTCGTTGCCGCCTGCTGCCAAGGCACCGAGAGTGTTGCCGTGGTAGCTTTGCTTGCGGGCAATGATGTGGCGGCGCTGCGGCTCGCCGCGCTCCAGGTGGTACTGGCGGGCAAGTTTGATTGCCGCCTCGGTCGCCTCGGAACCGCCAGAGACGAAATAGACCCGATCGATATCTCCCGGCGCGTTGGCCACCAGCAAGTCCGCCAGCTCTTCCGCCGGTTCCGAGGTGAGGAAACCGGTATGGGCAAAGGCCAATTTGCCAACCTGCTCTTGCACTGCCTTGATCACATCGGCGTCGGAATGGCCCAGGCAGGAGACCGCCGCGCCACCGGAGCCGTCGAAATAGCGCTTGCCGCTGGCATCGATCAGGTAACAACCGTCGCCTGCAACAGCAGTGGGCAGGCTGGCTTTGGTGTGGCGGGGAAAGACATGACTCATGATCAGCACTCCTTGAGCGTATGGCCCTGGGCCTTTGCGGCCTGAACGAAGGCGGCGACCGAGGCTGCATTATCTGCAAGAAGCCCGCCCTCTGGTGTTTCGATGTTATTCTCAAATCCGATTCGCGCATCCCCGCCCGTAGCAATTGCAGCCAGCAGGCAGGCGCGTTCATGCCGGCCAAAAGCACAGACAGTCCAGTTGAGACGCATATCCGCCGCAGCGTCACGGAAGGCCGCGAGCCCCCTAGGCTGCGCCAGAACAGGCGGGCTGTACGTGCCCAGAACAAAGATCGCATCGCGCATGACACCCGGAACGGTGCCGTCCTGGTACCAGGCGCGCAGTTGGGCGATGCAGTCCGGACCGTACAGGATATGCTGCACTTCCGTGCCTGCTTCCGCGCACAGGGCATAGGCGCGCGCGGCAAGCTCCGCGTCCCGGGCCATTTCCCTCACCGAGACAGAGGCCGCTGCAGGGCGCAGCTTGTCCAGACAGGTGAACTGGTCCTCCACGTTGTAAAGCCCGGCGCTTTCCGTGGTGATCTGCACCGCCATTGCCGGCGCGCTTTCCCGCACCGCATCAAGGGCTTCACGGTAGCGGCCTGCGTCCAGTGAATGGCGCCCTTCAGCGTCCCGCACATGTAAATGCAAAGCCCTGGCCCCCTCGGAAAAACAAGCGGCGGCGGCCTGTGCTGTCTGTTCGGGCGTCACCGGCAGTTGCGGATGATCCGCACGTGTGCGCCGGGCGCCATTCGGTGCAACCATCAATTTGTACTCTGCCACTGTCTGCCTCCTATGCAGCAAGTCCTGCCGCGATGCAGGCCACGGCCGACGGAACCTTGGGCTATCAGCACAAGCAATCTCAACATCACAACTCCAGAACATTTGTTCTGAAGCAGAGCACATCCGGCGACGCCTTGCCGACGCAAGCTGAACATGCAACCTCTGGACCTAAGCAAGCACATGCTCTGGCCCTAACGAATTCTCGGAATCTGACGTTTCTGGTACATAATACGCCTCAGTAGCCCTGTAGGGTGCCAGGCAGCCTGATTCACTTCTAACGCCGAAAGGACATGTCATGGACGGCACGTTCAACGAAAACGATCTCTCCCGTGTGGTCGAGGCCGACAAGGCCCACATGTGGCACCACCTGTTCCAGCACAAGGCGCTGGAATCCTCCGACCCGCGCATCATTGTCGAGGGCAAGGGCATGCGCGTCTGGGATCAGAACGGCAAGGAATTCCTGGATGCTGTGTCCGGCGGGGTCTGGACCGTCAACGTCGGCTACGGCCGCGAGAACATCTGCAAGGCGGTATACGACCAGCTGATGAAGGTCTGCTATTTTGCGAACTCCGCGGGCTCCATCCCCGGCGCGCTGTTTGCAGAGAAACTGATCTCCAAGATGCCGGGCATGACCCGCGTCTACTACACCAACTCCGGATCCGAGGCCAACGAGAAGGCCTTCAAGATGGTCCGCCAGATCGCCCACAAGAAATATGGCGGCAAGAAAACCAAGATCCTGTACCGCGACCGCGATTACCACGGCTCCACCCTGGCAACTATGTCGGCAGGCGGCCAGGATGAGCGCAACGCTCAGTACGGCCCCTTTGCACCCGACTTTGTCCGCGTCCCGCACTGCATGGAATACCGCAAGCATGAGTTGGGCCTGGAGCATCTTTCGGGCCGCGAATTCGGCATCGCCGCTGCTGACGCCATCGAAGAAGTCATCCTGCGGGAAGGCCCGGAAACCGTTGGTGCCCTGTGCCTGGAGCCGGTGACCGCGGGCGGCGGCGTGATCGAAGCGCCGGAAGGCTATTGGGAGCGTGTGCAGGAGATCTGTAAGAAGTACGATGTGCTGCTGCATATCGACGAGGTTGTCTGCGGCGTTGGCCGTACCGGAAAATGGTTCGGCTATCAGCAGTACGGCATCAAGCCCGATTTCGTGACTATGGCCAAAGGTGTGGCCTCCGGTTATGCGGCGATTGCCTGTATGGTTACCACTGAGGAAGTCTTTGAGATGTTCAAGGACGACACCTCCGATCCGATGAACTACTTCCGCGACATTTCCACCTTCGGCGGCTGCACCGCGGGCCCCGCAGCGGCGCTGGTGAACATGCAGATCATCGAGGACGAAAACCTGCTGGATAACTGCGCAGCCATGGGCGAGCGGATGCTGGACAACCTGCACAAGCTGCAAGAGAAGCACGCCGTGATCGGCGATGTACGCGGCAAGGGTCTGTTCCTGGGTGCCGAGCTGGTGCAGGATCGCGATACCAAGGAGCCGGTGGACGAGAAGCTGGCCCAGCAGGTCGTCGCGGAATGCGGAGCGCAGGGTGTGATCATCGGCGTCACCAACCGCTCGCTCCCGGGCCGCAACAACACCCTGTGCTTCAGCCCGGCGCTGATCGCCACCGCGGACGACATCGATGCGATCTGCGATGCGGTCGACAAAGCTCTGACCAAAGTTTTCGGCTGACAACCTCTCCCTGTTGGACGAACAAACTGCGCCCCGGATTGTCCGGGGCGTTTTCTTATTTCGTGCCGCCGGTTTAGGGGGCGCGAGGTCCGGCTGCCAAACGGCCCATCCTTGACGCGATTTCTTCAAACAAAAATCGGGAGTGGCCTCTGGACGGCACCACAGTCCACCTCAGGCTATTGAGTAATGACTATCGGCGCCGCGCGAAAGCACGGCGCCTGGCCCAACGGGCAAACTGCAGTCTTCGATTGCTTCTCAGCAGGCGGGAGAGCCCTGCCCTCCGCGCACTTCAAACCAGCTGGAACAGAATACCCGACAGCACGGCACCGCTCACGCCCAGGCTCAGATAGGCTGCAAAAACCTTCGGTTTCACCAGCGACCAGACCGCCGCCATGGCGGGAACAGAGCTGACTGCACCCGCCACCATAAATGCCATGGCCGCACCTGCGCTCATTCCCTGCTCCATCAATCCCGCCAGCAGCGGTGGCGCGACATAGGAGTTAAGGTAGGCTGGCATGCCGACCAGTGCAGCAATGGCAATCGGCAGAACACCTTCACCTCCCACCAGCCCGGCGATCACATCGGCCGGAACATAGTGGACCAGAAGCGACTCCAGAACATAGGCCAGGGCCAGCCATTTCAGCAGGAACAGCCCATTGGAGACTAACTCTTCGCGGAACTTCACCCTGCGGTCGCCCTCGGTCCAAAAGCGCCAGCTCGGCTTGGAATCCGGCTTTGGCCCGCCGCAGCCGCAGCAGCTCTGGGTCTCCTGCTTGCGCAGCGGATTGGTGAATACACCCTGCCCCCGCAGCAGCTTGATGGCAAAGCCGCCAAACAGCCCCAACGCAACGGCAGCCACCGCCTTACCGATAGCGAAGGGCCAGCCCAAAGCCCCTGCGGTGATTAAAAGCGTCGGCGGGTCGATCAGCGGCGAGGACAGCCAAAAGGCCATTACCGCCGACAAGGGCGCGCCCAGCGCCAGCAGCCCGGCAATGAACGGGATCACTTCGCAAGAGCAAAACGGCGCCAGCCCGCCAAACAGCGCGGCGAGGAATATCATCCTAGTTTCACGGCCCTCAAAGGCACGGGCAACCATCATTTCTGCGCCCGTCGCCTTGAGATAGGCGAGCAGCAGCACAGCAAACAGGATGTAGCGGGCCGTACTGCCCAACGCTGTGAGGGCAAACTCCAGAACAGAACGGAAGTTGCCCGGATCAAGGACAGCAGCGCCTGCCAGCAGAGCAATGCTCAGAGCCCAGGGCGTCTTCAGCCCGTTGCCCAACAACTTCGCGCGGCGGGGGCTTTGAGTCAGATCAGCCATCGCTTGTCCCCTTTTTACCTTCATCCGCGCAGCATTCCTGCAAGATGAAGCCGGCCAGCGCTTCCAGCCGTTTGTAGTCGGCCCGGCAGGAGGTGCTGCGCCCCTCGCGCGCCTGTACCACCACACCTGCTGCAGCCAGGAACTTCAGATGATGCGCCAGCGTCGAGGGCGCAATGCCGGTGCGACTCTGGATTTCCCCAACAGTCAGCCCGTGATCGCCTGCGCGTATCAGGCATCGCAGCACTTGCAACCTTGCTTCGGACCCCATGGCCGCAAAGCCCTGTGCAGCCTCTTCCCATTCCATGAATCCAACCCCTATTTGATTCGATATAACTAGTTTTATAGTTATAAAAGCGCATTGCAAGAGGAGAACACCGCTAGCCTATCGAAAGCTGCAAATGGATGTGATCGTCATGCCGTGCTGCACGGCAGCCCTGAAAACGCAGCTTGCTGGAACGCAATCCCAGCCGCTCCTGCAGATGCGGTTCCAGAAAAACCTTCTCAACCCTGCCGTCTGCCATCAAAACCTGCAGCAGGCGGCGGGTGCGATCCGTGTCTATATACAATTCCCGCCACATCGGCTGCAGCACCTGAAGATCCCAGCGCAGAGTAAACCAGGCACCGGGACACTCCGACGGCCCCTGCTCAAAGGCAAAATAGCCGATCGGAGACCTGGTAGCCTTGGGCCTGAAACCGGATGCATCCGCATAGAAGAAAGCGAGATCCGCTTTGCGGCCATCATGGTGGGACAAGTGCGGAAGCAGCGGAAAGCCGGCAACGAACGGAAAATTCGCATCAAGAACCTGCGTGACAGTGCCCGGATAGTCTGCGTCCACCGCTGCTGCCGTGTCCTGCAGAACCTCCGCCAATTCCGGCGACACGTAGTTCCGGTTCATCGCGCAATAGAGCCAGGACTGCACTTGCAGGGAGCTATCTTCCCAGCAACTGAGGGCAACCCGCCCGAATTGCGGCGCAGCCCAAGTGGCGGACAGGCTGAGACCCGCGTAGAGCAAAACGAACGGCACCAGCCTGCGGCGGAACAAGAGTGCCCCAAGCCAGGCAATCCCCCCGAGCTGAGTGAGAAGTGTCAAAAGAACAACGATTGCCAGATGGCCAAGGAATTTAAACATGGCGGCACGCTGGCACCGCACGCCAGCCAGAGCAAGCTGCAGATTCCTCCAAACTGGCCCTAAGTCCAGATTGCGCCCCGTTTAGGTCCACCCTAAGGTGGCCTGCATGGCCATCTCAGTTGACACCTTCTTTCTGAACCCGGACGCCCAGGGAACCTTGCAGGCCCAGATCCAGGAAATGATTGCCGAAGGCATTCTGTCCGGCCGCTTCCGGGTTGGGGAGAAACTGCCGTCCTCGCGCAAGCTGGCAGCACACCTGGGCATCAGCCGGATCACTGTCACGCTGGCCTACACTGAATTGCTGGCCAATGACTACCTCACCTCACGCGGGCGGTCCGGGTATTTTGTCTCTGACAATGCACCGGTGCCGCCCTCCTATACGCCGCAGCAGAAAACTGGCGATACGCTTGACTGGGGCAAGGTGATGGCACGCAGCTTCACCGGCGGCGACACCCCGCGCAAACCGCAGGACTGGCGCGAATACCGTTATCCCTTCATCTATGGCCAGGCAGACGCCTCGCTTTTTGACCACGCCAACTGGCGGCTTTGCGCCCTGCGCGCATTGGGACAAAAAGACTTCTCTGCACTGGCCAATGACTATTTTGACCAGGACGACCCGCTGCTGATCGAATATATCGCCCGGCACACCCTGCCACGGCGCGGGATCACGGCACGTCCAGAAGAGATCCTGATCACGCTCGGCGCCCAAAATGCACTTTGGATCACCTGCCAATTGTTGCTGAACCGCGGCCGAAGGGCGGCGGTGGAAGACCCGGCCTACTACACTCTGCGCGACCAGGTAGTACAGACCCGATGCCAGGTCGATTGTATTCCAGTGGATGAGCGCGGCCTCCCTCCCGGAAGCATTCCCGACGATACAAACGTTATCTTCTGCACGCCCAGCCACCAGAGCCCGACCACCTTTACGATGCCGATGGAACGGCGCAAAGAACTGCTTCAGCGCGCCAGTGAAATTGATGCCGTTATCGTCGAGGACGATTACGAGTTTGAGATGTCCTTCCTTGGTGCACCCTCTCCATCACTTAAGTCTCTCGATACCGAAGGCCGGGTGATTTATGCGGGCAGTTTCTCCAAGTCGCTTTTTCCGGGTCTGCGGCTTGGCTATCTGGTCGGCTCGGAGCCTTTTATCCGCCAGGCCCGCGCCTTGCGGGCCAGCGTGCTCCGGCATCCGCCCGGACACGTCCAGCGTACCGTCGCATATTTCCTCTCTCTCGGCCATTACGACGCGCAGATCCGGCGCATAGCCAAGGTTTTGCACGACCGGCGCGCCGTTATAGAGGATGCGATCCGCAAGCATGGATTGACCATTGCCGGCGTCGGCAGCTTTGGCGGTTCGGCTTTGTGGATGCAGGCACCCGAGGATGTTGACGCCACTGCAGTGGCAGAGCGGCTGCGCGCGAAAAGTGTGATCATCGAACCCGGGGCCCCCTTCTTTTCTGCGGAGCACCGCAAGCAGAATTTTTACCGGCTTGGCTATTCCTCGATTCCTGCAACCAGAATTGAACCAGGTCTGGCATTGCTGGCCCAAGCGCTGAAACAGCGCTGAGCGGGTTCCCTCCCCTCGCGCACCCAAGGTAAAAAAATGATACCAGAAGTATCATCTGTCGATACCTGATATTTTTGAGCTCCAGCAGGCGTGACCGGCTGAACCTTATGTGAAAAAACCGTCCGGCTATTTTCATGAGTCCATATTTGGACCTATTCCAGTGGATCAACTGGCCCTAACCGGACACACCACTGCCCCCTAAACCAGAGTCAATTCCCGGCAGTCTGGCCCGGGCGGAATATGCGTCTCACTCAGGAGCAAAACCCATGAAAATGACCACCGAAGAAGCCTTCGTCAAAGTGCTTCAGATGCACGGCATCGAGCATGCCTTTGGTATTATCGGCTCGGCCATGATGCCGATCTCCGACATCTTCGAGCCGGCGGGCATCACCTTCTGGGATTGCGCCCACGAGGGATCCGGCGGCATGATGGCAGACGGTTATACCCGCGCCACCGGCAAGATGTCGATGATGATCGCGCAAAACGGCCCCGGCATCACCAACTTCGTCACCGCTGTCAAAACCGCTTACTGGAACCATACCCCGCTGCTGCTGGTTACCCCGCAAGCCGCAAACAAGACCATGGGTCAGGGCGGCTTCCAGGAAATGGAACAGATGCGCATGTTCGCCGACTGCGTCTGCTACCAGGAAGAAGTGCGCGACCCGTCCCGCATGGCAGAGGTCCTGAACCGCGTGATCATGCAAGCCAAGCGCAACTCTGCTCCGGCCCAGATCAACGTGCCGCGCGACTACTTCACCCAAGTCGTCGACATCGAGCTGCCGGCGGTTGTTGATTTTGAACGCCCCGCAGGCGGCACCGATGCGGTCAATGAGGCAGCCGAGCTGCTTTCGAACGCAAAGTTCCCGGTCATCCTGAACGGTGCCGGCGTTGTTATCGGCGGCGCGATCCCCTCCTCGATGGCCCTGGCCGAGCGCCTGGACGCCCCGGTCTGCGTTGGCTACCAGCACAACGACGCCTTCCCCGGCTCGCACCCGCTGTTCGCTGGCCCGCTGGGCTACAACGGCTCCAAGGCCGGCATGGAACTGATCTCCAAAGCCGACGTCGTTCTGGCCCTGGGCACCCGCCTGAACCCGTTCTCGACCCTGCCCGGCTACGGCATCGACTACTGGCCGACCGACGCGAAGATCATCCAGGTTGACATCAACCCGGACCGCATCGGCCTGACCAAGAAAGTCACCGTCGGCATCGTCGGCGACGCCAAGCAGGTTGCAGACACCATCCTGGGCAAACTGTCCGGCACCGCAGGCGACGAGGGCCGCGACGAGCGCAAGGCGCTGATCGCACACACCAAATCCTCCTGGGCGCAGGAACTGTCCTCGATGGACAGCGAGCAGGACGATCCCGGCACCACCTGGAACGAGCGTGCCCGCGCTGCCAAGCCTGACTGGCTGTCGCCGCGCCGTGCATGGCGTGCGATCCAGGCCGGGCTGCCGAAGGATGCGATCATCTCCTCCGACATCGGCAACAACTGCGCCATCGGCAACGCCTACCCGTCGTTTGAAGAAGGCCGCAAATACCTGGCCCCCGGCCTGTTCGGCCCCTGCGGCTATGGCCTGCCGGCGGTTGTCGGTGCGAAAATCGGCTGCCCAGACGTTCCGGTTGTCGGCTTCTCCGGCGACGGTGCCTTCGGTATCGCAGTGACCGAACTGACCGCAATCGGCCGCGAAGAATGGCCCGCCGTGACCCAGGTTGTCTTCCGCAACTACCAGTGGGGTGCTGAAAAGCGTAACTCCACCCTGTGGTTCGACGACAACTTTGTCGGCACCGAGCTGGACACCCAGGTGTCTTATGCCGGTATCGCCAATGCTTGCGGCCTGAAAGGTGTTGTTGCCCGCACTCAAGAAGAGTTGACCGACGCCCTGCGCCAGGCCTGCGAAGACCAGAAAAAGGGTATCACCACCCTGATTGAAGCGATGATCAACCAGGAACTGGGCGAGCCCTTCCGCCGCGACGCGATGAAGAAACCGGTTCAGGTTGCAGGCATCAGCAAGGACGACATGCGTCCGCAGAAAGTCTAAGACCATGGATTTGCCCTTTGACCTGTCCACCGGCCAAGGGGCATTTTTGGCCGCCGCGTTATTCGCGGCGGCCGTTATCCGGGGCTTCTCAGGTTTCGGATTTTCCGCGATTTTCATCATTTTGGCAGCCTTGACAACCAACCCGCTGCCGCTGATCCCGGTGGTGTTTTCCTGCGAAATTGCCATGACCGCCTTTCAGGCACGGGACATCCGCCCGCATATCGACTGGCACCGGGCCATTGCCCTGCTGGCAGGCGCCGCCATCGCCACCGTGCCCGCCATCGCTATCATGGCGCGGCTGGGGGAGCAGGAAGCCCGGCTGGCAATCTCGAGCCTGATCCTGGTCCTCAGCCTGGTTCTGCTGAGCGGCTGGCAACTGGAGCGCCCCGTGGGGCGCAACGGCAATGTAGGCGTAGGTGCCATTGCAGGCATTGCCAACAGTGCCGGCGTCGGTGGCCTGCCCGTGGCGGCCTTTCTAACCGCGCAGCCGGTTCCGCCTGCGGTGTTCCGGGCCACGATGATCGTGTTCCTGACCGGCATTGACCTGATGGCGCTTCCGGTTATGGCCGCAAACGGACTGGTCGGACCGGAAACCCTGACGGGCATCCTGCTGGCCTTTCCCATTCTGGGCCTCGGCATCTGGGCCGGGTCCCATAGTTTCAAGGCGGTCTCGCAAAGGCTGTTCCGCCGCGCGGTGGTTCTGATGCTGACCGCGCTTTCGCTGATCAATATCGCGCGGCTGGCGTTCTGATACCCGCCCTGCCCCGAAACCGTTGTTACAGGACCTGACCCTCGTGACCCAAACCTTGTCCCCGCTCGAACTGCTGAAGGCCGAAGCCCCGGCGACCCGTCCCGTTGTTGCGCTGAGCGAGGGCACTGACCCCCGTGTGGTTGCAGGCGCTCTGGCCGCGCATCAGGCCGGCATCGCCGATGTGATCCTGGTCGGCCCGCAAGCTGAAGTCGAAGCCGCGCTGCAAGCCGAGGGCGCCGAAGCCAGCGAAGGCGTCGCGATCCACGACCCGGCCGCCTCGGATCTGACTGCAAGCTTTGCGGCAGAGTACTATGATCTGCGCAAACACAAGGGCGTGGATGAGGCAAAAGCCCGAGCTGCAGCTGAAACCCCGCTGGTCTATGCCGCCATGCTGGTACGCTTGGGTCATGCTACCGGCACCGTCGGCGGTGCCGTGCATACAACCGGCGACGTGGTGCGCAGCGCGATCCAAGTAATCGGTATGGCGCCGGATGCAGGCATGGTCTCTTCCTTTTTCCTGATGTACCCGCCTGCAAGCGCGCCAGAGGATGCCCGCGCGATGCTCTATTCCGACTGCGGACTGGTGATTGACCCAAGTCCCAATGAAATGATGTCGATCGCCGCTGCCTCAGCACAGTCAGCCAGCACACTTATGCGGGTGGATCCTAAGCTGGCCTTTCTCAGCTTCTCCACCAAGGGCAGCGCCAAGCACCCGGCAGTGGACAAGGTGACTGAAGCCCTGGCGCTGTTCCAGGACACACACCCGGACCTGCCAGCCGATGGCGAACTGCAATTCGATGCCGCCTTCGTACCGTCGGTGGGTGAACGCAAGGCACCCGGCTCCGGCGTCGCAGGCCAGGCCAACGTGATGATCTTTCCCAACTTGGATGCCGGTAACATCGGTTACAAAATCACCCAACGGCTAGGCGGCTACTCCGCCATCGGCCCGGTTCTGCAGGGACTGGCCAAACCCGCCAACGACCTGTCGCGCGGCTGCAGTGCCGAGGATGTCACCCAGATCATCGCCGTCACCATCCTGCAGGCTACGGGCGCCAAGCGCCCGGAAATTTGAACAAATGTTCCAAAAGACTAAACCGTTGCAGAACACTATTCCCATATTGAGGCTTTCCGTCATACGGTCGCCCGAAACACCCAACAGGACCCGCCCATGACTCATCAGCAGCCAATCCTGAACACCTCGCCTAAGGTTTCGGATGAGATCCGGAAGACCACCTGCTACATGTGCGCCTGCCGCTGCGGCATTAATGTGCATATGAAGGACGGCAAGGCCGCCTACATCGAGGGCAACCGCGACCACCCGGTCAACAAGGGTGTTTTGTGCGCCAAAGGGTCTGCAGGCATCATGCAGGTCAACGCCCCCTCTCGGCTGAGGGCGCCAATGATGCGAACCGGGCCGCGGGGGTCGGGGCAATTCAAGGAAATCACCTGGGACGAGGCTCTGGCCATTGCCGTGGGCTGGCTGGAACCGATCCGCCATGAGGCACCGGAACAGCTGGCGTTTTTCACCGGGCGCGACCAGTCGCAAAGCTTCACCAGTTTCTGGGCGCAAAGCTATGGCACGCCGAACTATGCCGCGCATGGCGGCTTCTGCTCGGTCAATATGGCGACCGCTGGCATCTACACCATGGGCGGGGCGTTTTGGGAATTCGGCCAGCCCGACTGGGAACACACCAAGCTGTTCATGCTGTTCGGCGTGGCAGAGGACCACGACTCCAACCCGATCAAGATGGGCATCGGCAAGATCAAGAAGCGCGGTGCGCGGGTGATCGGCGTCAATCCGATCCGCTCCGGCTATAACGCGGTGGCGGATGACTGGGTCGGCATAACTCCCGGCACTGACGGCCTGTTTATCCTGTCGATGATCCACGTGCTGATGAAGGCCGGCAAGATCGACCTCGACTATCTCAGCCGCTTTACTAACGCGCCCGTGCTGATCAACGCGTCAGAGGGGCCGGACAAGGGCCTGTTCCTGCGCGACGATGATGGCAAGATGCTGGTCATCGACCGCAATACCGGCCAGCTGACCCCGTTTGACCAGCCCGGCGTGCGCCCGGACCTGTCGGCGGTCTACGAAAAAGACGGCGCCATCCATCGCCCGGTGTTCCACCTGATGGCCGAGCGCTACCTGGCGGATGAATACGCCCCTGAAGCGGTGGCAGACAAATGCGGCATCCCGGCGAAACGCATCCGCGCCATTGCCGGTGAACTGGCCCGCGTCGCCTTTGACGAGGCGTTTGAGCTGGATGTTGAATGGACCGATTTCCGCGGTGAGAAACACTCCAAGATGACGGGCCGCCCGGTCTCCATGCACTCGATGCGCGGGGTTTCGGCACACGCGAACGGCTTCCAGACCTGCCGCGCGCTGCATGTGCTGCAGATCCTCTTGGGCACCGTCGAGGTTCCCGGCGGCTTCCGCTTCAAACCGCCCTACCCCAAGCCGGTTGAGGCGCACCCGACACCGCACTGCAAATCTACGCCCGACACCCCTCTGGACGGCCCGCACCTGGGCTTTGTCCGCGGCCCGGAGCACCTGGCATTGAAGGAAGACGGCAGCCCCGCACGCATCGACAAGGCCTTCACCTGGGAAAACCCAATGTCGGCCCATGGCCTCATGCACATGGTGATCTCCAACGCGCATGCGGGCGATCCCTACAAAATCGACACGCTGTTCATGTACATGGCCAACATGTCGTGGAACTCCTCCATGAACACCAAGGGTGTAATGGAGATGCTGACCGACAAGGATGAAAACGGTGATTACAAGATCCCGCATATCATCTACTCGGATGCCTATTCGTCGGAGATGGTGGCCTTTGCCGATCTGATCCTGCCCGACACCACCTATCTGGAGCGCCACGACTGCATTTCGCTGCTGGACCGCCCGATCTGCGAAGCGGATGCAGCGGCAGATGCCATCCGCTGGCCGGTGATTGAGCCGGACCGGAATGTCCGCGGCTTCCAGACGGTGCTGATCCAGCTCGCCAACCGGATGAAGCTGCCGAACTTCACCAACGAGGACCGGACGCCCAAGTGGAAGGATTACGCCGACTACATCGTCAACCACGAGCGCAAGCCGGGTATCGGCCCGCTGGCAGGCTTCCGCGGTGAAAACGGCGACAAGGAAGGCCGCGGCGCAGTGAACCCTGAGCAGCTGGACAAATACATCGAAAACGGCGGTTTCTACGTCGCCCACATCCCGGACGGCGCGGACTACTACAAACCTTGGAACACCGCCTATCAGGACTGGGCGGTGGGCATGGGCATCTATGACAGCCCGCAGCCCTATCTGTTCCAGCTTTATGTGGAGCCGATGCGCAAGTTCCAGCTGGCTGCAGAGGGCCACGGCGAACGCCAGCCCCCCGAGCATCTGCGCCAGCGGGTGAAGGACGTCATGGACCCACTGCCAATCTGGTACGAGACCGACCAGCAAGGCAACGAGGGTTTTACAGTCAACGCGCTAACCCAGCGCCCGATGGCGATGTACCACTCCTGGGGCACCCAAAACGCCTGGCTGCGGCAGCTGCATGGACGCAATCCGCTATATGTCCCAACCAAGCTGATGCGCGAGCATGGGCTGCAGGACGGCGACTGGGCCAAGGTCACCTCGCCGCACGGGGAAATCACCGTGCCGGTGATGGAGATGGCGGCACTCAATGACAACACCGTCTGGACCTGGAACGCCATCGGCAAGCGCAAAGGCGCATGGGCACTGGAACAGGATGCGCCGGAGGCCACCAAGGGCTTCCTGCTCAATCACCTGATCCACGAATTGCTGCCCGCCAAGGGCGACGGCATGCGGTGGGCGAACTCAGACCCGATCACCGGCCAGGCGGCCTGGTTCGACCTCAAAGTCAAAATCGAAAAGGCCGCGACGCCTTCTGACCTGCAGGAAAGCCAGCCGGCCTTCCCGGCGCAAGAGTCCCCGGTCGGCACCGGCCCGAAAGAACTGAAGTGGAAAGTAGGCAAATGACCGAGCTCCCCAACTCCACAGAACGCAAGATGGGCCTGGTCATCGACCTGGACACCTGCGTCGGCTGCCATGCCTGCGTGATCTCCTGCAAAGGCTGGAACACGGAAAACTACGGCGCGCCGCTCAGTGATCAGAATCCCTATGGCGGCGATCCTTCAGGCACCTTCCTGAACCGGGTTCACTCCTATGAGGTGCAGCCCGCGGACGGCCATGCGCAGCTGATTCATTTCCCCAAGTCCTGCCTGCACTGCGAGGACGCGCCTTGCGTCACCGTCTGCCCCACCGGCGCCAGCTACAAGCGCGCCGAGGACGGCATCGTGCTGGTGAACGAGGACCACTGCATCGGCTGCGGCCTTTGCGCTTGGTCCTGCCCGTATGGCGCGCGGGAACTGGACTTGGCCGAGGGCGTGATGAAGAAATGCACACTCTGCGTTGACAGGATCTATAACGAGAACCTGCCGGAGGTGGACCGCATCCCCTCCTGCGTGCGCACCTGCCCCGCAGGCGCGCGGCATTTCGGCGATCTAGGCGACCCGGACAGTGATGTCTCTAAACTGGTGGCAGAGCGCGGCGGCATGGACCTGATGCCAGAAATGGGCACCAAACCGGTAAATAAATACCTGCCGCCCCGCCCCAAGGACCAGATAGAGGAGCAGATCGACATTCTCGCCCCGCTGCTTGCGCCGGTTGCTGAGGAGCCGCAGGGCTTCATGGGCTGGCTGGACAAGGCCCTCGACAAACTTCCGGGAGGAGCGAACTGATGCATCCTGCACCCTCAGTCATCATCTTTACCACCCTGTCGGGTCTGGGTTTTGGCCTGCTGTTCTTCCTCGGGCTCGGTCAGCCAGCTGTGACCGGCACAGTAGCCTTCGTGTTCTATGCCATTGCCTTTGGCCTGGCCTGCGGCGGCCTGTTGGCCTCGACCTTCCACCTGGGCCACCCGGAGCGCGCCTGGCGCGCCCTCACCCAGTGGAAAACCAGCTGGCTCAGCCGTGAAGGCGTCTGCGCGGTCGGAGCTCTGATCGTCATGGGTCTTTATGCGCTTGGCGCAGTCTTCATGGACAGCCAGTGGACTCTGCTGGGCTTGATCGGTGCGGCATTGAGCCTGGCCACCGTCTTCACCACCTCAATGATCTACACCCAATTGAAAACCATCCCGCGCTGGAACATGGAATTGACGCCTGCAATGTTTCTGTCTTTCAGCCTGGCAGGCGGCGCGCTGCTGGCCGGAGCGGAGTCGGTGGCGCCCTGGCTGCTGGCCATCGCAGGCGCGGTGCAGCTGGCCTATTGGACCAAGGGCGATAAGGCGCTTGAAAACTCTGGCACCAGTCTGGGCACCGCCACCGGCCTTGGCGACCGCGGCGCGGTCCGCGCCTTTGAACCGCCGCACACCGGCTCCAACTATCTCTTGCGCGAGTTTGTGCATGTGGTCGGCCGCAAGCACGCGCAGAAGCTGCGGATGATTGCCTTTATCCTCGGCTTTGCCCTGCCGCTGCTGCTGATCTTGACCCCGGTTCAGGGCATCGTGATCAAGCATGTGTTTGCCGCCCTCGCGGTGCTGTCACATCTCGCAGGCGTCGCCACCTCACGCTGGCTTTTCTTTGCCCAGGCCGAACATGTGGTTGGCCTCTACTACGGCAAACGCTGATATCTACCGGGGCGCCGAAGGGGCGCCTCAATTTTTTGAAGTATTTTTTACCGTAGGTGTCACAAACGCCCTGGCTGCCTCGTCCTGTTCCTGAAGCGATTAGAAAGGAACAGAACTATGACCCAACGCCTAGACTACTTCGCCATTGCTCCCGAACTGTTCCAGCCGATGCTGGAGCAGGAGAAGCTGTTCAAGGACAGCACGCTGGAGCACAGCCTGGTGGAACTGGTGAAACTGCGGGCCTCGCAGATCAACGGCTGCGCCTTCTGCATCCACATGCACAGCCACGACCTGCGCGCACATGGTGAAAGCGAGGACCGGATGCAACTGCTGAATGCATGGCGGGAATCCTCTCTCTACTCGAAGAGGGAACGTGCCGCGCTGGCCTGGTGCGAAGCGCTGACGCGGGTGGAAACAACCGGTGCCCCGGATGCGGATTACGAGGAAGCAACCAGGCTGTTCTCTCCACGTGAGCAAGTGGTGCTGACACTGTTGATCAGCGCCATCAACGCATGGAACCGCATTGCAATCGGCTTCCGCACCCCGCATCCTGCCGCTGAGGAGGCCAACGCCGCGTGACAGCTCAGGAAAGGGACGAAGGAACCGACGCGTTCCTGACAGCGCGGCCGCGATTGTTTGCGGCCGCCTACCGGATGCTGGGCACGGTCAGCGACGCCGAAGACATCCTGCAGGATGCGTTCCTGCGCTGGCAGACAGCACCCCGGAAGGACGTGCAGGACCCTACAGGCTACCTGATGCGGATCACCACCCGGCTGTGCCTGGACCAGCTGAAATCGGCCCGGGTGCGGCGCGAGACGTATCCCGGCGAATGGCTGCCGGAGCCTCTGCTGACCGAGGACGTGGCTGATCAGTTGGATCATGACGTCTCGATTGCCCTTCTGCTGGCACTGGAAACCCTTTCACCGCTGGAACGCGCTGCCTTCCTGTTGCATGACATCTTTGACAGCTCATACGGTGACATTGCCACCGCCCTCAACCGCACCCCTGACGCTTGCCGGCAGCTCGCTGCGCGGGCACGGCGCAAAGTGCAGAAGCTGCGGCCAGAGCGCCCCGCGGACCCGGATCAGGGGCGGGAATTGACCGAGGCCTTCTTTCGCGCGTCCAGAACCGGTGACACAGCAACGCTAACCCAGCTTCTGGCGCAGGATGTGCAGCTGATCTCTGACGGCGGCGGCAAGGCGATGGCCGCCCTCAATCCGATTTACGGCCGGGACAAAGTGCTGCGGCTCATGGAAGGTATCGCACGCAAGTTTGCCAACACGCTTCCGAAACGCTGGCGTTTTTGCCGCCTTAACGGCCTCCCGGCAGTGCTGAACCAAGCGGAGGAAGGTATCCTGCAGGCGACGTCTTTGGAAATCACAAATGGCAGGATCACAAAGATCTATGTGACCCGCAATCCGGATAAAACCCGGCATCTGGCTGGTGCTCTGGACTAAAGGGGGCAACCCCTCTTGTCCTAGTAGAGCAATTCAACCCGGAGTGTTTCAAACCAGAAAGAAGCAAAAAGGGCGGCACTCCAGTGGAGGCCGCCCTGACGGGTTCGATCTTTGGAGAGGAGTTACAGCAAGCCAGCGTGCAGCATGGCTGCATCAATCGCTGCTTTGGTGCTGTCTTCCAGCGTGGTCAGCGGCGAACGCACCTCTTCGCTGCACATGCCAAGCTTGGACAGACCGTATTTCGCCCCTGCAAGGCCTGGCTCGATGAAGATCGCTTCATGCAGCGGCATCAGCTTGTCCTGATACTCCAGCGCCGTGGCATAGTCGCCTGCCAGCGTGGCGGCCTGGAACTCAGCACAAAGTTTCGGCGCAACATTTGCGGTCACCGAGATACAGCCAATGCCGCCATGCGCGTTGAAGCCCAGCGCAGTGGCGTCTTCACCGGACAGCTGCACGAAGTCCTTACCACAGGCAGCGCGCTGCTGGCTGACTCGGGCCAAGTCGCCAGTGGCGTCCTTCACCCCGATGATGCGCGGCAGCTTGGCCAGCTCGCCCATGGTCGCAGGTGTCATGTCGACAACCGAACGGCCGGGAATGTTGTAAATGATGATCGGCAGCTCGGCGCAGTCATGGGCGGCCTGGAAGTGCTGCACCATGCCGCGCTGGGTCGGCTTGTTGTAATAAGGGGTCACAACCAGCGCCGCATCGGCACCGACCTTCTTGGCGAACTCGACAAAGCGAATCATCTCGACAGTGTTGTTTGAGCCTGCACCCGCGATTACCGGCACCCGGCCGGCTGCTGCCTTGACCGTTTCTGCGATGACCATCTCATGCTCGTCATGAGTCAGGGTCGGGCTTTCACCAGTGGTGCCGACAGGCACCAGTCCGGTAGAGCCTTCGGCAATCTGCCATTCCACCAGACGTTTGAGCGCATCCAGATCCAGCTCGCCGTTCGAAAACGGGGTAACGAGTGCTGGCATAGAGCCTTTGAACATGGGCACGCTCCCTTCGCTGCAAGTGCAGGCGGCAATCCGCCGCCGTCAAGATACGGAATGCCGGTGATTTGAGTTGATACCGGCACGCCAATGAGTAACGTTCAAGCCTCTATCCCCGGACCGTTGGAAAATGCAAGAGATGACACGCATCCTGGCCCTTATTCTGCTGATTGCGGCTGCCCTGCCTGGGGCATCTGCCCAGGCGCGCGACCTGGGCAAGGCGCTGGACCTGATGCGGTCGGAGAAGTGGGCAGGCGCAGCCCGCGAGGCAGGCAAGCCGAAAAGCGTGGCACACGATATCATTGAATGGCACCGGCTTCGGGCTGGGCTGGGTTCCGTCAGCGATGTGATGGCGTTTCTTCAGCGGCGCCCGGACTGGCCTGGACTGGACTACCTACGCCGCCAGAACGAGGACGCCATTGCCGCCACCGGGCGTGAAACTATTTTGGCCTTCTATGCCAAGCAGCGTCCGCAAACCGCCGAAGGTGCGCTGAGCTTGGGTAAGGCCCTTATAACAGACGGCCGCCACGGCGACGGTGAGGCGGAAATTGTGCTGGCTTGGCGCACCATGGCAATGGGCAGCGCTATTCAGGATCTCTATCTGCGGGACTTCAGCAAGTTGCTGAAGCCGCACCATGCCGCCCGGCTGGACCGGCTCTTGTGGGAGGATCATCTGGTCAGTTCCAAGCGGATGCTGCCGCTGGTGCCCGAGGGTGAGCGCAAACTGGCCGAAGCCCGCATTGCCTTACAGGAGCGTGCCGCCGGCGTGGATGCAAAAATCGAAGCCATTCCCGCCAGCCTGATGGGTTCAGCTGGACTTGCTTATGACCGTTTTTCTTGGCGCGACCGCAAGCGGCTGCAGGAGAGCGCGATAGAAATGCTGTTAGATCGCAGTACCAGTGCCGAAAACCTGGGGGAGCCGGAAAAATGGCTGCGCCGCCGCCGCGATCTGGCCCGCCAGGTGATGCGCGACGGCGAACATGAGCGCGCCTATCAGTTGGCGGCCTATCATTTCTCCACGCCCGATGACGGTTACGGCTATTCCGACTGTGAATGGCTGGCAGGTTACATCGCATTACAGAAACTGCACGACCCGGAACTGGCTGCGGTGCACTTCCAGCGTTTTCTTTCCTCCGTCGAGACCCCAATCTCGATCGGCCGCGGCGGCTATTGGCTGGGCCGGGCCTATGCGGCAATGGGAGAGGCCGACAAGGCACACGAGGCTTATGCGAGGGGTGCGGAATACCAGACGTCTTTCTACGGACTGCTGGCCGCCGAAAAACTGGGACGCCCCTTTGATCCTGCCCTGGTGACACCCGCCCCCATGCCGGACTGGCGCGAGGCGGCATTCATGCAGTCCTCGGTGGCAGAGGCCGGGTTGCAACTGCTGAAAGCTGGCGATCTGGCGCTGGCCGAGCGCTTTCTTACTCATCTGGTCGAAACCCTGCCACCGGTACAGGCGCGCCAGCTGGGACAGATGGCAGTGGACATGGACCAGCCGCATCTGGCGGTGATGATCTCCAAACGCGCAGCCCGTGGCGGAGTGGAGCTGGAGGGCGCCTACTACCCGCTGCACCCCGTTGCCGAGCGGCAGCTTCCCATGGCCGAAGAAATGACCTTGGCTATTGCGCGGCGGGAAAGCGAATTCGACCCGGCGGTCATCAGCCATGCCGGTGCGCGCGGACTGATGCAGGTAATGCCGGCAACGGCCAAGCTGGTGGCGACCGAGCTGGGCATCCTGGCAAACCACAAGACCTCCCGCCTGACCGCGGAGTGGGACTACAACGCCAGGCTGGGGGCCAATTACCTGGCAGGCCTAGCCGGCAAGTTCCGCGGCAACGTGGTGATGATGGCGGCCGGCTACAATGCCGGCCCGCACCGCCCCATTGCCTGGATGGAACGCTATGGCGATCCCCGGGACGGTGACCCCGATATCGTTGACTGGATCGAACACATCCCCTTCAACGAGACCCGGAACTACGTGATGCGTGTGACCGAAAGCCTGCCTGTCTACCGCGCGCGGCTGGGCAAGAAGCCGCTGCCGGTGCCGTTTTCAAAGGAGCTGAAGGGCTCAACCCTTCACGCGTTCGCGCCATAGGGTGAACAGGCCTGCCGCGATGATGATGCCCGCACCGATGGCGACGTTCGTTCGGATCACTTCACCGAACACCGCCATGCCCAGCATCGCCGCCCAGATCAGGTGAAAATAGGCAAATGGCTGCACTGCGCTGGCCTCGGCCATTTCATAACACTTGATCAGCAGCCAGTGGCCGGTCACGCCCGAAACGCACAGCAGCGCCATCCAGAACCAGTCGCCCTGGCTCATCGGCTCCCAGAACCAGATGCCGATTGCGGTCATGAAGACCATGCCGGCAACCCCGGTCCAGAAGAAACTGGTGGCGGTGCTGTCCTTGCGCGCGGCGTAGCGCGTCACCAGCCCGTAAACGGCAAACATCAGCGCCGAGATGAACGGTATCACCGCGGCCGGGTTGAACACGCCCATGCCCGGCTGCAGGATAACCAGCACCCCGATCAGGCCGACGCCGATCGCCGCCCAGCGCCGCCAGCCGACGCTCTCGCCTAGAACCGGGCCGCTCAGCGCTGCCACCAGCAGCGGATAGCAGATGAACACTGCCTGGCTCTCGATCAGGCCGAGCACGGTAAAGCCATAGACCGCCACGCAGATTTCCCCGACCAGCAAGACGCCGCGGAAGATTTGCAGCCACGGCTGATCCGTACGGGCTGCCTCCTTGATCCCGCCTTTGGCCCGTGCCGCAAGGAACACGACAAATGCGGCAAAGAACCAGTAGCGGACCATTACGACCATGTAGGTGTTGTAGGTGCCCGCCAGGTGGCGCGAGATACCGTCCTGCAGGGCAAAGACGATGGTGGCGCCGATCATCAGCAGAATACCCAGCGGCACGTTGTTCTGTTGCACCCGAGGCTGAGGCAGGCTTTTGGGCTGTGGAACCATGCTCATCGCAGTACCGCCTTTGTCATATGCCGCTTGCGCCCGTAGCCGGGGATGCGGGTCACTTCAAATCCTGCCGCTTCCAGCCCGCGGCGGACAAAACCTGCCGCCGTGTAGGTCGCCGCCGAGCCGCCGGGCGCGGTATGCGCCGCAACCTCCGCCATCAGCGACTCTTCCCACAGTTCGGGATTCTTGGCCGGAGAAAACCCGTCCAGAAACCAGGCATCCGCCTGCCCTGTCCACTCCGGCAGCGACATCCGCGCGTCACCCTGGATCACCTCCAGTTGCAGACTGCCCAGATCACAAGCCCCGGTGCCCTGCCACTTGGCCAGAAACCGCTGCGCCCAGGGGGCGACCGCAGGAAACGCCTCCAGTGCCTTGGCCATGTCGGCGGGCACCATCGGAAAGGCTTCGAAACTGGTAAAGCGCAATGGCTCTTCCTGCCCTGCCGCTTCCCAGGCACGCCAGGCCGCCAGCATGTTGAGGCCGGTGCCGAAGCCGAGCTCGGCGATATGAAAGCCCAGCGCAAACCGCGATGGCAAATCGTTACCGGCCAGGAACACATGCTCCGTCTCCGCCAGCCCGTCCTGGATCGAAAAATAGGGATCATCAAACTGATCCGACACTGGAACAGTGCCATCGCGCCAGCTGAGGCGGGCCTGCTGGTCTGCCATGTTATAATCCCCTAAGTGAGTGTTTGGAACGGCGCGACACTGGCGAAAGGATACCAAAATGGCAATGGCAGATGTAACGGTGCGAGGGGCGGGTATTTTCGGCCTGTCGATCGCCTGGCTCTGCGCCCGCCGCGGCGCGCATGTGCAGGTGGTGGACCCATTCGGCGCAGGTGCCGGCTCCAGCGGCGGCCTGGTCGGCGCCCTGGCTCCGCATGTGCCGGAGAACTGGAATCCCAAGAAACAATTCCAGCTAGAAAGCCTGCTGATGGCAGAAGGCTTCTGGCAGGAAGTTGAGGCCACCGGCGGTGTTTCTCCGGGCTATGGCCGCACCGGGCGCTTGCAACCCATCAACGACGAACGCTCACTAGAGCTAGCCCGCAACCGCGAAATATCTGCCCGCGACCTATGGAAAGATGAGGCCGAATGGACAGTCTGCAAGGCTGGCAGCCTCGGCCCCTGGGTGCCACCCAGCACTACAGGCTATGTCATCCATGACACCCTCAGCGCCCGCATGCACCCTCGCCGCGCCTGCGCTTCGCTGGTTTCTGCGCTCGCAGTGATGGGAGTTGAAGTGCAGGAGGAAGCAGCAGATCAGGGCAAGGTGGTACATGCCAAGGGCTACGCGGGCCTCTTGGAGCTGAACGAAAACTTCGGCAAAACTGTCGGCGGCGGCGTCAAGGGCCAAGCAGCACTGCTGCGCTTTCACGAGGGCGAGGTGCCGCAGCTTTATGCGGACAGCCTGCACATCATCCCGCATGCAGACGGCACCCTGGCGATCGGCTCCACCAGCGAGCGGGAATTTGACGACGGAAAAGCTACCGACGCTCAACTGGACGACGTGATTGAGCGCGCCCGCGCAGCGGTGCCGGTGCTGCACGGGGCTGAGGTGATCGAACGCTGGGCAGGTGTCCGCCCCCGTGCCAAGTCACGTGCCCCGATGCTCGGAGCCTGGCCTGGGCGGAACGGCCATTACATCGCCAATGGAGGTTTCAAGATCGGTTTTGGTATGGCTCCCAAGGCCGCCCATGTGATGGCGGACTTACTACTGGAGGAAAAAGACAGCATCCCAGAGGGCTTCCGGGTGGAAAACAACCTCTAACACCCGTTTTGACGAGTAAACCGGTTCCTTGAAAGGTTTTCAGCGGGCTCCCGGCGCCGCGCTGGCGGCGCCGCATCCAAGCCGCCAATCGGCCCCAAGGGAAGCTTCAATCGCGGGAGCACGCAACCTGCCTGCCCCCTTCACTTTCAACGAGACGCCTCGGCCCGCAGCTTCTGCATAAGCTTGGTTAGTGTGGCTTCATACTGCTCACTTGTCAGCCGCCCCTGTTCGTCGAATTGCTTTCCAGACGCCGCTAGGTGCACCTCTGGTCCGGTAATCAGCCTCGGCTGAAACGGCACCAGAAAACCGCGCAGGATCATCTGCGCCCGCTCGCCCCCGGCCCGGCCTGCCGCCGCCGACATCACTGCCACAGGTTTGTCCGCCCAGGGGCTGCCCTCGGTGCGGCTGACCCAATCGAGCGCATTCTTCAGTACTCCCGACGGCCCCTTGTTGTATTCCGGCGTAGAGATCGCCACCACATCCGCAGCCGCAATTTGATCCGCAAGAGCCTGCACCGCAGGCGGGATCCCCTCTGCCGCTTCCGCATCGCCATCATAGAGCGGCAAGTTCAGATCGGCTTCCACGACAATGGCCGGGCCGAACACCCGCGCCGCTTCAGCCAGTAGCCTGCGATTGGTGGCCTCTCGGCGCAGCGAGCCGGAAATGGTCAGCAGGACAGGGTCAGCCATGGGGAGTTCCTTCTGTTAGCGTCTCGTGTTGCCCCATCATGTAAGAGGCCGCCTCCAGCATGAAACAGCCATACCCGCGCAAGCAATGTGCAGCGTTGCGTAAAGCCGCTACACCGGAACGAAAACAGCCCATCCCTTGCGGGACGGGCTGCAATTCGTGCCGCAAGGGCCAGGTCAGGCGGCTTGCGGGATCACCACCACCTCGACGCGGCGGTTGCGGGCCTTGCCTTCCGGTGTCAGGTTCGAGGCCACCGGCTGTTCCTCGCCGCGGCCGATGATGCGCATGCGGTGATAAGGCACACCGCCAGCTGCAATTTCACTGGCGACTGCATTTGCCCGGCGCTCAGAAAGGCCCTGGTTGTAACCTGCATCACCATCGCTGTCGGTATGGCCGATAACCTGGATGGTGCTGTTGGGGTATCGCACGAGGCTGTTCGCCACGCGGCGCAAATCGCCCTGCACGGCCGGCGAAACCGCGGCACTGTCAGTGGCAAATGTCAGATCGTTCGGGAATGACAAGATCAGCCGATCGCCAGTATTGACGATGGTGATATCATCGTTCGACAGGTTCTGGCGCAGCTCGCGCTCCTGCGCATCGAGCTGATTGCCAATCACGCTGCCGGCGGTCGCACCAACCAGCGCACCGGTCACCGCACCTAGGCCGCGATCGGAATCATTGGCAATCGCACCAACGCCAGCGCCGATGATACCGCCAAGAACCGCACCCTTTTGAGTGTTGCTGCCCGGAGTGCCGACAGTTGCGGGATCGGTACAAGCGCCAAGTGTCAGGGTTGCGGCGACAATACCAGCCGTGGTGAGTTTCATCTGCATCATAAAATTGCCTTCTGCTTTCTAAGCTCCGGGCAGCGCCCGGCAGTCTGCTCGAATATCGGGATGTCGCGCCACGTTCTCAAGGCAAAGCGTTTTCATTTAGGCGGATTACCGCGCAAAAAACGAAAACCACATGCATTTTCAGGGCGCAAAAGCAAAGTTCCAGCCCTCCTGTTCCATCCACAGTTTACGCAAGGCAGCAGCCTCGGCGGCGAAATCCACTTCCCGCAATTCCGCGGCCAGCATCCGGTCAGTACGGAAATGCCTGAAACCGCCACGCAGCTCGCACCAGGCAGCCAGCATGGTGCACTCGATGTGATAAATCAGGGCAAGCGGCCGCAAGGTGCGGCGGCTTTCACCCCTTTCAGGGCTAAGATACGTCAGATGCAGTTTGCGGCTTTCCCGCACTGCCTGGCGCAGCAGGGCCTTGGAGACGCAACCCTGCTGCGGGTCATCCAGCGGTGCACCCCAAGGGGCAACCTGCAGCCAGTCGGCGGTCGCATGCACATCCTTGATCTTGTGGCTCACCCGCTCCGCTGCTTTCTGCAAGGCTCCATCGCCCGTGCGCATCAGCATCGCCAATCCCACATGCAGCGCCTCCAGCTCCTCCTCATCGAAATTGAGCGGCGGCAGATCATAGCCCTTGCGCAGCATGTAGCCGATCCCTGCTTCCCCCTCCACCGGAGTGCGCATTGCCTGGAGGGCAACGATGTCCCGGTAGATGGTGCGTTTGGACACTTCCAGCTGTGCCGCAAGATCCTCTGCCCGCACCGGTGCTGAGGCGGAACGCAGGATTTGGATGATCTCGAACAAACGGCCGGTGCGGGGCATTGGCGGGGCTCCAGTGACATTCTGCTGACACACTAACACACACCACTGACAACAGCATGTCAGCAGGGGTCTGATTTTCTGGCCACCGGAAAAGGAGGAACCCTATGCTGAGCTACGATTGGATTGTGATGATTACCCTGGGTCTAGACCGCTGGGACAGCAGGCAACGTGCTTTTTCTCCGCATGAGATTGAGCGTGAGGAAGCGCGAAAGCACCACGAAGCCCGACAGGCCTTTAAGCCCGCAGCACCTAGCCTGCTGCAGCGCCTATTCAGCCGGCAGCGCACATATCACCTGCCGCAGCCTCCTCATCCCGCGCAGCCTCAAAGGCGAGCATCGCGCGTTTGACCGGAAGCCCCCAGTGATAGCCGCCCAGTGCGCCGGATTTCCGCAAGGCGCGGTGACAGGGGATCAGCCAGCTGACAGGGTTGCGTCCGACTGCTGTGCCAACTGCGCGCACGGCCTTGGGGGCGCCGATGGCATGGGCCAGTTCTGAATAAGTGGTAACATGGCCTGACGGGATACGCAGCAGCGCCTCCCATACCTTGATCTGCAAAGGTGCACCGATCATGTGCAGCGCAGTTTCCCCCTTTTGGGCAAAGGCTGCCTCTGCCAGGGGCCGCAGGGCCGCGGGGTCCTCGATGAACTCTGCCTGCGGCCAGCGGGCGCGCATATCGGCCATGGCAGGTTCGGCGCCAGTCTCGGCAGCAAATGCCAGTCCGCAAATACCCTTTTCCGTACCCATCACCAGAGCAAGCCCAAAGGGGCTGTCAAACCAGCCCCAGAAAATCTGCAGGCCGTCCCCCTTGCGGGCATATTCGCCAGGGCTCATCGCCTCCCAGCGCAGAAACAGATCATGCAAGCGCCCGGAGCCAGACAGCCCTACTGCATGTGACGCCTCCAGCGTGGTGAACCGGTCCCGCAGTAGTGCTTTGGCATGGCCCAGCCGCAAGTATTGCTGATAACGCTTTGGGGAAACACCCACCCAGGCCGAAAACACCCGCTGAAAATGCGTGGGGCTCATATCCATGCGAACCGCCAGCTGCTCCAGTGTCAGATCCTCGCCGCCATCGTCGATCAGCTCAATCGCCCGGCGCATGACACCATAGTGATAGGAGTTTTCCCGCGCTTCGATATTCATCGGTCCAGCCTGTTTCGTGGTTGTGTATTCAACATACTCCGGCCCAACACTGCAATCGACCCGGAACTTGCGGGTTTTCCTACTAGGCAGGAGCCCGCAGCAGGAAAGGCGCAATTTCAATTGCTCTTTGACACCCGCTCTGTACATATGGCGCGCGATGGCAAAGCAACTCGATTATCATACGCTGCGCGAGATCTTCACGCGCTTTCAGGCAGCCGAGCCCGAACCCAAGGGTGAACTGGAACACGTCAACGCCTACACGCTGGTCGTTGCGGTTGCACTGTCGGCACAGGCAACCGATGCAGGGGTCAACAAGGCGACCCGTGAGCTGTTCAAGATTGCCGACACCCCGCAAAAGATGCTGGATCTGGGCGAGGAACGCCTGATCGAGTATATCAAAACAATTGGCCTCTACCGCAACAAGGCCAAGAATGTGATCAAGCTGTCCAGGATCCTGGTCGAGGACTACGGCGGCGAAGTCCCGAATTCCCGCGCTGCGTTGCAATCCTTGCCCGGCGTGGGGCGTAAAACGGCCAATGTTGTATTGAACATGTGGTGGAAACAGCCTGCGCAGGCGGTGGACACCCACATCTTCCGAGTCGGCAACCGCTCAGGCATTGCGCCGGGCAAGGATGTGGATGCCGTGGAACGCGCGGTGGAGGATAACATCCCCGCGGATTTCCAGCAGCATGCCCATCACTGGCTGATCCTGCACGGCCGCTATCACTGCAAGGCGCGAAAACCGATGTGCGGAACCTGCATCATCCGCGATCTCTGCATGTTTGAAGACAAGAACCTGTAAACTTTTTGAGCGGCATAGTCGCCTGAAATGACACCGCTTTGGAATTCCCCGAGGAGGGACCATGACCAAGACCTACCAGCTCGTCGGCATTGGCAATGCCGTGGTGGATGTGATTGCGCAATGCGAGGACAGCTTCCTGGCTGAACAAGGCATTGAAAAAGGCATCATGCAGCTGATCGAGCGCGACCGCTGCGAAGAGCTTTATGCGGCAATGGGCAACCGGGTTCTAACCCCTGGCGGCTCGGTCGCCAATACCATCGCCGGCGCCGGCGCGCTGGGGCTGCAGTCAGCCTTCATCGGCCGCGTCCGTGACGACGCGCTTGGAAAATTCTACGCCGATGCAATGAACAACGAGGGCGTCAGCTTTGTGAATGCGCCGGTAGCGGACGGCGAGATGCCGACCTCGCGGTCGATGATCTTTGTCTCGCCGGACGGTGAGCGTTCAATGAACACCTACCTTGGCATTTCGTCGGAACTGAGTTCCGACGACGTGCCCCAGGACGTGGCCGGCAACGCCCAGATCATGTTCCTGGAAGGCTATCTGTTCGACAAGGACAAGGGCAAGACCGCCTTTCTGGAAGCGGCCCGCGACTGCCGTGAGGGCGGCGGCAAAGTTGGCATTTCGATCTCCGACCCGTTCTGCGTCGAGCGCCACCGGGCCGACTTCCTGAACCTGATCAGCAACGAGCTGGATTTCGTGATCGGAAACCAGGACGAAATCTGCGCCCTGTTCGAAACCAGCGACCTGGAAGAAGCAATGGCCAGGACCGCCGCGATCTGCGCGCTGGTGGTTTGCACCCGTTCTGGCGACGGTGTGACTGTGTTGAATGACGGCGTGCGTGTCGACGTGCCGGTCGAAACGATCACACCGGTTGACGCGACTGGTGCAGGCGACCAGTTCGCTGCCGGTTTCCTGTTCGGTCTCGCCACCGGCCGCAGCATGGAAGTCTGCGCTCGAATGGGCTGCATCTGTGCGGGCGAAGTCATCCGCCATATCGGCCCGCGCCCTGAAACCAACGTGCGGCACCTGCTGGAAGAAGCCGGGCTGGTTTAATCCCGCCGGACACTCCCGCCCGCCGGAACTGCACCTCGCGGTGCATTTTCGGCCCTTGGGCGTAGCGCGGCGCGGCTTTGCCGCCCCGCGCAGCCTGCCTGCGGCAGGCACACGGGCCTACCGGTTCCAGCCTCAGCTGTCAGCCGACAGCTGCGCCTTGCTCAAAAGCACTTTGAAGGTCTCAACGTCCTGCCCGCTCATTGCGCTCAGCAACCGTGTCTGGGTCTCAACATGGGCTGTGACGGCCCGGTCGATCAGGGCAAAGCCTTCTTCTGTCAGCCCAACCAGAAAACTGCGGCTGTCCTCCGGGTTCACCTCGCGCTTGACCAGCCCGTCTGCCTCCAGCCGGTCGATGCGGTTGGTCATAGTGCCGGACGCCACCATTGTCGCCTTCAGCAGATCGCCTGGTGACAGCGTGTAAGGCGCACCCGACCGGCGCAAGGTGGCCAGCACGTCGAACTTGGCCGCATTCAGCCCGAACTCCGCGAAGGTTTTATGCATCTCACGCTGATAGGCCAGATACAGCCGCGCGACCCGGCCAATGATGCCCATAGCCGTCACATCCAGGTCCGGCCGCTCCTGCCCCCATTGCTGGGTAATAAAATCTACATGGTCCATGCCACCGGTGTAGGCACTTACATCTTGACGTCAAGATAAAATCCATTATCTCGATATCAAGATAAGGAGAAACACATGCCGATCCGGACCCTTCTGCTGACAGCGCTGGCCCCTGCCATCTGGGGCAGCAGCTACATTGTGACGACAACTTTTCTGCCCGGCCACTCACCGCTGGTGGTGGCGCTTCTCAGGGCGCTGCCCGCGGGCCTGCTGCTGCTGCTGCTGGTGCGCCAGTTGCCGCCGCTCAGCTGGCTGCCGCGGCTGATGGTGCTTGGAGCGCTGAATTTCTCGCTGTTCTGGGTGCTGTTGTTCCTCTCCGCCTACCGCCTGCCCGGCGGGGTCGCCGCGACGCTGGGCGCCGTGCAGCCGCTGATCGTGGTGTTCCTGTCCGCCTTGCTGCTGCAGACGCAGATCCGCCCTGCTGCCGTTGCCGCCGCGCTTCTGAGCATGGCAGGTGTTGCCTTGCTGGTGCTGACCCCGGCCGCCAAGCTGGACACGCTGGGTGTCCTGGCCGGTCTCGGCGGCGCCTTGTCGATGGCCGCCGGCGTTGTTCTGACCCGGAAGTGGCAACCGCCGGTGCCGCCGCTCACCTTCACCGCCTGGCAGCTGACCGCAGGCGGGCTGCTGCTGGTGCCTCTTGCGCTGTGGATGGTGCCGGAGATGCCGGTCTTCACGGCTGCCAATATCCTGGGCCTTGCCTACATGAGCCTCATCGGCGGTGCGCTGACTTATATCCTGTGGTTCCGCAGCCTCGCCCGGATCGACCCTTCGCAAGTCTCACTGCTCGGCGTCCTGAGCCCGCTGTCTGCCGTGATCCTGGGCTGGCTGCTGCTGGGGGAAACCCTGACGCCCAACCAGATGCTGGGCGCCACTCTGGCCCTGTTCAGCCTTTGGCTCGGCCAAGCGCGGCTGCGGTCCCGGCGCCCCGCAACTGCGGCTGAATAACTTGCATCACCGCGGCGCGGCCGGTTCACAGGCCTTGCCGCGGTGGCAATCCAGCACCTGCCGCCGCACTTTGGAGGTGTCGTCAAACGCAAACCCGCCGCAGGCGCTGGCCCGGACCACCAGCTCCTGACCGCGCTGTTCAGCAAAGACCACATAGTCTGCACCGGATTTCAGCCCGCCACACCAAGGACCCAAGCATTCCACTTCAATCATCGCAGGCACAGTGACCCGGCTGGAGAAGTACTTACCCTCCAGCAGCTTGCCCGACAGCTGCGCAGGAATGCGGGTCAGCGGCGGGCTATTGTTCGGATTGTCCGAATGGGACTGCGGCAAGAGGCTCTCGTCAAACTTCAGTTCGCCAGCAATGACGTTATAGACACTGTCCGAGTTCGCAGCTTGCAGATAGGCGTCGGCAGGGCCCCAAGGCAGGCAACTGAGTGCAAAAGCAGGGCCGGACAAAAACATCAGGAAGCTCACGGATAGGGCAGCGCCCGTTCCGCCGGGGAGGAAGCGAAGCGCCCGCCCCGTGGGGAGCGGGACGGGCGCTGCCCGGCCTATCAGCCGGGCGAAAACATTCAGCAGCCCTTCTGAAATCCACATCTCACAGATACTCCCGGAACTCTGCCACCACCCGCGCATAGACCTCGCGCTTGAACGGCACGATCTTCTCCACAAGGCTCTCCACCGGCTGCCAGCACCAGGCCGAGAACTCCGGATCATCCGTCTCGATATTGACCTGATCATCCGTGCCGAGAAATCGCATCAGATACCATTTCTGCTCCTGCCCGCGGTATTTACCGCCCCAGAAGCTGGGCACCACATCATGCGGCAGGTCATAGGGCAGCCAGCCGTTGCTTTCGGCGATGATCTCTACCAGATCAGGCGCCACACCGGTTTCTTCCTCCAGCTCGCGCAGCGCCGCAATCCGCGGGTCCTCGCCCGCGTCAATCCCGCCCTGCGGCATCTGCCAGGCATCCTTGTAGCGGTCCTTGCGCTGGCCGACGAACACCGCGCCCTCGGCATTGATCAGCATCACTCCGACGTTGGGGCGGTAGGGCAGCTTGGCAATCTCTTCCGGCGTCATCAGGCTCTCCTCAACATGGGTTTTCTCAACCTTAGACCGCTTGCCGCCGGGGCACGCAAGGGGGTGACGCGGCGTTTGGCCGTGACAAGGCGGCCCGCGCCCTTGATCCTAGGGCCAATTGCCAGGGAGAGTTTCAAGATGACTGCGTACCCCAACCTGCTTGCCCCGCTGGATCTGGGCTTTACCACGCTGAAGAACCGGGTGCTGATGGGCTCGATGCACACGGGGCTGGAGGAAACCGGCGACTGGAACCGCGTTGCTGAATTCTATGCCGCGCGCGCCCGCGGCGGCGTGGCGCTGATGGTGACTGGCGGGATCGGCCCGAACCTGGAGGGCTCGGTGCTGCCGGGCGCCTCGATGATGACCTCACCCAAAGACGTCGAAAACCACCGCGTGGTGACCGACCGTGTGCATGAGGCCGGCGGCCGGATCGCCATGCAGATCCTGCACGCAGGGCGCTATGCCTACGGCCCCAAATGCGTGGCCCCCAGCCCGGTGAAATCGCCGATCTCCCCCTTCCCCCCGCATGAACTGGAAGAGGACGGCATCGAAAAGCAGATTGCCGACATCGTGAACGCCGCCCGGCTGGCACAGGAGGCAGGCTATGACGGCGTCGAGATCATGGGCAGCGAGGGTTACTTCCTCAACCAGTTCCTAGTCACCCACACCAACAAGCGCTCCGACCGCTGGGGCGGTTCCTATGAAAACCGGATGCGGCTGCCGATTGAGGTGGTGCGCCGCACGCGCGAGGCCGTGGGCCGCGATTTCATCATCATCTACCGCCTGTCGATGATCGACCTGGTGCCCAATGGCTCCACCCACGAGGAGGTGGTGCAGCTGGCGCAGGAGATAGAGAAGGCCGGCGCCACAATTCTCAACACCGGCATCGGCTGGCACGAGGCACGCATTCCCACCATCGCTACCTCGGTTCCCCGCGCGGCTTTTGCCTGGGTGACCAAGAAGCTGATGGGCAAGGTCGGCATCCCGGTGATCACCTCCAACCGCATCAACACGCCTGAAGTGGCCGAGCAGGTGCTCTCCGACGGCTGCGCCGACATGGTGTCGATGGCCCGGCCGATGCTGGCAGACGCGGATTTCGTCGCCAAGGCCGAAGCAGGACAGGCGGACCAAATTGCCCCCTGCATCGCCTGCAACCAGGCTTGTCTCGACCATACCTTCAGCGGCAAGCTCACCACCTGTCTGGTCAACCCGCGCGCCTGCCACGAAACCGAACTGGTGATCGAACCTGCCTCAACTTCCAAGACTGTCGCCATCGTCGGCGCCGGTCCGGCGGGCCTTGCCACTGCCCTCACGGCTGCCCAGCGTGGCCACCAAGTGACGCTGTTTGACCGTGCCGATGAAATTGGCGGCCAGCTCAACATGGCCAAACAGGTGCCGGGCAAAGAGGAATTCTGGGGGCTGGTCGACTGGTACCGGACCATGGTTGCAGACGCCGGTGTAACCCTGGAGCTGGGTCGCGAAGTTGCAGCAGAGGATTTGACCGCCTTCGACGAGGTGGTGATTGCCACCGGCGTCACCCCGCGCGATCCCGCCATTCCCGGCCAGGACCAGGACAATGTGCTCAGCTACATCGACGTGCTGCGCCACAAGAAACCGGTGGGTCAGCGGGTCGCCGTGGTCGGTGCCGGCGGCATCGGCTTTGACGTCTCCGAATACCTGCTGGAAGAGGGCCACAGCCCCACCACCGATCTGCCCGCCTGGATGAAGGAATGGGGCGTCGCCGACCCGGCAGAGCACCGCGCGGGCCTTGCCCCCGAAGGCCCGCAGCCCGCCGCCCCTGCCCGGCAGGTTACCCTGCTGCAGCGCAAGGCCGAACGCCACGGCAAGCGGCTGGGCAAGACCACCGGCTGGATCCACCGGGCAACGCTCAAGATGAAGGAGGTGGAATTCGTCGGTGGCGTCAATTACGAGTGCATCGACGCGGAAGGCCTGCATGTGAGCTTTGGTGAGGCTCGCGAAAACCCGCGGTTGATCCCGGCGGACACCATCGTGCTCTGCGCGGGCCAGGTCTCTGAGCGGTCGCTGGCAGATCAGCTTGCGGAACGCGGTATCACCGCCCATGTGATCGGCGGTGCAGATGTGGCCGCGGAACTGGATGCCAAGCGTGCCATCAATCAGGGCACCCGGCTGGCCGCCAGCCTTTGAGAAGACATAGGCCTCCCGCCTGCGGCAGCCGGACTAGTCAGGCCCAGCCCGCTGTTGGACCCGGCACACTTTCAAGGCGCCGAAGCCGGGCTGCAGTGTCCCCGCGCGCCCTTCAGGCGCCGGGCCCGCAAAGCGCTCAGCCGTGGGCCGCAATACTGTCTGCCGGGGCCTCATGCCGCGCCATCATGCCATAATCCCGGATCACCCCAGCAACCCTCAGCCTGTAGTCGGCAAAGATTCCAGCCCGGCCCTTACCTTGTGCCACGCGGTGCTTCGCCAGATGACGCCAGCGCTGCACCGCCGCCTCATCCTGCCAAAAGGACAACGACAACAGCTTGTCCGGTGCGCTCAGGCTTTGAAACCGCTCAACGGAGATAAACCCCTCCATCTCCTCAAGCAGCCCCCGCAGCTCCGCTGCAATTTCCAGATAGGCATCCTTCCGCCCTGCGGCGATCTCCACCTCAAAAATAACGGCAATCATCTGCGCTCCCCTCCTCCGTTCCCATGCGGCGACGAAGCCAGCTTGAGCCATGTCCGGTCCTCGCGCAGCAGGAACCGCTCCTTCTGGGCGAACTCGTAATTTTCGCGCCCCAAGGGGTCTGCCGCCAGCCGCGTCCGGTAGGCCTCATACGCCGCCAGGCTGTCCACGTTGTAGATTCCGTAGGCCAGGGTCGAGGAGCCTTCATGCGGCGCATAGTAGCCGATCAGTTCAGCCCCGCAACGTGGGATCGCCTGGCCCCAATTGCGGGCGTATTGTTCGAACTGCGCCTTTTTGGCGGGATCAATGTGATAACGGATAATGCAGGTCAGCATGAGAGGCCCTTCGTTGGTTCAAGGCCTCCTGCCTAGCTTGCGCCAGCCAGCAAATGCTTCGCCGCAGACCGAACTGTCACTCGACGTTGATGGTGATTACTTCAGACACCACAGGCGATTCGTGCGGCACATGGCTGGCGTCGCCCAGCACCAGCTGAAGGGTGTGGCGGCCCGGAGGCAGCTCAATTGATGTCTCGGTTTGCCCGCCGCCAAAATGCACATGGTGCTCATCCGCAGGCAATCCGTACAGCAGCTCATCCGCGCCGTCTTCACCCTCGCCGATTGCTGGGCGGTCAATCAGCAGATGGTGATGGCCGGTGTGCTCCTTCTCCGTACCCGCCGGGGCAACCCCCATCGCCGAAAGGCCAAAGACCACAGTCACCGGAGACGTGACAGTATCGCCATCCTTCAGGTTGACAAAATAGACCTTGGCATCCGGGTGCGACGGCGTGCGCTCCTGAGCCCCAAGCGGAGCAGCCAGGCACAGGGCGGCGGCAGTGGCGGCAAGCAAAACTTTCATAGCGGGTCCTCCAGCAATTTGTTCAACAAACAAAGTAAAGCTAGGCGTCCGGCAAGCAGCAGCAAACCCTTCGGCCGCAGCAAACGCACAATTTTGCGTCATCTTCACAGAAGCCCACTGTGCCGGCCCCCATTCCTCTTGCCCGCGTTAACCGAGGGCGGCAGTGTCACACCTGAACCGCAAGACGAGGGCATACGTGGTATTTGCAGTTATCCTGATGGGCCTGACCCCCAGCTTCCTGATGGTGGCTCTTGGCGGGCTGGTTCGCAGGCGGCTGTCAGCGCAAGCTTGGCAAGGCCTGGACAAGTTGAACTTCGAGGTACTGTTTCCAGCGCTGCTGTTCTTTGCCGCCAGTGGCCGCCCCATTGCCATTGCAGACCTCGGCCGGATCGGGCCCGCAGTCTGGAGCATCCTCGCCCTGGCACTCGCCTTTGGTCTTCTGGCGCGCAGGGCCGGGCCGGAAAAATTCCTCGACTTTGCAGGCGCCTGGCAAACTGCCTGGCGTTTCAATACGGCCATTGCCTTTGTCGCCCTGCCTTCGATCGGCACGGAACTGACCGGCCAGATGGCGGTTGCCATCGGCATGGCCGTGCCAGTGGCCAATGTAATGGCTGTCTGCGCGCTGTCACGCGGCGGCAGCCTTTCGTTGCGCGAGACGGCAGTGAAAATCGCACTCAATCCCTTTCTGCTGGCCTCCGTTGCAGGTGTTTCTGTGGGACTTTCGGGTTACAAGATTCCTGCACCGATCCTGGCCCCAGCCGAGATGCTGGCCCATGCAGCGATCCCGATTGCGCTTCTGTCCATCGGCGCCACCATGAATTGGCGGGCGCTGGCGCGGCTCGACCTGTTCAACGGCTATCTCTGCCTGGTGCGTCTGGTGCTGGTGCCCGCCATTGTCCTGGCGGCTTGCCTGCTGCTGGGCAGCGATCCCGGCTTTGCCGCCGTGCTGGTGCTGTTTGCTGCCCTGCCCACCGCATCAGCGGCGCATGTGCTGGCCTCGGCCTTTGGTGCTGACCGCACACTGGCTGCCACACTTATTGCGCAATCCACCTTGCTCAGTGCGGTGACCCTGCCGCTATGGATTCTGACGATCAGGCTTGCCCTTTAAGGTTTCATTAACCCTCAGCCTTCGCCGCCCGCCGGCCAAGGGCAGCCGTTTCCACAGCGCAAACGATCCCGGCGAAACCTCGCAATTATCCCACCTCCGCCCCGATCTTGCCCGATTTCCCCGTCAGCTTCGGGGCAACACGGCTTTACGAGGATGGGTGAATATGGACCGACTGATGGAAATGGAGGCCTTTGCCAATGTGGTGGACCAAGGCGGCTTCACCGATGCGGCACGGAAAATGGGGATTTCCAAATCGGCCGTCTCCAAACATGTCTCCAGCCTGGAAGCCCGTCTCGGCGCGCGCCTGCTGAACCGCACCACGCGCCGGGTGTCGCCGACCGAGATCGGCCTTGCCTATTATGACCGTGCCCGCCGGGTTCTCAACGATGCAGGCGAGGCGGATGCGCTTGTCACCTCGATGCAATCGGCCCCCTCCGGTTTGCTGCGGATTTCCGTTGCCACCGACTTCGGCGTCAACCACCTGTCGCCGGTGCTGTCGGATTTCCTGCGCGACTTCCCGGATATCACTGTCAACATGGTTCTAAACAACCGCTATGTGGAGCTGATTTCCGAAGGCTTCGACATGGCCGTGCGGATCGGCGAGCTGGAGGACAGCTCTCTGCGGGCCCGCAAGCTGACAGAGACCACCAAGCGGATGATTGCCTCGCCGGAATACCTGGAAAAATACGGCCGCCCGCAGAAGATCGACGAGCTTAACAACCACAAACTGCTGCACTACTCCAGCCAGTCCAGCGGCAATGTCTGGAAGATCACCGCCCCGTCTGGTGAAAAGCGTCAGGTACGCACTTCCGGCTGGCTGTCGGTGAATGATGGGCAATCGCTGCTGAATGCCGCCATCTCCGGCCTCGGCATCGCCTATCTGCCCAGCTACCTTTACTCCGAGGCGCTGGAAGAAGGGCTGGTTGAGGACGTGATGCCCAGCCTGCCGGTTGAGACCCAGGGTATCTACGCGGTCTACCCGCCCGGTAAATTCACCCAGCCCAAGGTGCGGGCCTTCATCGATTTCCTGGTGGCAGCCTTTGCCGACCGCGACCCGTCCGAATGGAAAACCTGAACCGGTTCTAAGGAAAACCGGAACAAGACATCCCTCGAAGACCTGCCCCCGCGCCACTCGCGGGGGCTTTTTTAAGACCTGCACCTCAGGTCGGCCTGGCAGGATCAATCAGGCAGGCTCCCGCCCTTCCCGGATCAATCAAAGATTGATCTGCTCCCGTTGGGTCCAGCGCCGCTGCGCGTCGCACGCCGGACTCCAGCACGGCGCCGGACCGAAGGCTTGCTGAGGCATCTCTGATGTCGTGGCCAAGGCCCGGGAATCTCCGGACTGCAGCCCGTCGGCCCGTTCAGCCTTTGTAATGCGGCGCCTCCGCATCCAGGCGGCGCCGGATGGCATGCCATTCCAATTCTCCCTCATAACCGTACCAGTCGCTGGCCGCCATGTCACTCAGGTGGCGCTTCTGCTCGCTTTCCGGAATGGTGCGGATCTCAACCCCGGGGCAGGCTGCCGCCTGCTGCACCTCCAGCTGAACCGCACAGGCCTGATCCAGGTAAAAGGACCGGAAAAACGCCTCCCCTGCCGTCCCCCCGAACACAAAGGCACCGTGCCATGCCTCGACCACGGCCTTCTTGCCGCGGCCCGCATCCAGCAGCCCGGCCAGGAAATCATCAGTGCATTCGAATTCATAGTCGGTGTATCCCAGCACATCGCCGCCACCGATCATCAGATAGGCCTGGCTGTAAGGGCCGACGCCATCCCTCTGCGCCGACACACCCATAATCGCCTTGGTGTGGATGTGCATGATGCAGTTCTTTTCCGGCTCTGCCTCAAAAAACAGCTTGCCGATCTCTGTGGCCGAGGGGTTCGGCTCGCCATTTTCAGGATTATGGTTTTTCCGGTCAAAGCCGACCTTGATCAGATTGGAGGCGGTCACCTCCTCATGCATCCAGCCGTAATGGTGAGTGATCAGCGCGTCCTCGCCGGGCACCCGGATCGCGTGCCACTGATTGGTCTGATCCGTCAGCCGGTATTTCACCAGCGCATTGTAAATCGCAGCCAGCTCGCAACGGGCCTCCCATTCGGCATCCGAGCAATTGGCCGGACGGCCCTGCAACGGGGTCGGGGTCATAACGGTCATTGGCGTTTCCTTTCCTGTGACTGCAAGAACCCTAGCGGCCTGGACTTCACCCGATTTGCATGGAAACGCCTGATACTTGCATATAACCTCCTGAAATGCCGAAAGTGAGCTTCATCCTGTTTCCAGAGTTCCAGATGCTGGCCTATGTGCTGGCCTCCGAAACTCTGCGCATTGCCAACAAGAATGCCGGCCGCCGACTATACACATGGGAGACGCTCAGCGCCACTCAGACACCGGTGCCAGCCTCTAGCGGACGGCTGGCCGCGCCGGACCGCAGTGGATGGGACCTCGGCGATACGCCCGATCTTGTGCTGCTTTGCGCCGGCTACGATCCGTTGCGCCACCTGCCGCAGGGGCTGCGTGCCTATCTGGCACGGGCCGCGCGCGCCGGCGCCGTGCTGGGCGGCATCGATACCGGCACCGTTGTACTGGCCCAGCTGGGCTATCTGGACGGCCATGAGGCGGTGCTGCACCACGAGGCCGAAGCGGGGTTCCGCGAGCGCTGGCCCGAAATCGAGGTCAGCGACCGTATTTACTGCTACGGCCGCCGCAGGCTGAGCGCCGTGGGCGGAACCGCTACCGGCGACGCAATGCTTGCCTGGATCTCGGCCACAGGCCCGGAAGGGCTGGCGGCGTCGACCGCCGAAGACATGGCCCATGGCTCTATCCGCCCCCCGGATGTGCGCCAGCGGCTGCAGCCTTCAGCCGACCCGGTTCTGGGGCAGATGCATCAGATAATGCTGGAAAATCTGCAAGCTCCTTTGGCATTGACTGAGATTGCAGGGCGGCTCGGGCTCAGCCTGAAAGCGATGCGCCTGCGCTGCAAACGCGGGCTGGGCATGACACCGCAACAGGCCTATCTTCAGATTCGCCTGCAGCGGGCGCGCGAGCTGCTTCTAAGCACCGCAATGCCAGTCACAGAAGTGGCTCTGGCGACGGGGTTTGTCTCGCTGCCGGGGTTCTCGCGCCAGTTCAAGGCCATGTACCAGCGCAGCCCGCGCGGTATGCGCCGCTGCTGAGGCCCACCTGGACAATCCTCATTGCAACCGTTTTGCCAGCCGCCGGTGCAGAAAATCTGCGCCAAGCCTGCCCCCTCCAAGAAGGCTTGCAATCACTAAGACACCTGCGGGGGCGGGAGTGAATAGCAGCGTTCAGGGTACCGGCGCTCAATTGGCGAGAAGGACAGCCTCCACCCGCCGGTTGGCCTCTCGGCCCTCCGGGACCAGATTGCTGGCGATGGGGGCCAGATATCCGGCACCAGCCACGTCAATGCGCGCTCCATCAGCCTCATAGGCCTCAACCAGCCGCTCTTTCACAGACTGCGCCCGGCGTTCGGAAATGCGGGTGTTTTGCGCCAGCGAGCCCACCGAGTCAGTATGGCCCACCAGCAGCAGCCGATGCTGCGGATTCGCGGCCAGATAGCCAGCCAATTCCTTCAGGCTGCCATACTGCCCCTCGCGCAGACGGGTAGAACCGCTCTCGAATACCAGATCGGTCAGCACCGCATGGCCGCGCACTTCCAGCACCTTGGCCAATTCTACCGGCCGCACCGGATCCGGCTCCGCCGGCGCTTGGACCACGGGTTTCGACAGGACTGGCACTGCGTCCGGCGGCCGCACACTAATCATTTGAACAAAGGCCGCACCGCCTGCCCGCGACACGAGAACAGAAACCGCTTCTCTTCCCTTGGCGGCCGACAGGAAGTGAAAACGGGAAATATCCACCATCATATCCGGCGTTGGCACCACTTCGATCCCGAACCGGAAGCCAAAACCGCCGCAATCACGCGCCGCGCAGTCTAGCCGCACTTCATAACCCTGCTCCACCAGCTGCTCCCGCAGCGGCGCCAGGATCTGCAGCACCGTGCCGCTGCCTTCCACACGCCAGGTCCGGCGGGTAATCTGCCCCTCGAACCGCTCCGAAGGCACCTTGTCCGCGTCTTCCGGGCCAATGGGCAGCTGATAGACGCCAAGCGCAGTCGCCCGTTCAGAAATGGCAGTCGCATCAGCGGGCAAGGTGAGTTCCGCCGCATTCAGAATTCCGGGCAGGAACGCTGCTGCCGCCGCTGCAATCAGACGTCTTAACGGCACTGGCTGTGATATTCCGAATTGGGCGCCATCGCGGTAGCACTGGCCACCCGGTTCGACATGTTGAAAAAGCCCGCGACATTGGCGATATCCCAGATATCCCGGTCGCTAAATCCCGCATCCCGCAGGGTCTGGCGGTCCGCCTCCTCGATCTCCGCGCTCGCCGTCGTCATCCTGGCCGCAAAATCCAGCATCGCCCGCTGGCGCGCATCCAGCGGCGCCACCCGGTAGTTCATCACCAGCATCTCGCCCAGCTGCGGATCGCCGGACAACTGCCGCACGGCAGCGCCATGGGCCACTAGGCAATAGAAGCAGCGGTTGATCGCAGAGACCACCACCGCAATCATCTCCCGCTCCAGCTTGCTCAGGCCGCTGTCCGCCAGCATCAAATCGTTGTACATGGCGGTGAAGGCGTTGAGCTTGGCGATATCAAAGGCATTTGCCTTCAGCACATTCGGCACAAAGCCCAGTTTCTCGACGCAGATGTCAAAGTACTTCTGCGTTTCCGGCGGCAGCGGGTCCACTATCGGCAGGTCGAGGGCTGTGGGCTGGGTCTGGTCACTCATCGCGGTCAATCGCCTTGTTGCAAAATCCGGTAGTGGTACTGTCCAACACAGTCCATGCCGAGGGAAGCGTAAAGCCCGTTTGCACCCTCGTTACGTTTCGTACAGAGCACCGCCAATTCGCCAGCGCCGTTCTCCAATGCCCAGAACGCAGCTTGGCGCATCATCCAGGCGCCCATGCCAGCCCGGCGCTGATGCGGCAGTATTTCCAGCGCGTGAACCATCGCCACCCCGTCGTGAATGGCTACGAACCCTGCGCCCGCCGGTTTGTCCTTGTGGCGGCCCAGCAGCCCGGTTTTCGGACCTCGCACCCGCTGCATCACCGCCAGCCGCTCCGGCCCAATGCCGCCCTGCTCCCAAATCTCGCGCTGGATCGCCAGCGGTTCCCAGACGCAAAAGGCGGTAACACGCGGCACGGGGATATCCGTCAAGCGCTCCGCCGGGCAGGCCCACAGGTTAACCGGATCCTTCACCGCATAGCCGCGCGCCTCCAGTTGCGCGTCCAGCTCCGTCTCACCATCGCGGATCATGAACAGGCAGTCCTGACCCATAGCGCGCATCGCGTCCTCAGCCGCTGCAATCTCCACGTCAGACGCTGCACCGTTCACCGTCGTTGCCGACACACGGCTGCCGCCGCCCTGCCCTTCGCGCAGGGTGACAGGCCCAAGTTCGCGCAGCGATGCCGACGGCCATGTCGCCTCGGTCACGCCATAGTAACGGGGATCGGTGGTCACTGCTCCAGCTCCTTTGCCAGTTCGGTCATCGCCGCATCGACACGTGCGCCGTCAGTGCCGCGGATCACGACATTGGCGCCGAACGCGCCGTCCTTCTGGAACGGGTAGCAGCCCACCGATAGATCGCTATAGGCCTCTGCCAGAGAGCGCAGCGGAGCCGCGATTTCGCCCTCTCCCCGCAGCACTCGCAAGGTCTGCGACAGCATCGGTCGGCCGCCGGTCAGGGTCGGCATCACGCTTGCCACCATTGCCTGAAAGATCATCGGCACACCGGCCATCACATGCACATTGCCGATGGTGAACCCGGGCGCCGCCGAGACAGGGTTGTCAATCAGCACCGCACCGTCCGGAATGCGGGCCATCCGCAGCCGCGCCGCGTTCATCTCCAGCCCTTGGGTATCGTAATGCGCCTGCAGGATCGCGCGGGCATCGTCGCGCACATCCAGATGCGCTTCAAACGCCTTGGCAATGCAATCGGCGGTAATGTCATCATGGGTCGGCCCGATACCGCCGCTGGTGAACACATGGTCAAAAGCGCGCGACAGCGCCCGGACCGCGGCAATGATCGCCGCCTCATCGTCGCTCACCACCCGCACTTCCTTCAGATCGATGCCATGTTTGGTCAGCTCTCCCGCCAGGTAATGCATATTGGCATCGCGGGTGCGGCCGGACAGGATCTCATCGCCGATAACCAGCATGGCGGCAGTTGGGTTCGGCGTTGCAGGCATGAGCATCTCCCTTGGCTGAGTGCAAAAATACTCCGCCAGCAGAGCGGCACAAGGGCCAAAGCGACTAGGAAAGCCTCGCAACCGCAGCGTCGAACAGCGCCGCATCCTCCATGGCACGGGCCAGAATCATCGCGCCTTCCAGCGTGGCAATCATATGTGCCGCAGCCCGGTCCGCTACATCCCGCTGCAACCCTTGTCGCTGGTAGACCTGCCGCAGCCATTCCAGGTTGCGGGCGAAAAATGCCCGGGTCGCGCTTGCGACCGGCCGCGGCAAATCGGCAATCTCGGCCCCGAAAACACCGCACAGGCACATCAGCCCGTCCTGTTTCAGAGCCGTGCCATACGCTGCAACATAGCGCTTGAGCAACTCCGCAGGCTCCGCCCCCTGGGGATCACCCAAGGCTATGAAAAAATTGTCAGAATAGCGTTCAGCCAGAGCCTCCCCCAAGGCATCCTTGGTTGGAAAATGATAGTGGACAGAGGCTGATTTGATACCGATTTCCGCAGCGATTTCACGGAAGCTGAAGGCGTTGTAGCCACCTGTGCGCGCGGCCTTCTCCGCAATGTCCAGGATGCGTTCCGCTGTGTCCGGCTTTGCCATGCTCAACCCCTCGCTCATCTACCTACCTACAGATAGGTCTTGACGGAATGGAGCACAACTCACATCTATCTACCTACTGATAGATAGGAGAATCACAATGAGTACTGAGACCGCATTGATCATCGGCGGATCGTCGGGAATGGGTCTGGAAACTGCCCGCCAGCTGGTAGAGGCGGGACATCATGTCACCCTCTTGGGTTCGTCTGCTGCCAAGTTAGAAGCTGCCAAAGCAGAACTTGGCTCCCTCGCAGAAGTCCGGAAAGTTGATCTGATGGACTTCGCAGCCGTTCAGACGCTGGCAGACGAGCTTAAGGCCGGCAGCAACCATATCAGCAAACTGGTCAACGCCGCCGGTGTCTTTGCCCCAAAACCATTTTTGGAGCATGGCCCCGAAGATTATGACCGTTACATGGGCCTGAACCGCGCCACCTTCTTTCTGACACAAGCCGCCGCAACCAACATGTCACGCAACGGCGGCGGCGCCATTGTCAACATCGGCTCGATGTGGGCAAAACAAGCGATCAAGGCGACCCCCAGCTCAGCCTACTCCATGGCCAAGGCGGGCTTGCACGCCCTGACTCAGCACCTGGCGATGGAGCTGGCAGACCATGGCATCCGGGTGAACGCGGTGGCCCCTGCGGTGGTGGTCACTCCGATCTACGGCGCATTCATACCCCCCGCACAGATCGAGGACGCACTGACCAGCGGCTTTGACACCTTCCACCCGATTGGACGCGTTGGCCGCCCGGCTGACATAGCCGCAACCGTGGTGCACCTGCTGTCAAATCAGACTGCATGGGTGACCGGCGCCATCTGGGATGTCGACGGCGGCGTCATGGCCGGCCGCAACTAGGGCTTTGCCGCCGGGCGGGGCTGGGATAGTCATCTGGCATGAACTTTGCCCAGCCCCTGATCCCCGCCACCCTGATCCGCCGCTACAAACGCTTCCTCGCCGATTGCCGGCTGGTAGACGGGCAGGAAATCACCGCCCATTGCGCCAACCCCGGCAGCATGATGGGGCTGGCGGATCCGGGCATGAAGGTCTGGCTGGAGCCCAACGACGATCCGAAGAAGAAGCTGAAATACGGCTGGCGGCTGGTGGAACACGCAGACGGCCATTTCACCGGCGTCGACACCTCGGTTCCCAACCGCGCCCTGCGGGCGGCGCTGGAGGCTGGGGAGGTTGCGGAGCTCGCCGCTTACAAGACTGTGCGAGCCGAGGTGAAATACGGCGCAAACAGCCGCATCGATTTCCTGCTGCAACAGGACGGCCTGCCCGACTGCTATGTCGAGGTGAAAAGCGTGACCTTGTCGCGCCAGCCCGGCCTTGCTGAGTTTCCCGATAGCGTAACCGCCCGCGGCACCAAGCATCTGGGGGAGCTGGCAAACATGGTGGAACAGGGCCACCGGGCGGTTATGCTCTACCTGGTGCAGCGCACCGACTGCGAACGCTTCCAGCTGGCCGCCGATATCGACCCTGCCTACGCAGATGCCTTTGCCAGTGCCTATGCCGCCGGGGTGGAGAAGCTGGTTCTGGGTACCCGGATTACCCCGCAGGGTGTTGAGGTCGCCGGACCGCTCTCATGAGAGTAACGGCCCGGACCGGGCGGTCGCTCAGGCTGCCTGATCCACTTGCTTCGCGTTCCCGCCTTCCTGTTCCGCTTCGGCCTGAACGATGGTCCTTGTCGGGAACGGAATGTCGACTCCAGCCGCATCCAGTGCTTCCTTCACCTTGCGTTTCATGTCGGCCTGGTACTGGAAGTATTCCTCTGCATCGACCCAGACCCGCACCAGAAAGTCGACCGAACTGCTGTTCAGTGCATTCACCTGGATGAAGGGCTCAGGATCGTTGTGCGACCGGCTGTCACCCATGATGGCATCCCTGATTGCCTTTTCGGCGGTTGCCAGGTTCGCCCCGTAGCCAACGCCAAAAACCCATTCAGCCCGGCGTGTGTCGAAGGACGAGTAATTGGTGATCGTGTTACCCCAGACTTCCGAATTGGGAATGATCACCTTGAGGTTGGACAGGCTGGCAATCACGGTGTTGTTCAGAGTGATTTCATGCACCGTGCCCATTTCGCCGTCCACTTCGATGAAATCACCCAGTTTGAACGGGCGGAAAAGGATGATCATGACGCCGGCCGCCACATTGGACAGTGCGCCCTGCATGGCCAGACCGATTGCAAGGCCAGCCGCACCGATCGCTGCAACGATGGACGTGGTCTTGACGCCGAAGGTGTTCAGAACAAACAGCACGGCAAAGGCAAGGATGACGTAGCGGGCCAGGTTGCCCAGGAAATGGAACAAAGTCACATCCAGCTTGGCATTGCTGTCACCCAGCTGCACGATCCGCCGCTTGACCCAGCCCGCAACGATGAAGCCGGCCAGCAAAATGACCACTGCTGCCACCACACTGCCCAAAGCCTGCGCCAGAAATTCCAGCGTGACCAGATCCGCCAGCGACTTCCCGTCGTAAATTTCAGTTTGCATAAGGCTATTGACGCTGTCCATTCTGCTGCATTCCCCTCGTTGTCCAAGTAAAGGTTCAACTGAGAAAACGCATAGCTGCTGAAAAAGTTCCCGCACCCCCGGTCTGGCCCTTTCGCCCGGAACCCCTTACATAGCTACGCAACAAACGTGATGGAGCTCTGCGCGATGAGATCGAAAGACGGCCGCACCACCAAGGACGGCATCCGCATTCATGAACCCGGCGACTATGCCGGCATGCACAAAGCGGGGGCGCTTGCCGCGCGCATTCTGGACGATATCGCAGCCCATGTGTTCCCCGGCCAGAGCACCGGCGAAATCGACCGTCTCATTACCCAAATGGTCGAAGACGCAGGCGCCAAGTCCGCTACCATCGGCTACAAGGGCTATCAGCACGCCAGCTGCATCTCGGTGAACCATGTGGTCTGCCACGGCATCCCCGGCGACAAGAAACTGAAGGACGGCGATATCCTGAACATCGACGTGACCGTGATCGTCGACGGCTGGTTCGGCGACACTTCCCGGATGTTCGTTGCAGGCAAGCTCAGCCGTAAGGCAGAGCGGCTGATTCAGGTCACCCACGATTCGCTGATGAAGGGGATTGAGGCCGTGAAGCCCGGCAACACCTTCGGCGACATCGGCCATGCGATCCAGACCTATGCAGAGGCGCAGCGTATGAGCGTTGTGCGCGACTTCTGCGGCCATGGCCTGGGCACAGTGTTCCACGCCCCGCCCAATGTGCTGCACTACGGCCGCCCCGGCACCGGACCGGTGCTGGAGGAAGGCATGTTCTTCACCATCGAGCCAATGATCAACCTGGGCCGCCCGGAAACCAAGATCCTGGCGGATGAATGGACTGCAGTAACCCGCGACAAGTCTCTGTCGGCGCAGTTCGAGCATTCGATCGGCGTAACCGCAGACGGAGCCGAAATTTTCACCCTGTCGCCGGCCGGAAAATTTCACCCGACCTACGGCTGACCTGCCAAGACGCACCAGGGGCCGCCCCCCGGTGCTCCGGATTTCTTTCAGCCAGGTGCAGGACGGATACGGTCAGGACTTTGCGTCGTCCTGCCCATCAGCTTCCTGAAACCGCCAGAGCGCCAGCAATAACGTACCATCGCCAAACGGTGTCACCGCATCCTGAATGAACAGCGGTGCCCGCAGCGGTTTTGACGCAGGCAGTTTCTGCGTTTCCGCTTCTTTTGAATACCGCAGGAACGGTAGGCGCAAGGTCTGTTCCATGCGCGGAACAGTACCACAACGGCCTCAGATCGACAAAAGCGCAGGCACCTCTGCCATGTCGCGGAACACCTCTGCACCCAATGCTGCCAGTTTCCTGCCACTGTCCTGCGGCGCATATCCAAGACAGCGCATGCCTGCACGCACGGCTGCGGTCACACCGTTGCAGCTGTCCTCGATCACCAGGCAGTCGCGCGCTTGCACTCCGAAATGGCTGGCTGCCGCCAGAAACAGCCCCGGTTCGGGCTTGGCGACCCTCAAAGCATGCGCCGAGAATATTGCGTGCGGATGGAAGCGCCCCCAAAGACCGTTCTGGCCCAAGGTAACGCGCATTTTCTCCTCGCTGCCGTTGGAAGCCACACAGACTGGTATCTCCTGCGCATCCAGCCGCGCCAGCAATTCTGGAATGCCTGGCGTCAGCGGCACGCCCTGCCTCAGACGGGCAATGGTTTCCGCGTAGACTTCATCAATCCACCTGTCTGGCAGATCTGCACCCAGTCCGCGGGCCTTCTCCATAACTCCGGCCATGGTGCAGCCAACGAAGTGCGCCATCGACTGTTCCATCGTCAGTGCCAGCCCGTGGCACGCCAAATTGTCGATCAGCGCCTGGTTCGACGCCGGCTCGCTGTCCACCAGCACTCCGTCGCAATCAAAAATCACCAGTTTTGGGGTTGGAAATGTCTTGGGCATTTGTGCCGCCAATCGAGGGATGCATCCGGGTTACCCCGCAAGAGTTAGACAGCTTTCTCTGCCACCGCAATTACGCAGCGGCCAAGCACCTGCTCTCAAATGCAAAAATGCAGGGGATCCCCCCTGCATTATCCAATCAAAAATCTGGCAAGGCTCAGAACTTGCAGCGCTTCTTCTTTGCCAAAGCAACCAGAACCTCGTGGCGCTTGTTGGCCGCTTCCAGCGCCTCGTTGGCGTTGGCGTAGTTGCCGATCACCGCCGGCCAGAACAGGATCGCCGCGGCCACATTCGTGCCAGAGGCGGTCTTGCCTTTCTTGGCTTCAGCGCGAATCTCATCCAATTGACCCAACTGGGTTTTAATTTCCTCGCAAGTCAGCGAAGCGTCATCAACGTTGTTGGTGGTCACGACTTCCGGCGAAACACAACCGGACAGAAACAGAGAGCCTGCTGCCAGCAGGCTAAGAAACTTTGCAGTTTTCATATTGGGTCCTTTGAAACCGCCGGAATGGGCGGATATTTGCCTAAATCACAGGCTGGCTACGCTCCTAAAGTTGAGTTTGCAAATAGAAATTCAAACATTCGAAGAGCGGAGCGGAACTTACGCTGGACTGTTCTCCTGACGCCACAACAAGGTGACGTGGGTATCGCCATACTTCCGGCTGCTTTCCAGCTCAAACCCGTTTGGTGCGCTCATAGGTGCGCTTTCCTCCCAGACCACCAGCGCATCTTCCGCCAACCAGCCGCCAGCCACGGCAGCAGCCAGCGCCTTCTCTCCCAGCGCCTTTCCATAAGGCGGGTCGAGGAAGATCAGATCAAAAGGCGCATCCGGGTTCTGTCCCAGCTTCAGCGCGTCACGGCGCGCAAGGGTGCAGCGGTCTTCGGCCTTGCAGATCGTCATGTTCTTTTTAATCAGGCCGCCGGACACACGCCCATCATCGACAAACAAAACCTCCGCCGCACCGCGCGACAGCGCCTCCAGCCCCAGCGCGCCGGTGCCTGCAAACAGGTCAAGCACACGGGCACCGGGAATGGCGCCCGTGTGGGTCAGTACACTGAACAGGCTTTCCCGCACCCGGTCGGTGGTTGGGCGCAGATGGGCACCTGCATCCCCCTTGCCCACCGCGGCCAGTGCCCGGCCGCGGAAGTCTCCGGCGATGATCCTCACGCTTTCAGCAGCGGTTTCAGATCGGCAGCAGGGTCGGCGGCAACTGCCTTGTCCGCTGTCTTGCCTGCATCAATGAGCCGCTTGGCCACCATATAGGCGCGCGGGTCGTTCATCGCGTCCACCGCCACCAGCTGGTCCCCCTTGTAGTACCAGAAGGAAACCTGACTGCCCTCACCCTGGCGGGTGACCACATTGTCATAGCCGGTGTTGAGGCCCGCAATCTGCAGTTTGACGTCGTACTGATCCGACCAGAACCAAGGGGTCGCGATGTAGTCCTTGTCCGCGCCCAGCATGTTCTGCGCCACAACTTCGGCCTGGTCGATGGCATTGGGCACGCTTTCCAGGCGGATGCGGTTGCCCTGGAACGGGAAGGAGGCGCAATCGCCTGCCGCCCAGACCGACGCATCGGAGGTCCGGCCCTTGGCATCCACCTTGATGCCATTGTCCAGCTCCAGCCCGGCCATCTCCGCCAGTTGCGACGACGGGGTGATGCCCACGCCTACCACGACGAAATCCACGTCCAGCACCTCTCCGCCGCTCAGCACAGCGCGGGTGACCTTGCCGTCTTCGCCTTCCAGACGCTCCAGCCCAACGCCCTCGCGGATGTCCACGCCGTGGCCGCTGTGCAGATTGCGGAAGAAATCAGAGGTTTCCGGCGCCGCTACCCGCTGAAGGATACGATCAGCCATTTCCACCAGCTTCACCTGCACACCGCGCTTGGCGCAGACTGCAGCAGCCTCCAGCCCGATGTAGCCGCCGCCGACAATCAGCGCGCGCTTGCCCTCGGTCACGTTGGGCGCCATAGCGTCCACGTCGGTCAGCCCTCGCACCACGTAAACGCCGTCCAGATCACCGCCAATGGCGGCAGGCAGGCGGCGCGGGTCGGACCCAGTGGTCAGCGCCAGCTGGTCGTAGCTGATCACCTCATCCTCCAGCGACACCGTTTTGGCGGCCGGATCAATCGCGGTGACGCGCTGTCCCAGCTTCAGGGTGATGTTGTTTTCGGAGTAAAAACTCTCGGGCCGCAAGAACAGCCGTTCCAGCTCCATTTCCCCCAGCAGATAGGCCTTTGACAGAGGAGGCCGCTGATAGGGCAGCGCCTCCTCTGCGCCGATCAGGGTGATTTCCCCGTCAAACCCGTCCTTGCGCAGCTTTGCCACCAGCGAGGACCCCGCCTGCCCCGCTCCAATAACGACGATGTGGGACATATCCCCTTGCCTCCCGCAATAGTTCCCGTCACGCTTTCACCGGACCCTATATACCTGGGGCCCCAAAACGCAATCAGGAGAAAGAGGAACGTGCAATGATTTCTGTTGGAGACCAACTGCCGGACGCGACACTGACACGGATTGGGGACAATGGCCCAGAACAAGTGCAACTTGCCGACAAGCTGAAAGGGCGCAAGGTCGTGATCTTCGCGGTTCCGGGTGCCTTTACCAGCACCTGCCATTCCGCGCATGTGCCCAGCTTTATCCGCACCAAGGACCAGTTTGCCGCCAAAGGTGTCGATGAAATCATCTGTCTGGCCGGCAACGACCCTTTCGTGATGTCGATCTGGGGTGACAACACCGGCGCCACTGAGGCCGGGATCACCATGCTCTCGGACGCCGAATGCACATTCACCTCTGCAATCGAGATGCGGCTGGACGTGCCCTCTGCGGGCCTGATCGGCCGCTCGCTGCGCTATGCCATGCTGGTGGAAGACGGCGAGGTGAAGATCCTCAACAAGGAAGAGAACCCGGGCCAGTGTGAGCTGTCGGCCGGCGAGGGCCTGCTGGAAGCGATGGGCTGATTCTGGAACTGCAGTGGCCGCCAAGGCAGGCGGCCACCCTTCAACCTCTTAATAATTCGTAAAAAATTGGGTCAGAGTTTCTGTCCGAATGTTTCGCGCGCGAAACATTTAGACAACATTGCTGACCTATTCAGGTCAAGCTGAAAGACACAGTCCGCCAAGGCTGCAGGACAAGGAAAAAGCAATAACTTTCAAAATTTTAGAACTTTCGAGCGGCCGTCTCTCGCTAGAATTCAGCGCGTCTGACCTGACGGCTGTCAGAGAAGCTATCGAAAGCATCTACGGTGTACCGGAGATAACCGCGTATCCGGCCTGCGCGAGTGTAAAGTTTGCAGGCTGCATGTTCGTCTTTCAGAATGAGTGGAATGACCCTTGCCTCATTTCTCAGTCAGAGGAAGGCAATCGGATTCTGAAAGACCTTTTTGAATCCCTAAGGGCGGAAACCGGCTAGAGCCCGCCCGAATTTGCCTCTTGTCACTCCTGCGGTTCGCCAAACAGCCCGTCCATTTTACGCGCCAGCTTGGCGTCCTGGGCGCTGATCCCATCGACATCATGGGTGGTCAGAACCACCGTCACCCGGTTGTAGACATTGCTCCATTCCGGGTGGTGGTTCCACTTCTCGGCCCAGATCGCGGCGCGGGTCATCCAGCCGAAGGCATCAGCGAAATTGTTGAACTTGAAGGTCTTGGTGATGGCATCACGCCCATCCACCATCTCCCAGCCGGTGGCGAACAGCGGCTCCAGCAGCGGGCCGCGGGTGGCGTCGGACAGTTTCTCCGTCATTCTTGCTCCTCCACATGGGCTTTGCGGAACGGGCCGTAATCGGTCAGGATTTCAATCTCTTCCTCGGTGGCAGCCCGCTCAGCCTCGAGGTAGCGTCCGACGGCCCCGGCAAACCCGGGATCGCCGATCCAGTGCAAGCTGTGTGTCTGGCATGGCATGTAGCCACGCGCAAGCTTGTGTTCACCCTGTGCGCCGGCTTCCGCCCGGTCAAGTCCCAGGGCAATCGCCAGCTCTATAGCCTGATAATAGCACAGCTCGAAATGCAGGCAGGGGTGCTGTTCGACACAGCCCCAGTACCGGCCGTAAAGTGTTTCACGGCCAATGAAATTCAGCGCGCCCGCCACATAGCGCCCGTTGCGTTCCGCCAGAATCAGCGCCATGTCGTCCGCCATCGTGCGGTGCGCGATATCAAAGAACTGCCGGGTCAGATAAGGCGACCCCCACTTGCGCGCGCCAGTGTCCTGATAGAATTCCCAGAAGGCATCCCAATGTTCCGGGCGCAGGTCATCGCCCTGAACGACACGGATATCGCCGCCAAAGCATTGCGCCTGCATCCGTTCCTTGCGGATGTTCTTGCGCTTGCGCGATGACAGCGCCCGCATGAAGGTCTCGAAATCGGCGTAACCATCGTTCTGCCAGTGGAACTGCTGCGTTGTACGCAGCATCAGCCCCATCTCCTCACCCAGCCGCGCCTCGTCCTGGGTGCAAAACGTCACATGCAGGGATGACAGATTGTTGTCCGCCGCCAATTGCACGGCACCCTGCAACAACGCCGAATGGCCAATGCCGTCAAAACCCGGGCGAACCAGAAACCGGCGCCCGGTGGCCGGGGTAAAGGGCACCGCAATCTGCAGCTTGGGGTAATAATGCCCGCCCGCCTGCTCATAGGCGTGCGCCCAATTGTGGTCGAAGATGTATTCGCCCTGGCTGTGCCCCTTGGCATAAAGCGGCGCGCAGGCGATCAGGCGCCCCTCCTGATAGGCGGTCAGATACTGCGGCTGCCAGCCGGTACCCGGCCCGACAGAACCGCTGTCCTCCAGCGCGCTCAGGAACCTGTGGGTGGTGAACGGATCAAGCGCACGGCCGCCTGCCGCAGCCTCCGGGCAGGCGCAGGCGTCCCACTCGCCTGCCGTGATCTGCGACAGCGACGCCAGCACCCGGATTTCGATTCGCGCCTGAGACATGCAATTCCTCCGCACCGCTTCAAAGATGTGGGGTGCGGTCCAGAGCGATCAAGATGTTAGCGGCGAAAGGTACTGCTCAAATGTGACATTGTCAGCGATCGCCCGCGCAGCTTCTTCCTGGGCAAGCGATTTGATTGTCCAGCACAGCACCGGGACGCCTGCCTCTTTCAAACGGGCAACAGCAGGGTTGCCCAGATTGTGAGCCCCGTGGCTGATGAAGCTGGCGGCCACCCTGTCAAAATCTGCGATCTTCCGCAGGTGTTTGCGCTCTTCCGGCGTCAGCTCCGGCCAATTTTTAGGTTTAAAGGCGCCCGTTACCAGGCCAAGCGCCAAGTCGCTGCGGTGCTTGGCGAATTCCGCAACGGCATCCGGATTGAAGGACATCACCGCAACATCGCCTGAGTATCCTTCCAGGCACTGCGCAGCCGCTGCTTCAAGCCTGCCGCATCCGGTATCATCTGGCCGCCGGCTCCAAACCTGATCCTTGATCTCAACCAGCAGAGGCACCTTCCCCCCCACCAGCTCCAATACTTCCGCAAAGTCCGGAATGCCCTCCCCGTCGCCGCCTTTCAGCGGGATGGCGCGCAGGTCTTCGCGGGTCCGGTCCCTAACCAGACCGGAGCCTTCGGCCAGCCGGTCCAGGTCATAATCGTGAAACACCATGGCGCAGCCATCCTTCGACAGCTGCAAATCAATCTCGATCCCGTAGCCTGCCGCAATTGCTGCGCGGATGGCAGCGCGGCTGTTCTCCGGGCGCCCGTCCTCAACATCATGCAATGCGCGGTGGGCCAGAGGGACAGTCAGAAAGGCGGCAGGCAGGGACGGCGTCATTTGATCTGGAACACACCGTCGATTTCAACTGCGACGCCCAGCGGCAGCGAGGGCGAGCTGACTGCGGAACGCGCGTGGCGGCCAATGTCGCCCAGCGCTTCAACCAGGAAGTCGGAGGCGCCGTTCACCACCTGCGGCTGCTGGGTAAAATCCGCGGTCGAGTTGACAAAGGCGCCCAGTTTCACAACGCGGACCAGACGCTCCAGATCGCCGCCGCAGGCTGCCTTGAGCTGAGCCAGCAGCGCAATCGCGCAGCGCTTGGCCGCTGCCTGGCCTGCGTCGACATCCATGTCCGCGCCCAAGGTGCCGGTGATCAAGCCGTTTTCATCCGCCGAAATCTGGCCGGAAATATAGACCATGTCGCCTGCGACGACATAAGGCACATAGTTGGCCGCAGGTGCCGGCGCGTCAGGCAGGGTCACACCCAGCTCTTTCAGTTTTGCTTCGATGCTCATGGCGCATTCCTTCCGAGTCTTTGCTGGCCGGGACGCTACCCGCAGCAGCAGGTTTCGGAAAGAGAAAATGCGAAACCCCGGCGCGGGAATCCGCCCTCCGCAGTCAGCTTTCGCGGAAAGCCTTGTTGAAGTAGTCCGCCAGCGGCTTGACCAGATAGGCCAGCGGCGAACGGTCGGCGGTACGGATGTAGCTTTCCACCGGCATTCCTGGGATCAGCACCGTGCCCGCCGGCAGGCGGCCCTGCTCGCCCGGGTTCAGCTCGATCTCCGCCCGGTAATAGGATATGCCGCTGCCCTGGTCCTCAAACGCATCAGCCGAGACCTGGGTGACATGGCCGAAAAGTTCCGGCGTCGAGCGCTGATCCAGAGCCGAGAACCGCAGGGTGACCTCCTGACCGGTATAAAGCTGGTCAATGTCGGTCGGCGCCACTTGTGCCGCGATCACGAGCGGCCGGTCCTGCGGCACCAGATACAACACCGGGTCGGCCGGCCGGATCACCGAGCGCGGGGTCTGCACCTGCAGCCCGTAGACAATGCCCGAGACCGGCGCGGTGATATCCAGCCGCGCCAGCCGCCCCTGCAAGGACCGGCGGGTCTCAGCCAGTTCCAGCTCCTGATAGCGCAGATCGCGCAGGCGGGTAATCGCCTCTTCTCTCTGACCGCTGCCCAGTTTCAGGATTTCGATATCAATCTCGGTGATGCGGCCCTCAGCCTGCGCCTCCGACGCCACCAGCTCACCCAGCTGGCCGTCCAGGCTGGCCTGGGTGCGCCGCAAATTCAGCACCGTTGCCGCCTGCGCCAGGCCGCGGTCCAGCAGCGACTGCTGGTTGCCCAGTTCCTCACCGATCAAGTCCAGTTGCACCGACATGGATTTCTGCTGCGCCTGAATACCGCGAATCTGCTCCTCGATTTGCGCCCGGCGCTTCTCGAGCTGTTCGATCTCGCGCGCGGTGGAATCTCTCCGGGCCAAGAACAGGCGCCGCTGGCCCTCGACCAGATCCATGACATCCGGCTGGGCTTCCGCGGCCTGCAGCAATTCCGGGTCAAAGGTGACATCAGCCGCCTCGTCCCGTTCCGCCTCCAGCCGGCCGCGCCGCGCCATCAGCTCGAACAGCTGGCCTTCGGTGATCACCAATTGGGAGTTCAGCTCATTGGCGTCAAGCCGGATCAGCGTCGCGCCCTCAGCCACGGTGTCGCCTTCATCCACCAGGATCTCAGCAACGATGCCGCCGTCCAGATGCTGCACCACCTGCCGGTTGCGGTCGACCTCAATACGGCCCGTGGCCACCACCGCACCGGAAATCGAGGACAGCACCGACCAGGAGCCGAAGCCCCCCACCAGCACTGCAAGAGCAATCAGGCCGATAATCAGCGGGCGGCGCGCGGGCCAGTTGTTCTCCACACTCATCGCACACCTCCCGCGCCGGTCGCCTGGCGGATGTTCTGATGGTTGGCAACCATTTCCTGCAGCACCTTGTCCTTGGGGCCAAAGGCGGTCTGGGTGCCCTTGTCAATCACCAGCAGCGTGTCGCATTCCTGGATCGCCGCCGGGCGGTGCGCCATGATCAGCACCGAGCGGCCCTCAGCCTTGATCTGCTTGATCGCCTGGTTCAGTGCCATCGAGCCTTCATTATCGAGGTTCGAGTTCGGCTCATCCAGGATCACGATCACCGGATCGTCGAACAGTGCCCGGGCCAGCCCGACCCGCTGCATCTGCCCGCCCGACAGCCGTCCGCCGGTGGCGTTGACGCGCGTGTCATAGCCGTCGGGCAGTTTCAGGATCATCTCATGCGCTGCAGCCTTACGGGCGGCCTCCACCACCTTTTCGGCGTCGGGCTGCTGATTAAGGCGGGCGATGTTCTGGGCAATGGTGCCATCAAACACCTGCACCCGCTGCGGCAAGTAACCTATGTGGCCGCCCAGCACATCCGGTGCGTACTGATCCAGTGACGCACCGTCGAGCCGGACGGAACCGGCCGCAGGCCGCCAAACACCTGTCAGCGCCCGCGCGAGGGTTGACTTGCCGGATCCCGAAGGCCCGATCACGCCGATTGCCTGTCCCGGCTGCACCTTGAAGTTCACATTGCGCAAGAGCGGCGTATTGCTGCCAGGCGGCACCACCGCCAGCCCCTGGACCTCCAGCAGCGCCTTCGGCTTGGGCAGGGCGGTGCGTGTCTCTTCCTCCGGAACCTTGTCCAGCAGCTCCGCCAGATTGTGCCAGCCCTTCATCGCCCGCTGCACCAGCGCCCACTGCCCCAGCCCCAGTTCGATCGGCGCCAGGGCGCGGCCCATCAGGATGGAACCTGCGATCATCGCGCCTGGCGTCACCTCGTTTTGCAGCACCAGATATGCGCCCAAACCCAGCATCGCCGATTGCAGGAAAAGACGCAGCGTCTTGGTCAGCGTGGTGAACCCGCCGCCGGTGTCATTGGCCGTGACACTGTCGGTCAAGGCCGCGTCCCGGGCCTGTTTCCAGCGCTCGAAAGATGCCCCGCGCATGCCCATTGACTGGATCATTTCCGCTTCGTTGCGGATTTCCTCGGACATCAGATTGGCCTTGTGGCCGGTCATGCTTGCCTTCTGCTGCGGCAACCGGGTGAACATCTGGTTCAAGAACGCAATCAGCACCAATACCGCACCGCCGCCAAGGGCCAGCAGGCCCAGCCAGGGGTGGAACAGCGCAATGCCCGCCAGAAACACTGGCGTCCAGGGCAAGTCGAAAGCCGCGGTCAGCACCGGCGAGGCGATCAGCCGCTGCACCGACTCCAAGTCTGAGAGACCGGTCTGCGCTACCGGGTCCTGTGCCACCGCAGAACGGCGGATCATCGCGTCAAACACCCGCTTGTCCAGCGCCGCCTGCAGCCGGGCCCCAACCCGCGCCATGATCCGGCCGCGGGCATAGTCCAAGAGCCCCATCATCCCGTAGAGGAACACCACCAGCAGCGACAGCGCCAAAAGGGTCGCCTCTGACCGGCTGCCCAGCACCCGGTCGTAGACCTGCATCATGTATAAGGGACCGGTCAGCATCAGCAGGTTCACGAAAAAGCTGAAGATCCCGGTGAACCAGTACAGGCCGCGGCTCTGCCGCCGCACCTGGCGCAGTTCATCATACCCGTTTTTGTAAAGGCTTTTATTCATGGTCAGACTGCAATAGTGGTTCGTTGGCTTCAGGTCAGGGCTGGAATTGTACCAGTTGTGGCACAAGCCGGTAAAAAAATGTAATCAGACTGGAAATTGGCAAGAGAACACTTATTTGCCCCCCGACGCGCCCATTCCAGTACCAATTGGACACTTATCCGAATGCCCTTGATGTTGCGACCGCTTAAATTTGTACCTGCGCTGATTTTGGCCGCTTTTGCCGCTGGCTGCGCCACCCAGGACCCGGTTGCGCGCGCCTCCGGTGAGGTATTCGACCCCTATGAGCGGACCAACCGCACCATTCACGCCTTCAACCGCGGCGTTGACCGGCTGGCCTTCCGCCCCGCCTCCAAAGGCTACGTGGCAATTGTGCCGGCGCCGATGGTGACCAGTTTCTCCTATTTTGCTGAGAACCTGTCGATGCCCGGCCAGATGGTCAATGCACTGCTGCAGGGCGACCTGAAGACGGCCGGCAATGCGTTTTCGCGCTTCGTGATCAACTCGACCGTGGGATTTGCGGGCCTCGCAGACCCCGCAACTGAGTTCAAAGTGCCGCAGGTCGATACCGACTTCGGCGAGACATTGCATAAATGGGGCGTCGGCGAAGGCGCCTATGTCGAACTGCCACTGCTCGGCCCTTCCACCAGCCGTGACGCGGTGGGGGTTGCCGTCGACTTCTTCACCAACCCGCTGGGATATGCCGAGCAGAATACTGCCGACAACATCACCATCTACGCCGAGATCGTGCGCCGCATGGGTGATCGTGGCAACTATTCCGACACGATCGACTCGATTCTCTACGAGAGCGCCGACAGCTATGCGCAGTCGCGGCTGATCTACCTGCAGAACCGCCGGTTCGAGCTGGGGGATGGCGAAGAGATCCAGGAAATCGACCCGTTCGAACTGAACACTGAAGGATTTTGAATATGGACCGCCGCAATTTCGTGACTGGCCTGTGCGCCGGCGCCGCTGCTTTGGTTGCAGCTCCGCAAACCCTTTGGGCGCTGACCGAAAACAGCGCCAGCAAGCTGATCAACAGCCTGGTTGCCGACATCAACCGTGTGATCGACTCTGGCAAGGGTGAAAGCGCCATGTTCCGCGAGTTCGAGCGGATCTTCCAGCGCTACAGCGACACCTCGTATATCGCGGCCTATGCGCTCGGGGTGGATGGGCGCCGCGCCTCGGCCAGCCAGAAGAAGGCCTTCTCCAAGGCATTTCAGGGCTACATCTCGCGCAAGTACGGCAAACGCTTTCGCGAGTTCATCGGCGGCAAGCTGGAGGTGAAGGGCGTCAAGAAAGTCAAGAAATGGTATGAGGTGAGCACTATTGCCTACCTCAAGGGCCAGTCGCCGTTTGAAGTGACCTTCCTGGTGTCGGACCGCTCCGGCCGCGACCTGTTCTTCAACATGTTCATCGAAGGCGTGAACCTGCTGCTGACCGAACGCACCGAAATCGGCGCGATCCTGGACAGCAAGAAGGGCGACATTGACGCGCTGATTGCCGAGCTGGACCGGCTGAGCTGATCCGGTCTTTCCTGACGTAGACGAGCAAGGCTCCCTGCGGGGAGCCTTTTTCTTTGCCTGCTTCAGGCCACCCGCTTGCGGGGCAGAAGCCTCCCGCCCGTCGCCGCAGCATCCTGGATGCCGCGCGCCCGTTGGGCGTGGCGCCCCAGGCCCTGTGGGACAGGCGCGCGCCGCACCTTCAAGGTGCGGCGCCGGGCCCAACTGGCGATGCCTCCGCATGGAGGCCAGAGACGGGCGGGAGCACCGCCTATCCGTATTTTCAGTTGCCCAGAATATCCCGCAGGATGTTGTCCACCGCGCGGCCCAGTTCCTGGCCCAGTTTTGGCCCCTGACGGCGGCGCTCGCGGCGGGTTGGCTGCGGCGGCGGTGCGATCGGTGCCGGTTCCAGCATCGGCAGTGGCTTCGGTTCCAGCCCCTCATGAACCCGCACCATGGTCTCGCGCCAGATCTCGGCGGGCAGACCGCCGCCGGTCACACCGGACAGGGGCGTATTGTCGTCATATCCCATCCAGACGCCGGCCACGTAGTCAGCCGTGAAGCCGATAAACCAGGCATCCTTGGCGGCTGATGTGGTGCCGGATTTGCCCGCCGCCTGCCAGCCCGGGATCTGCGCCCGCTGGCCGGTGCCACCGGCAATCACTTTCTCCATCATCCAGACCAGCTGCTGCGCGGCCTCCGGGCGGATCACCCGCTCACCCATGCCGCCGCTGGCCCCCATCAGCGCCTCATTGTCCTCCACCAGCTTCAGCTCCGTTACACCATAAGGTGTCACTGAGGAGCCGCCGTTGAGGATACCCGCATAAGCGCCGGTCATTTCCAGCAGAGTGCTTTCCGACGCCCCCAGCGCTAGCGCCGGGCCCGCGGCCAGATCGCTGTCGATACCAAAGTCCTTGGCCACAAGGCTCACCTTGTCGCGGCCCACGGCCTCGGACACTTTCACCGCCGGCACGTTCAGCGAGTCGCGCAGCGCCCGCGCCAATGTCACTTCACCATAGAACTTGCGGGTGTAGTTATCCGGGCACCACTGGCCGGATCCTGGAATGTTCAGGCAGTATTTTGCATCCAGCACCCGGTCATAGGGCGAATAACCCAGCTCCAGCGCGGTGGCATAGACAAAGGGTTTGAACGCAGAACCGGTCTGCCGCTTGGCCTGGGTCGCCCGGTTGAAAACGCCCGAGACCTTGGTCTTGCGGCCGCCGACCATGGCGCGCACGGCGCCATCTGCGCTCATCACCACAATGGCGGCCTGCGCCTTGGAGCCCTGACGCACCTTGTTTTCGAAGATGTATTTCAGTGCTTCCTCAGCCGCGCGCTGCAAGCGCTGGTCCATGGTGGAGCGGATCACCACATCCTCTGTGGTCTGGTCGCCCAGGAAGTCCGGGATGCTGTCCATCACCCAATCGGCGAAATAGCCGCCGGCCCGCGCTGCCGCAGCCTCGCTCAGCTCTGCCGGGCTGTTCTGGTACTTTTGCATCTCCGCCGTGGTCAGGTAGCCCTGCTCCTGCATCAGCCGCAGCACGGTAGCTGCCCGGTCCTGCGAGCGCTGCAGGTTGTTTGTGGGGGCCAGCGTCGACGGCGCGGTCAGCAACCCCGCCAGCATCGCGCCCTCCGCCGGGTTCAGCTGGTTTGCGGATTTACCAAAATAGCGCTGCGCCGCGGCCTCTGCGCCATAGGCGCCGCCGCCCATATAGGCGCGGTTCATGTAGATCGAAAGGATCTCGTCCTTGGTGTACTTGGCCTCCATCGCCAAGGCAAAGATAGCCTCGGTCCCTTTGCGCCAGAGCGATCCCTTGCGGCAGTCGGCCTCATAGGCGCTTTCACTCTTCCATTCGGTGGGATCATAGACCTTGCCCAAGCACAGGAGTTTCGCTGCCTGCTGGGTGATGGTGGAGCCGCCATGGCCCGACAGCGGCCCGCGCCCTTCGCTCAGGTTGATGCGCACGGCGCTGGCTATGCCGCGCGGCGACAGGCCAAGGTGGCGGTAAAACCGCTTGTCTTCTGTCGCAACGATGGCGTTTTTCAGATGCGGCGACACCGTGTCCGCGGTCACCACGCCGCCGAACTGGTCGCCGCGCCAGGCAAAGACCTCACCCTCGCGGTCCAGAATGGTGACGGAGCCACGGGCGCGCCCGTCCAGGTAGGCAGAAACCTCCGGCAGTTTTGCATACTGGAACGCCACCGCCAGGCCGACCAGCCCGCAGACCACCATGCCAACCCGCCAGGTGAACCCCCAAGCCAGCCGGAACACAAAGGCAAACGGCGCCAGCAGCCAGCCGATGAGGCCGCGTTTCTTGCGTACCGGCCTGGCGCGGGACTTCTTGCGGCCAAACAGCCGTGCCAGCAGTCCAGGCTTTTTGGCCTTGGGCGCCGGCTTCCTGCGCGCAGGCTTCTTAGCGGGTGGTTTGCCCTTGCCGCCCGCGGAATAGCGTTTCTCTGCCACCAGAGGCTTGCGCCCGGATCCTTGTGCCATCGTCTGTTCCTGCCCGGTTTGCCCGTTGTCCGGCGACAATACCCTGCCGGCGCCGGATTGTAGAGGGGGCAGAATCCGGACCTTTCCCCTTTTCCAGATGGCCGGTTTTTAAGCGAAGCGATCAAAAGGCGCAAAATTATTGTGCGCTCGCAGAAAGACGCGCGGAAACTTGCTGCCCTTGGCTTTGCACGACTCGGGGCGGCGGCTTTGCTGCAGGTGCACAATGCATCGGCATGGGGCCGGGGCAGCGCGAAACAAAGGGATGCAAAGATGAAAATGATCGTTGCCGCCATCAAGCCCTTCAAGCTGGACGAGGTCCGCGAGGCGCTGACCGGTCTTGGCGTGAGCGGGCTGATGGTCACCGAAATCAAGGGCTTTGGCGCCCAGGCGGGCCACACCGAGATTTACCGCGGCGCCGAGTACGAAGTGAATTTCGTGCCCAAGTTGAAGCTGGAATTGGTTGTGCCTGCCGATCAGGCCGAACAGGCCGTCAGCGCAATTTCCGAGACCGCCCGCACCGGCAAGATCGGCGACGGCAAGATTTTTGTTTTGGATGTGGAACAGGCCCTGCGGGTGCGCACCGGCGAAACCAATCTCGAGGCGCTGTAAGCGCGCCCGGCATGGAGGAAAGACTTATGAAGACCCTGAAACTCCCCCTTGCGGCTCTGGCGCTGAGCGCGCTGCCGGGCCTGGCGCTGGCCCAGGACGGCCCGGCCCCGGGCGTGAACCCCGCAACCGACACCGTGTTCATCCTGAACTCGCTGCTGTTCCTGATCGGCGGCTGCCTGGTGTTCTGGATGGCAGCGGGTTTTGCCATGCTCGAGGCGGGCCTGGTCCGCTCCAAAAACGTTACTATGCAGCTGACCAAGAACATGGCGCTGTTCTCATTGGCAGCCGTGTTTTACTGGCTGATCGGCTACAACCTGATGTATCCGCTGGGCAACTGGGCCGTCGACGGCGTCCTGTCCGGCGTCTTTGGCCCCGGCGTGCTGGAGGCGGTTGGGATCACCGCGGAAGGCGCGGATGATTATTCCTATGCCGCCACCGGCTCGGACTTCTTCTTTCAGCTGATGTTCTGCGCCGCCACCGCCTCGATCGTGTCGGGTACACTGGCGGAACGCATCAAGCTGTGGCCCTTCCTGATCTTCACCATCATTCTGACTGCCGTGATCTACCCGTTCCAGGCCAGCTGGAAATGGGGCGGCGGCTTCCTCGAGGAGATGGGCTTCCTGGACTTCGCCGGCTCCACCGTGGTGCACTCCGTGGGCGGCTGGGCCGCACTGACCGGCGCGCTGATCCTCGGGCCCCGCATCGGCAAGTATAAGGACGGCAAGACCATTCCGATGCCCGGCTCCAACCTGGCGCTGGCAACCCTCGGCACCTTCATCCTGTGGATGGGCTGGTTCGGCTTCAACGGCGGCTCGCAGCTGGCGATGGGCTCGATCGGCGACGTGGCTGACATCAGCCGCATCTTCTCCAACACCAATGCTGCCGCGGCTGGCGGCGCGGTGGCAGCTCTGATCCTGACGCAGCTCCTGTTCAAGAAACCGGACCTGACCATGATCCTGAACGGCGCGCTGGCCGGCCTGGTGGCTATCACTGCCGAGCCGCTGACCCCGGGCCTGGGCCTGGCCACCCTGATCGGTGCCATCGGCGGTGTGATCGTAGTCTTCGCCGTGCCGTTCCTGGACAAGCTGCAGATCGACGACGTGGTTGGCGCCATCCCGGTGCACCTGCTCTGCGGCATCTGGGGCACTGTGGCCGTGGTGCTGTCGAACCCTGAAGCCAGCCTGCTGACTCAGCTGACCGGCATCGCCGTGGTGGGTGTGTTCACCGTTGCAGCCTCTGCCGTGGTCTGGATCATCCTGCGTGCCACCACTGGCATCCGGGTGGAGGAAGAGGATGAGGTCAACGGGCTCGACATGGCGGAGCTAGGCATGGAGGCGTACCCGGAGTTCTCGCCGAGCTAAGTCCAGCCCTGCTGACAAAATTACGCGGCGCCTGTTTCAGGCGCCGCGTTTGTGTTTCCGCGGAGGGCTCCCGCCAGTTGCAGGATCATCAAGAAATGACCCTTCGCTTTTGGGCCGGGCGCCGCTGGCGCGGGGCGGAACGGGGTCAGCCCTGCGGGACAACAATCACTTTGGGCGCCTTCTGGTCGCGGTAGTCGCGGCGGTCTTCGGCGCGGTCAAGATGATCCTCCACCACGTCCCAGACACCCGTGTCGACGGCTTCATCCCGGCGGTTCTCGCGGCGGTCGGCACGGTTTTCCACCCGGTCGATAACTTCGCCGTTTGCAGCAAAAGCCGGGGCGGCCAGCGGCAGGGCAACGGCCGCGGACAGGATCACGGCGAGGGCGGATTTTGCGAGGGTCATTTCGGTCTCCTAGGCTGTGTTGCGTATGACTTCCGCAAGCACAAACGCGAAGCCTTGGTGCTTCCGTCGCCCAATTGCAAATGACCCAACGTCAAGCGTCGTCCCGCCTTCGCAAAGCCGTCAATCACTGCCCCTGCGCGCAAAATTTTTCTGAAAAGTCTTAGGCGCCACCCCCCAAAAAAACGCGCCCCGCACAAGGGCGCGTTTCTAAAATTTCAAAGTGGCTCAGGCTCAGACGCCGGCGTCAACAATCGCCTTGGCCAGCACCGGCACGGTCTGCGCGTTAAGGCCCGCGATATTCAGGCGGCTGTCGCCAACCATGTAGATGCCGTTGTCGACCCGCATCTTCTCCACTAGCTCCGGCGTGGTTCCCAAGAGCGAGAACATGCCGCGGTGCTGGGCGATGAAGCTGAACCGGTCGGAGCCGGTCAGGCGCTGCAGTTCATCCGCGAGGCTCTGGCGCAGGCCCAGCATGCCAAGACGCACCTCTTCCAGCTCGGCCGCCCAGTCGGCGCGCAGAGCATCGTCGTTGAGGATCATGGTCACCAGACGCGCGCCGTGATCCGGCGGGAAGGAGTAGTTCTGCCGGTTCAAAAACGCCAGGGTGCCCTGGTTCAGCGCTTGTGCGCCCGCGTCGTTGGAGACAGCCATCAGCAGGCCGGTGCGCTCGCGGTAGATGCCGAAGTTCTTGGAGCAGCTGGCGGCAATCAGCGTCTCGGGGCAGCTGGAGGCCACAAGGCGCACGCCAAGCGCGTCTTCTTCCAGGCCGTCGCCAAAGCCCTGATAAGCAATGTCGATCATCGGGATCAGGCCGCGCTCGTTCAGCAGCGCAATGACCTCTTTCCACTGCACCTCGTTGAGGTTGGCGCCGGTCGGGTTGTGACAGCAGCCGTGCAGCAGCACCACGTCGCCCTTCTGCGCGCCTTTCAGGTCCTCCATCATGCCGTCGAAGTTCACACCGCGGGTGTCGCGGTCGAAATAGCGGTAAACGACGGTTTCGATGCCGACATAGTTCAGGATCGACACGTGGTTCGGCCAGGTCGGATCCGACACAAAGACGCGCGCCTTGGGGTTGGCCATCTTGATCAGCTCAAACGCCTGGCGCACCGCGCCGGTGCCGCCGGGCGTGGCCGCTGCCGCGATGTTCTCACGCGCAACCGCATCGCCCAGGATCAGCTTGATCATCGTATCCGAGTAAGCCGGATCGCCGGCCAGACCGACATAGGACTTGCTGGTCTGCTCTTCCCACAGCTTGTGCTCCGCCGCCTTGATCGCGCGCATCACCGGGGTGACGCCCTCGGCGTTCTTGTAGACGCCGACGCCAAGGTCGATCTTGTCCGCGCGCGGGTCGTCGCGGTACATCTGCATCAGCGCCAGGATCTTGTCGGCGGGCTGGGGTTTCAGGGTTTCGAACATTGCTCAGTTCTCTCCGGTAGCAACGGGAAGGGTCGGGAAGGCACCCCATTCCACCCAGGACCCGTCATAAAGCGAATGATCGGTCTTGCCGATGCGCTCCAGGGCGAGGCTGAGGATGGCAGCGGTAACGCCCGATCCGCAGGAAGTAATCGCAGGTTTGTTCAGGTCGACGCCAGCGGCCTCAAAGGCAGCGCGGATGCCATCGGCGTCTTTCATGGTGCCATCGGCCTTCAGCACCTGGCCAAAGGGCACATTGCGCGAGCCGGGAATGTGGCCCGCGCGCAGACCCTCGCGCGGCTCCGGCGCATCGCCGCGATAGCGCTCGGCGGAGCGGGCGTCGATGATTTCATGATCGCCTAGCTTGGCGGCGGCAGAGACCTGAGTCACATCGCGCACCATGTGGTTCTGCACCCGCACAGTCATATGGCGGTCGCGGATCACCGGCGGCAGGTCCTCCACCGGATGGCCCTCGGCCTGCCATTTCGGAAAGCCGCCATCCAGCACCGCAACATTGGTCTGCCCCATCAAGCGGAACAGCCACCAAACACGGGCCGCCGAGAACAGGCCGGCACCGTCATACACCACCACCTGATGGCCGTCGCCAACGCCCATGGCGCGCAGCTTGGACATGAATTTTTCCACCGGCGGCACCATATGCGGCAGGTCGGAGCGGTTGTCGGAAATCTCATCAATATCAAAGAACCGCGCGCCGGGGATATGGGCGGCGTCATACTCCGCCTTGGCGTCCCGCCCCTGCTGCGGCAGATACCAGGACGCGTCCAAAACCCGCAGATCCGGGTCCTTCAGATGGGCGGCAAGCCAGTCCGTGGAAACCAGCGTCTTCGGATCGTCCTGCATCAAAGCGTCTCCCTATCTGCATTTAGCGCCATGGGTACATCCCGTGGCAGGGCGGTGCAAGCTGTCCTGTCCCCCTCACAAGCCTTTACGGGACTTATGCGTGTGTTTTACGGAGCAGAAACATCTTGCCTGCATTATTGCGGCAGGTGTCGGAAAAGGTAATCACATGCCCGGTTTGCGCAGCTTTTTTGCATTCATCCTTCTGGCCGCCTGGCTGCCCCTGCCGTTTCCTGCGCAGGCCAGCTGTGCGGCCTTTGGAAGTACATGCATAAAAGACAATAACTTAGAGGCGAGCATCAGGCTTGGCGCAAGGCAGTCGGACTTGCAGGAACTTGTACAGTTTCAGCAATTAACCAGCCTGTCGCTGATAGCAGAACCAGGGTTTGATGACCCCGTAGACCTGTCACCGCTGGCTCAGCTTCCCAATCTGGAGAAACTGGCGCTAGTGGGGCTGAGCGCTTCCGGCCTGGAGCCTTTGACGCGGCTGCCGGAACTGCGGCGGCTGAGCCTTGATTCTGTCCGGACCCGCGATTTCACTCCGCTGGCGCAATTGACCCGGCTTGAGCATCTTTCCGTCTGGGGCATCAGGGAGCTGACAGATATCTCCTTTTTGCGCGGTTACAACCGTCTGCAAAGCCTCAATATTGCCGATTCAGGCGTCACGGACCTGGAACCGCTGGCGGGAATGGCCACGCTGGAAAATCTGCTGGCCTTCAACACCGGCATCTCCGATTTGGCACCGCTGGCCGCGGCGAACCTGCGCGTGGTCTGGATCTCCGGTTGCCCGGTCCAAAGCCTGGCACCGCTGGCGGCCTCCAGCAGTCTGGAAATGCTGCGCGCAGACGGAAGCCGCCTGCAAAGCCTGGAAGGGCTGCAGAATAAACCCGCCCTTCATACCGTGGTCCTGACAGGCAGCAGCGTTGCCGACCTGTCGCCCTTGGCAAGCGCAGGCAGACTGGCGGAACTGAACCTGGCACACACGCTTGTCCAAGACCTCGCGCCCCTGTCAAACCTTTCCGCGCTTCAAACTGTGGTATTGGACGGCACCGCTGTCAGCAGTCTTAAGCCGCTTGCAGGGCCAAGCCTCCGTGAGCTTTCAGCAATTGGCACTGCGGTGATCAGTCTGGCGCCTGTCCGGCAGATGCCAGGTCTGAAGGAACTTGGAATATCCGGCACAGCCGTCCGGGATCTGCAACCGCTCGAAGGCCTGAAAAACCTGTCTATCCTGCGGGCCATCGGCTTGCCTCAGGAAACTCTCCTGCCGCTGCTCAGAACCGAAAACCTCAAGATCCTCTACGCCGGCCCGGAAGGCGGGCCGCACAGGCGCCTGCTGGGGCGGAAGCAGATTGCCAGATACGTTACCGGCGCAAATCAGCAAGACTGATAGAACTGATGCCTACCGCGCGTCCTTCAGCAGGCGCTGCTTCTGGCGGCCCCAATCCCGCTTGGCCTGGGTTTCGCGCTTGTCATGCAATTTCTTGCCCTTGGCGATGCCCAGCTTGATCTTGGCGCGGCCCTTGTGGTTGAAATAGATCACCAACGGCACCAGGGTCATGCCCTTGCGCTGGGTGAGGTTCCACAGATCCGACAGTTCCTTGCGCGACACCAGCAGCTTGCGGCGTCGGCGTTCCTCATGCTTGAACACCTTGGCCTGCGCGTATGGCGGAATGTAGGAGTTCACCAGCCACAACTCGCTCTCTTCCACCGCAGCATAGCTGTCCGCGATATTGGTGCCGTTGCCGCGCAGCGCCTTGACCTCGGACCCCTCCAGCACGATGCCGCATTCGATATCGTCCTCGATTGCATAATCGAAACGTGCCCGCCGGTTCTCGGCGATCACCTTGTAGTTCGGGTCTGATGTCTGCTTCTTCTTGGCCATGGGCGGCAGATGTAAGGCCGCACCGCGGCGGGCGCAAGATACGGTTACGCTTTGCGGCTGCGCAGCAGCGTGAAAACACCACTGACGACGATCACCGCGCTGCCAATGAGGGTCAGCGTGTCGGGGCGCTCGCCGAACACCAGCACCCCCAGCACCATGGCAAAGACCAGCCTTGTGTAGCGGAACGGCGCAATGACGGAGATCTCCCCTGCCCGCATCGCGCCCGACAAAGCATTATAGGCAATCACTCCGATCACCGTGGCCGCAGCGATGTCCAGCCAATTACGCGGGGCAGGCCAGACCGCACCGCCAGTCCAGCCCAGCGCAATGATCCCGGCAACCACCAGCATGGCAAAGCCCAGGAACCCCAACTGGTTGTTGCTCATATCCTTGGGCGCCGCGCGGGTGGCCAGATCGCGGCCCGCGAACCCCAGCGTGCCTGCCACCGCAAACAGCGAGGCCGGTTCGAAACCGCTCAGCCCCGGCCGCAGGATCATGAGCACCCCGGCAAACCCCAGCCCGATCGCCAGCCAGCGCCGCCAGCCGACGGTCTCGCCAAAGAACACAACCGCCCCTGCAGCCACCACCAGCGGTGTCGCCTGCAAAATGGCCGAGGCCGAGGACAAAGGCGTCAGCGCAATTGCCAGGGTGAAGCACAGCCGCCCGACAACTTCCGCCATGGAGCGCCACAGCATCGGGCGCGTGCCAAAGCCCGGGTGCCAGGGGGCGTGACCCTGCGCACGCGCCATCGCGGCAAAGACCGCCATGCCGCCCAGCCCGAACAGGATCAGGATCTGCCCCACCGGCAGCGCAAGAGCCGCGGATTTGATGAACATGTCCTCCAGCGCAAAGGCGGCCATGGCCAGCACCATCAGAAGGCTTCCGCGCAGCGTGTCCATTCCCGGCTCCAAATCCTGAAAACTCAATCACTTGCGCAAGTGGTAGGCAGCCCCGAAAAAATACACAAGTGAAGCAGATCAATCCCGCTGCGTCAGAACCGCCTGCCGGTAGTGATGCATGTTGAGAAACGCCGCGCCGGTCTCAAGGCTGCGGTAGCCATGCGGCTGGTCGGCGGCAAAGCGCAGCCCCTGCCCCGGCTCCAGCGCCACCCATTCGCCATCCCGCAGCACCTCCATGGAGCCGTGCAGCACATAAACCTCCTCGGTCACACCGGTGTCATGGGGCTGCGACTGGTGGCTCTGCCCCGGCTGCAGCGTCACCTGAAAGGTCTCCGCCCCCAGCACCGGATCAAACGGAAAGACGATTTTCACCCCGATGCTGCCGGGAAACTGCACCGTTTCATAAACCCCGGTGGCGGCGCTCACTGGCCGTGCGGCCTCTCCCAAAAGGGCGGTCAGCGGCAGGTGGAACCCCTTGGCGATCTTCCAAAGGGTGGCAATTGTCGGGCTTGATTCGCCGCGCTCGATCTGTCCCAGCATCGCCTTGCTGACACCTGTGGCCTCCGCCGCCTTGCTGAGGCTTAGCCCCGCTGCCGCACGGATTTCACGCAGGTTCAGGGTGATGCCGTCATCGCTCATTGTCTCTGCCCGTCAAAAAAGTCTTGTGCGTTATAACGCACGGACTGTATTGTGCGCTATAACGCACGCCACCCTACCCTGCCCGGCCGCCAAGGAAAAGCCGCATGCTCAAAGATCTGAAGCTGTCGCACATCGTCTCCGGCGCGGTTGCTGTGCTGGTCGGCTACACAGGCTCGGTCGCTATCATTTTTCAGGCGATTGAGGCCGTCGGCGCCACTCAGGCTCAGGCCAATAGCTGGATGCTGGTGCTGGGGCTTGGCATGGGGATTACCTGCCTGATTCTGTCGCTGATGTACCGGATGCCGATCCTGACGGCCTGGTCGACACCCGGCGCGGCGCTGCTGGCGGTCAGCCTCAACGGCGTGCCGCTGGCAGAGGCGGTCGGCGCTTTCCTCCTTTGCGCGCTCCTGCTGACTCTCACCGGCATCACCGGCTGGTTCGCCGCCCTCTCCCGGCTGATCCCGGACAGCCTGGCCAGCGCTATGCTGGCGGGCATCCTGTTCCAGTTCGGGTTGTCCGCCTTCACCTCGCTGCAGACCGACACTGCATTGGTGGCCGTGATGGGCCTCACCTTCCTGGCCGGGCGCAAGCTGTACCCCCGCTACTGTATCCCCGCGGTGCTGGCCGCAGGCGTGGCATGGTGCGCGAGCACCGGTGCCTTCGGCAGCCTGGAGGCACTGGACCTTACGCTCGCCCGCCCCGAATTTGTCATACCCGCCTTCTCACTTCCGGTGCTGATCGGTATCGGCCTGCCGCTCTACATCGTCACCATGTCCTCGCAGAACATGCCTGGCGTGGTGGCGCTGAAGGCTTGCGGCTACGACACACCTGTTTCCGCCAGCCTGACCATCACCGGCCTGGCCTCGCTGATCCTCGCCCCCTTCGGCGGCTTTGCCTTCAACCTCGCCGCCATCACCGCCGCCATCTGCGCCGGCCCGGAAGCGGACGAGAACCCCGAAACCCGCTATCTGGCAGGCGTAATGACGGGCGTTGTCTACATCCTGGTGGGACTGGGCGGCGCCACTGTGATCAGCCTCTTTCTGATCGCCCCCAAGGCGCTGGTTGCCACCGTCGCAGGCCTGGCGCTGCTGGCCACCATCGGCAACAGCCTGTCTGCCGCGCTGGCTCAGCCGCAAGGGCGCGAGGCCGCGCTCATCACCTTCATGACCACGGTCTCCGGCATCAGTTTCTTTGGAATCGGCGCGCCGTTCTGGGCGCTGGTGCTGGGCCTTCTGGTGAATCACTGGCTGAAAAGCCCTGAACCGGCCCCTACCCGCGCCTGAGAAACAGCCCCAGAGACATTTCGCCACTGAAATCCGGCGCAATCTGCGCCAAAATTACCGAACAGCCCCCCGGCCGGTTGCCTTTATTGCGCAAATCGTGTCCCTGAGGGCAAAGACTAAGGGAACCAGCCTGATGCCAAAGTACCGATCCAGAACCTCCACCCATGGCCGCAACATGGCGGGCGCGCGCGGACTGTGGCGCGCGACCGGCATGAAGGACGATGATTTCGGCAAGCCGATCATCGCCATTGTCAACTCCTTCACCCAGTTCGTGCCCGGCCACGTCCACCTCAAGGACCTGGGCCAGATGGTCGCCCGCGAGGTCGAGGCGGCCGGCGGCGTCGCCAAGGAGTTCAACACCATCGCGGTGGATGATGGCATCGCTATGGGCCATGACGGCATGCTCTACTCGCTGCCCTCGCGCGAAGTGATTGCCGACAGCGTCGAATACATGGTCAACGCACACTGCGCGGATGCCATGGTTTGCATCTCCAACTGCGACAAGATCACGCCCGGCATGCTGATGGCCGCCATGCGCCTCAACATCCCGGCGATCTTTGTCTCCGGCGGCCCGATGGAAGCGGGCAAGATCGACATCGCCGATCTGGACATGAAAAAGATCGACCTGGTGGATGCCATGGTCGCGGCGGCGGATGACAAGTTCACCGACGACCAGGTGAAGCATATCGAGGAAAACGCCTGCCCGACCTGCGGGTCGTGCTCGGGCATGTTCACCGCCAACTCGATGAACTGCCTGGCCGAGGCGCTGGGCCTGGCGCTGCCGGGCAATGGCTCCACGCTGGCCACCCACGCCGACCGCAAGGGTCTGTTCCTGGAGGCCGGGCGCAAGATCGTCGAGATCACTAAGCGTCACTACCAGGACGAGGAAAAAGGCCTGCTGCCGCGCGAAATTGCCACGTTTGAGGCGTTTGAGAACGCAATGAGCCTGGATATCGCCATGGGCGGCTCCACCAACACTGTGCTGCACCTCCTGGCCATCGCCAACGAAGGCAAGGTGGATTTCAACATGTCCCACATGGACCAGTTGAGCCGCAAAGTGCCCTGCCTGTGCAAGGTCGCGCCGAACATCCACAACGTCCACATGGAGGACGTGCACCGCGCCGGCGGCATCTTCTCGATCCTGGGCGAGCTGAGCCGCGCAGGCCTTCTGCACAACGATTGCCACACCGTGCATTCCTCATCCATGGGCGAGGCGATTGCCAAATGGGACATCAAGGTCGCCAACAACCCGGAGGCCGAGGAGCTGTTCAAGGCCGCCCCTGGCGGCGTCCGCACCACCCAGGCCTTTTCCCAGGCCAACCGCTACAAGGAACTGGACACCGACCGTGAAAACGGCGTGATCCGCGCCAAGGAGCACGCCTTCAGCCAGGACGGCGGCCTTGCGGTGCTCTTCGGCAACATCGCTCTGGACGGCTGCATCGTGAAGACCGCGGGCGTGGATGAAAACATCCTGAAATTCACCGGCTCGGCCTATGTCTGCGAAAGCCAGGACGCGGCGGTGAACGACATCCTGACCGGCAAGGTCAAGGAAGGCGACGTGGTGGTGATCCGCTACGAGGGCCCGCGCGGCGGCCCGGGGATGCAGGAAATGCTTTACCCGACCTCCTACCTCAAGTCGAAGGGCCTCGGCAAAGCCTGCGCGCTTCTGACCGACGGCCGCTTCTCCGGCGGCACCTCCGGCCTGTCGATTGGCCATGTCTCGCCCGAGGCAGCCGAGGGCGGCACCATCGGCCTGGTGCGCCAGGGCGACAGGATCGAGATCGACATCCCAAACCGCTCGATCCATCTGGCTGTCTCCGACGAGGACCTGGCCGCGCGCCGCGAGGAACAGGACACCAAGGGCTGGAAACCCGCCGAACCGCGCAAGCGCAAGGTCTCTAAGGCGCTGAAGGCCTACGCGCTGCTGGCAACCTCCGCCGCCAAAGGCGCGGTGCGTGCGCTGCCCGACGAGGACTGATACCGCTCAGACTTGGAGCACACAGAACCCGCCGCCTCTACGCGGCGGGTTTTCTTTTGGCTCCCGCGCCTGAAGCCGGGTCAAGGGCCGCGCGAACGCGCGGCGGCGCAGCCGCTTGCCCTTGAGGCGGTTTCAGGTGCTTTACCATGGGGAAAGCGCGTTCAGGGCAGTCCTGTCCCTGAACCGCTTCTCAGAAAATTTTCTGCATCCGCCAATCTCTCCCGCCCCCGCTGCGGCCCTCTGGCTCACGCCAGTGCACCGAGCGGCGTTGGGCGTTGCGCCGTGCAGGCGCACGGCGCGCCTCCGGCGGGGGGTATTTTGAACCAGAAAGAAGCGGGACCACCGCGCTTTGAACGCAACCGCGCCGCGCCAGCGGCGCCCGGCCCAAGTCTTGTGCTGCTGCATCTATGATGCGGCGGCATGGCGCGGGAGCCCCTCGCTTCGGCACTCAAGAAATCTAGGCGAAGGACAGTTTCTCTGCTGTCTCGCCGCATGTCACAAAGCCAAAAATGCGCACTGCATTTCCTTCGGCTTTCCCAGCCAATCCAATCTGCGCAAGCCGTTTTTGAAATTCGGCATCAGCCAGGCAGCTGCCACGCAGTTCGACCCATTCCAGATCCGCAAAACCGCCGTCGCAGAAATGGTAAAACCACTCGCGTTCCCAACCACTCACGTTTCCGCTAGCAATACAACGGGACCGGAAGTCAGGCCTTTCATCCGCGCCCAGAGACAGAACCAGGGCCCTGAGTTCCATCCATTTGGTATGGTTGCAAACCGCATAGAAACCCTCATAGGCTCGCGCCACGGTCACTCCCCCAGCTTGGCGTGCACCTCGTCCAGGTCGATCTCGCCCACCGGCATCTTGTTGGCCGGGTTTTCGAAATCGTATTTGAACAGCTCGAAATCGCGCTTGTAGATCTCGTAGACCAGATGCATCGACAGGTCGTCGAAGTAATCCTCCACCGGATGGGCGCGTTTGGGGCCGTGGCCCTCGCTTTCATTGAAGCGCGGGATTGCGGTCAGGTCCACGGGATGCGGCGTCTCGATCGCGTCCAGCACCCCCTGCATCCCGTCATTGAACGCCTCGGTCCAGAAGATCTGGTTGTAGCGCCCGCCGTTCAGGATGAAAGTCGACACATGCCCCGACATCGCCGACCAGTGGATGTCCGGGTCCATCGGGCGGCGCCAGCGGATGGTGTCGCGGGCAAACAGCAGAAACCGGCGGAAGCTGGCGATCTGGTCGAACTCCTGCTTGCCGTCGTCGCCACCGACCTCGATCCCGTACTCATAGGCCAGCTTGGGCACCAGGTTGCCGCGGTAGCGCTTGCCGTTGCGCTGGATGCCGCAGATCTTGTCGAAGAACGATGACAGGATCCGGGTATAGGGGTTGCGCACACAGGTGAAAGCATAGGACCTCTGCCCCTGCACATTTCGCGTGATCGGCCCCTGGCTGTGCTCCAGCGCCCATTTGTGCAGACCGTCCTTGGCGTCGTGAATGTCACCGTCAAAGAACCGGCCATGGTCCGAATAATACAGAATCTGACCGATGGTCGAGCAGGCGCATTTCGGCACCACCCTGTAGACCACACTCTCACTTTCCGTCATCCAGGTGCCGGGAAACCCCATTTGCTGCCCTCTTGTCCGTCTTTGCCTGTTCCCAGCAGTAATCGCATATGTTTACCGAAACGGGAACTATCTGGTTTATTCGTGCGTACAGCGCGCTTATCAAGGTAAACAATCAGGCAGAACAAGGCAGTCCGTCCCCCCAATGGCAAAAATCGCATATATTCTGCTATGCCATAAAGACCCCGAGGCGATCATCCAGCAGGCTGAGCGGCTGACGGCGGCCGGCGACTGCATGGCGATCCACTTTGACGGGCGGGCAGCGCCGGAGGATTACCAGCTGATCCGGTCGGAGCTTGCAGACAACCCCAACGTTACCTTTGCCAAGAAGCGCATCAAATGCGGCTGGGGCGAGTGGTCGCTGGTCGAGGCGACGCTGCATGCGCTGCGCAGCGCCGTGGAGGAGTTTCCGCGCGCCACCCATTTCTACATGCTGTCGGGCGATTGCATGGCGGTGAAAACGGCGGAATACGCCCACCAGTTCCTGGATGCGCACGACAAGGATTTCATCGAGAGCTTCGACTTCTTCGAAAGCGACTGGATCAAGACCGGCATGAAGGAGGAGCGGCTGATCTACCGGCACTTCTTCAACGAGCGCAAGCACAAGCAGCTGTTTTACTGGAGCCACGGCCTGCAGAAGCGGCTGGGGCTGCAGCGGGAGATTCCCGCCGATATTCAGGTGCAGATCGGCAGCCAGTGGTGGTGCCTGCGCCGCCGCACGGTCGAATGGATCCTGGGTTTCATCCGCAAGCGCCGCGACGTGATGCGCTTTTTCCGCACCACATGGATTCCGGACGAGACCTTCTTTCAAACCCTGGTGCGCCACTTGATCCCGGAAGCGGAGATCGAAACCCGCACCCTCACCTTCCTGATGTTCACCGACTACGGGATGCCGGTGAACTTCTACAATGATCACTATGACCTGCTGCTCAGCCAGGACTTTCTGTTTGCCCGCAAAATCAGCCCCGAGGCCAAGGAGCTGAAGTCGCGGCTCGGGCGGCTCTATGCGGCGCAGGGGGTGGACTTCCAGATCTCCAACGAGGGCAGAAGCCTCTACAAGTTCCTGGCCCAGCGCGGGCGCGACGGTCGCCGCTTTGCGCCCAGGTTCTGGGAAACCGAAAGCACCCTGGGCCGTGAACGCGAGCTGCTGATCGTGGTCTGCAAGAAATGGCATGTCGCCAAGCGGCTGCTGGAACAGATCCGGCAGGTCACCAACATCCCGGCAATCGAATACCTGTTCAACGAGGAAGACACCCCGCTGCCCGACCTCGGCGGCATTCAGGCGGCGCTGATGAAACGCACCCGTCACCGCCGGGCGTTGATGCGGATGCTGTTCGAATACTATGAATCCGATCAGCTGATCATCTGCCTGGACCCCGGCGCCATCGACCTGATGAACGATTTCCATTCAGACCGGTCATCGACCCGCTTTCTGCACATCGAATGCGATTTCAGCGACGACTACCTGATCGGCCATGCCCGCCGGGTCGGACTGGCAGGCGAACGCACGCCGCAGCTGACGCTCGAACGGCTGCTGCCAACGATCCGCAACGACATCCTGCATGAAAACGACCGCATCCGCGATGCGGGCTTCGGCCAGCTCTACGAAATACGGGAGAGCAGCAGCGTGGAGGAAAACGCGGACCAGCTCAGCGGCTTTCTGAACCTGTCCGGCGATCAGTCCCGGCAAATTGCCGGGACCAGTTATCTTTTTGCAGACTGAGCGGGACGCGGCCCTGCGCTGCCGGGCGAGAGGGCCAGGTCTCAGTCTTCCAGCGCGTTGATCATGTCGACGCGGGTGCCGTGGCGGCCGCCTTCGAATTCCGTGCCCAGAAAGGCATCGACGATTTCCAGCGCCAGCCCTTCACCAACCACGCGGGCGCCGATCGACAGCATGTTGGCATTGTTATGGGCACGGATCATCTTGGCTGAAAACGTGTCGGAGCAGACACCGCAGCGGATGCCCTTCACCTTGTTCGCCGCCATCATGATGCCCTGGCCGGTGCCGCACAGGACAATGCCCAGAGTGCAGTCGCCAGAGGCCACCAGCTGTGCCGCGGCGGCGCCGTGCTTGGGATAATGGGTGCTCTCAGGGGTTTGCGGGCCGATGTCCTCGACCTCCCAGCCCTGCGCTTCGATATGGGCGGCAACGGCCTTGCGCAGCTCGATGGCGGCGTGGTCGCTGGAAAGGGCAATGCGTTTGCTGGCAGTCATGGTCTGATGGTCCTGTGTCGCAACGGGGGTATGAGGCTTGGCCCCGTGTTGACCAAGGGACGGGCGCGGCGTCAATCCCTTTATCGCCGCAGGCCCGGACCAGAAGGGAGCGGAGGGCCCGCGGGAGGCCCTCCGACAGATCAGATTTCCACTTCGACCCGGCCAATCGGGTTGGAGCAGCAGGCCAGGATATACCCTGCCTCCACGTCCTCTTCCGAGATGCCGCCGTTGTGGACCATATGCACGTCGCCTGCGGTCTTCTTGACCTTGCAGGTGCCGCAAATGCCGAAGGTGCATCCCGACGGGATGTTGAGGCCCGACGCCTTGGCCACTGCCAGCACGGTGTCGGTCTCGGTGCAGGTTGCGGTGACGCCCGACGCTGCAAAAGTGATCTCGGCGGCGGCGGTTTCTGCCGGAACAACATCGTCCAGCTCCGGCGCATCTGCCTCTGTCTCCACCGGCGCGCCAAAGCTTTCCTGGTTGTAGTTCTCCATGTCGAAGCCCAGACCGTTCAGCATGTCGCGCACCGCCTGCATGAACGGCTCCGGCCCGCAGCAATAGACCTCGCGCTCCAGGTAGTCACCGGCGATCAGGCCCAGCATGATCTGATTGAGCTGCCCGCGGTAGCCGGTCCAGACCTGATAGGGGTCGTCCTCCTCCACAACGAAGTGCAGCTTGATGCCCGGCACCCGCGCCGCCATGCCCTCAAGCTGGCGCCGGGCGATGATCTCGCTGGGGCGCTTGGCGCAGTTGATGAAACAGACGTCCGGCGATTGGCCGCGGTCGAACAGGTACTGGGTCATCGACAGGCTGGGTGTGATCCCGGAGCCTGCGGAGATGAACAGGAACTTGCCGTTCGGGCGCTTGGGCAGGGTGAACACGCCCGCCGGGCCGGAGGCCTTGAGGAACATGCCCGGTTTCAGGCTGTCCAGCATCCAGCGGGTGCCGATGCTGTCTCCTTGCGCCTTCACCGTCACTGAGATCGACAAGGGCCGCGACGGCGAGGAGCTGATCGTATAGGTCCGCCAGACTGTCTCCCCCGGCACCGGCAGCTCCAGGGTCAGGAACTGGCCCGGCTGGTATTTGAACCACGCGCCCGAAGGCGCGCGGAAGCTGAAGGTGGCGGTGTTCGGCGCTTCCGGCACGACAGAGACGCATTCCAGCATCTCGTCGTCCTTCCACGCCAGGGTTTCGTCCAGCGTCTCGAAGTTGGCCTGCAGTCCCATACGCTTACTCCGCCGCGATCAGGTGGCGGCCGGTCAGCGCGCGGGTCAGATGGTCGGCGTACCAGTTGGAGAACTGGATGACGCCGCTCTCCTGCACTTCCGAATAGGGACCGGGCTCATAAGCGGGCGAGTTGATGCCGCGCTGGTTGTCCTCTACCACGATGCGGTCCTCGTCGTTGGTGGCGACCCAGACCTCGGTCAGCCGCTTCAGGTCATAGTCCTGACCTTCCACCGCGTCCTTGTGCACCAGCCACTTGGTGGTGACTTCTGTCTCGGTCGGGCTGATCGGGGTCACCCGGAACACGATGGAATGATCTGGCAGGAAGTGGTTCCAGGTGGTCGGGTAATGGAACTTCAAGAGCGTGCCGGCATCGGCAAAGGGCACCCGGCCGAGTTTCTTGGCCACTGCCGCCTTGCCGTCCATGGTATAGCTCTCGGCGCCCTCGTTCAGTGGCATCCGCGCCACCCGGTACTGGCCGCGCGCATCGATCTGGAACTGTGCCGGCACGCCCGCCGCTTCGATCCGGTCGAAATGCTTTTGCAGATGCGGCGGGGTCTCACCGCCCTCGACGCCGGTCACCGACGGATCTTCCGGGAAGGTCCGGCACAGCGACGGGTGGTTGCCGCCGCAGTGGTAGCACTCGCGGTTGTTCTCCCAGACCAGCTTCCAGTTGCCGTTCTCGATGATTGAGCTTTCAAAGGCGACCTTGGCGTTGCCCAGGTCATGCGGCTCCAGATAGGGACGCGCAACCGCGGCGAAGGCATCGAAATCCGGCGCCTCATCCGCCAGGCAGATGTAGATCAGGCCGGCCAGGTCGCGGCAATGCACCGGCTTCAGCCCGTGTTTGGAGGCATCGAAATCCGGCCCCATGTCGCGCGCCCACAACAGCGAGCCGTCCAGCTCGTAGGTCCACTGGTGGTAGGGGCAGACCAGCTTGGGCGAATTGCCCTTCTTGGCCTTGCACACAACCGAACCGCGGTGGCGGCAGGCGTTGTGGAAGGCCCGCACCTCGCCATCGGTGCCGCGCACGATGATGACGTTATAGGTGCCGACTTGATGGGTCACGAAGTTGCCACCCTTCGGGATTTCGCAGGCCGGAATGGCAAACAGCCATTCGCGGTAGAAAATCTGGCGCATGTCCAGATCCAGCACGCCCGGATCGGTATAGAACGCCTGCTCCAGGGAATAGTTTTTCTGACGGGCGACCAGTTTGGCCAGAATTTCGCTGTCGTGAAGCATCTGCTTCTCTCCTTTGCCGCATCCCCGCGGCAGGTTGGCTTGGCTGCGGGCATGGATAGAGAGATTGCAGGCCACGCGCCTGCAACCGCCCCGCCGCCGCCCGCGGTTGACGTTTTCGGGGCAAGGCTGGTTTCCGGACTGTCCCGGGGCCATTCGGCGGCGGGGCCTGGCACCTTCCCGAAGCCGCTGCTTCAGTGGTTATTGCCATGCCTTGCCCGGGGTCACCGTTGCGGGGGCAGTGCCGGAATTTCACCAGCTTCCCAATTCTCCACCCCTAGGGGCGGCACCTTGCTGAAGCGGAAAATGCCCGAATCCCGCGCCGCCGGCGGAGACAAATCCGACCCGCCAAAACCGGAAAAAGACATGCATGTTTGCCATGCCTGCAGGGACAGGGATGTCCAGAATCTCAAACCGGCATCCGCCAGCCCGTTTGCGGCAAGCGCTTATCTTTCATGCGGTTAGGCGCTGCCAGCCGCTGCAGATCGATTCGCACGCAGCGAATCTTACGCTGGCCCCTTGGAACACGAATTGCATTTAACTATATGACGTATAGTTAAATGATATGCAGGAGAATCCGATGACCACCGGCCACGTCTTCATCGCCACCAGCCTCGACGGCTTCGTGGCCCGGCAGGACCATTCGCTGGACTGGCTGCTCAAACAGCCCGATGCCGAAGATGACGATGGCGGTTTTGCCGCCTTCATGGACAGCGTAGACGGGCTGGTCATGGGGACGGGCTCATTCCGCACCGTGCTGGGGTTCGGCCAATGGCCCTACACCAAACCGGTTGTGGTCCTCAGCAACAGCCTGAGTGAACAGGACATTCCCGAAGAGCTGAAGGACAAGGTGCGCCTCAGCACCGCCGCACCCGCAGACCTTATGCAGGAGCTGCAAGAGCAAGGCTGGACCCGCGCCTATGTCGACGGCGGCCGGATGGTGCAGTCCTTCCTGCGCCAGGGGCTGATCGCCGATCTGACCATCACAACGGTTCCGATCCTGATCGGCAGCGGCATCCCCCTGTTCGGCAGCCTGGACCGGGACATCGACCTCAAGGTGGCAAGCTCCCGCATCCTGCCCACCGGCATGGTCCAGACCACGTTCCAGGTGGCCTGACCAATGCCCCCGCGCATGGGTCGCCCGCCCAAGGGCAGCCGCACCCTCAGCAAGGATGATGTGCTGCAGAAAGCCTTGGAGCTGCTTGACGAAGGTGGCAGCAAGGCCCTCACGTTCAAGGCACTGGCTGCGGCGCTTGGCGTCACCCCTATGGCCGTTGCCCATCACGCCGGCACCAGGGACGAGATGATTGCATCCCTCGTCGCCATTGCATTTGAAGGCGCGGATGCACCGTCAGAAGCGGCAACGCCCAAATTGCGGCTGCGTGACCTGATGACCCGCTATTGCACCCAGGTGACCCGGCACCCGGAACTTGCGAAATGCATCCTGGAAAACCCGTCCCTGATCGGTCCTGCCCTGACCGGGCTGACCCGGCTGATCGAGGCGGAAATCACCGCCGCAGGCGTATCCGGCTCAGAGGCCCGCACCCTTCTCTGCCTGCTGGTGGATTACACACACGGCTTCGCCTTCGCTGCCACTGCGGCACCACGCGGGGCGCTTGCGGCTGACGATTTCACCCCGTCACTGGACTGGGTGCTGGACCGGATCGAATAAACAAACGCGGGCCGCTTCAGGCCCGCGCATCCGTTTGTGTCTTTCAGAGCCGCCCATCCGGCGGCCCCTCCCGTCACTTCGATTTCCAGGTATCCAGCCAGCGCCGGAACCGGCCCTTGCGCTCAGCAATGGCATCGCCTGCCGCATAGAGGCTGTCCTCGGCGCTTTCGATCATCGGGTCGATCCGCGCCTGACGGAACCGGCGCCAGCGCACATAGATGGCCCACAACAGCGCCGCGAGCAGCACCAGGAAGATGATCGAGAACCAGTTGGTTGGCTTATCTTCCGGCCCCGCCACCGGCTTGATTGTCACCGCATTGGGGAAGATCGACAGGAACTCGTTGCGCCAGCCGTAATGCATCACCGCCACCCACTCCGGGTTCGCCTTGGTCGAGATGCTGTCATTGGCGTCCGTATAGAGGTTCGCAGTGTCGAACTTGAAATAGGGCGGCCAGTTCCAGCCGGTGTCCTCGTTGCGGTAGACCATATTGCGGCCGTTGGCGCGCACTGCCTGGATGAACTGCACATCGCGGTTGATCAGCTGCGCCGACTGGTCGTCGGGCTTGGACCAGAAAACCCGCGTCCAGTCGTTCAGCTCCTGCCGCTCCTCGTAGGTGTTGACGATCCGCACCACGTCATACTGCGGCAGCGTGTAATGCAGAAAGGCGCCGAACAGCACCCAGAAGGTAATCAGGAAAGCCCATTTGATGAAACGCATGGGGGTGGACCTCACATGAAGTTAATGACGTAGATCAGGAGCGCCAGCGCCCCCAGCGGAATGATATAGACCAGAAGGATCAGCTTGCGCCGGAACGAGTTGTCGTATTGTTTCAGCCCCCGCTGGATGAAGGCCGCGCGGTCGCCGGTCAACCCCTTCTCTTTCCAGCGCCGCTTAAGCTTCAGCCGCCGCATCTCGCGCGAATAGAGCGACACTGCGGCATAGACCACGGTCAGCACCACCAAGAGGATCAGGATCAGGCGGATAAAGCCGAACATCACTGTTGCTCCTGGGTTTTCACATCCAACACAGGTTCGCGCCCCGTCCCGAGGGTGGGCGTTTCACGCCCGCCGTCGTGCTGAAAGCACGCCTCCGGCATGACGGGGGCGGGTCGGGCGCGAACCGGATCGCAAGCGATCCGGGAAGAATTAAGTTTCTCCAATAGGACCATCCTATCGCCCCCTCACCCGGTTCACCGCGCCCCAGGGGCCGACCCGGTCAACCACCGCCTTGCGCCGGTTCCGCGGCAGCCGGGGCATCCGCCCCTCCATGTCCGGCTCATGCCCAAAAAGTGCGGCGCGCGCGCCGGCCTTGTCCACCGCATATTCCCGCGCCAGGAACTCCGCAGCATAGGCCTTCTTGGTCTCCGGCCAGCCGCAGTACTGGCGGTAGAACTCTTCCTTGTGGCAGATGAACATCTGGCGGAAGTCATGCGGGCACAGCTCCGCCAGCAGCATGTTGACCAGATCGCGGCACGGCGTGTCCGATGCCCGCAAGGAATAAAAATAGGCCGGATGATCCGAGGTGATCTTCGGCCACTTGCCGCCGCCCTCGGCCCAGCGCACCAGCGCTGCCAGCCCCTCGAACTCCTCCGGCAGTTCCTCCGCATGCCGCGCCGCCAGCCGCCTCAGGTCCGACCGCGACAAGCCGGTCAGATCGCGGCCCTTCTCTGTCAAAACCGAAGCCGCCAGGAACCCCATCTTCTGCCGCAGGATCGCCGCGCCATCAACGCCGCGCGCCCGGACCACCGGCTCGGCCAGCCCGTTCAGCTCCAGAAACTTGGCAATGGCATTGCGCTGGGTCAGGTCAAACACATGGCGCAACGGTACGCCTTCGGGCTTTGCCCCGCTGGCAATCACCGCCGGATGCTCCACGTCCTGAAACACATAGAGGCCGCCGAAATGCGCGGTCCAGAAGTTGCCCTGCTCAAAGACCTCATGCTCCAGATGCACCGGATTGCGGGTCACATCGCCGGTCTTCTCTGCGGTCGCAATCATCTCTCCGATCAGACCGTCATCAAACCAGGCATCCTCCCCGGTCTTGAACCGCTCCACCAGCTCCGCCAGACGGTCCGCATGGCGCAGCGTACCCTTGGTAGTATCCGCCTCGATCCGCACCTGGCGGATGTCGAACAGCTTGCGCGGCTCGGAGACCTCAAACACCGAATTCACCAGTTCCCCCGCCACCGCATCCGTCGCGGTCAGCGCAAACAGCTGGCGTTCATTCACCTCGATGAACCGGCGCAGAATGTCCCGGCTCGTGGAGAATTTCACGTGAAGCAGCGGGCAGCGCTTCTGCTCGGTCGATAGCAGAATGAACTGCCGGTTCACGCCCGCATGGTTCAGATAGTGATCATCCCCCAGCTCATCGCCGATCTCCGGCGAAAAGCCCGAGATATCGACGTGGAAATCCGTCAGAGCCGTGGTCTTACCGGTCAGATGCTTCAGCGCGCGGTTGTAGCGCTCCACCAGCGCGGGCGAGGCCACATGGAAGAGATTGCCGAACATCAGGCCATGCTGGATGAGGCGTTTCATGCTGCGTCACTTTCGTAAGAAATTTCCGTGTCTCTCAGATCTTTTTTGAGTCGTTCCCACTCCTGTTTGAGAACCAGTCGGCTCACTTTAACAAGTTCATCTTGCTTTGCTTGTACATTGACAAGATTGTAGTCGCGAATACCCGCGACAACCTTCTCCAGCTCAGGAATGTAGGGGTTTTGAGGATTAACTCTCATTAGGATTCTAGAAAGAGCCGCATTAAACGCTATCGTATTCTCTGCTCCTGAATTTGGTGCTAGAGACAAAGAAGAAAGCAATGCCAGATCATTTCGAAGCTCGTTAATCCAGGCTTGCCTGTAGTCGCTTAATTTCAGCTCCCTATCCAACCCCCTACGCACAACCTGCGCTTTCTGCGTGATTTTGGTTGCACGAACGGACGCGAACCAAGCTACGATTGCCGATAGGAGAGGAACCCCAATCAAGGAGATCAGGTCTTTATGTTTGGAAGCAAAATCAGAAATTAATTGAACGTATTCCATCACTCCTGCCTCTTAAAATACCAACTTGATACTTCTCCGTCTCGTCAAACCGAAGGTTTGCCTCCGGCAAAACGAGCGGGCGCTCCGCTTCCGCCCACGGTCAAGCACTGCCCTTGTCTTTTGCCCAATACTCATCAGGTTTCCTTCTGCACACGTGCACGGATGAATGATCGCCTGCCCAGGAACCAAGCCGCACCAAAAACGAGCGCTGAGATTGGAACCAGCACAACACACGACGCTGCCGTTCCAGCTGCCGCGAACTTCACATACTCAAAGAAGCTAACTGGGTTCGGAGACAAGTCAGGCAAAAATGCAAATCCAGCAACTACATATGCAGCAAGGCAAATGATCCCGGCCGGCAATAGTGTAAAGCCTGCTGCCCGCCACAAAACCGTCTCCTTGTTCCCGACTCTGTCGCCGTTGACCCACGCGGCTGGAAGGGTAAAGAGGGCGGCAAAAACCGTGACCACAATTCCAAGATATAAGAGGGCAATCCCCAAAGGTTATTTCCCCTCCAGATACCGCCGCTTGGCCTCTTCCTGCCGCCCGAAATCGCGCACCATGTTTTCAATCGCCACCTCATCCGACTTGTCGGCATAGCGGAACTCAGAGTCGGCGTAGCGGTTGATCTCCTGCACCACCATGTCGACCGTGATGGGCACCCGCAGCTCACCAATCATCGCCGATTTGGTCTCGTAATCCTTGAACAGGAACAGCTCCGGGTTCTCCATCCATTCGTCCGGCAGCTCGAAATCCATCGCCCGCACTTTGACCGCATCGGTGATGTTCTTGATGGCGCGGCCGGTGAAACGTTCATCCGCAGCCTGGATCGCCTTCAGGTACGTCCCCAGCTTGGCCAGATCATCCAGTTCCCCGATCTGGTCGTGCACCCGGCCAAAGACCTCCATCAGCCCCGGCTCCTGCGGGCGGTTGTGCGCCTCAAACGAGCGCGCGACCGCCTTCTTGATCTCCTGCGCGCCATAGAGGTCGTGCTCTCCCAGCGGGATCGCATGGTTCTTGCCCATCAAGAGCGTCAGGATGTCGATGTAATCCTCCCGCGTCTGCGGCCCGTCCACCAGGAACCGCGCCCCGGCCCGCTGGCGCAGGGCATCGTCCACATTCTCCGGGTAGTTGGAGAACATGCCGAAGGTGCAGTTGCCGCGCACCACGGTGTTGGCGCCGGCAAAGGCCTCCATGAACACCGCCGTCACCTCCTGCTGGCCCGCGCTGGACTGCCGGTCGCCGCGCTTGCCCGCGATTTGGTCGATGTCGTCGATGGTGCCAAAGCCGATCACGCCCGGGTCGATCACGTTCTGGATGAACGACTTGGCGTTCTGCCCCGACTTGCCCTGATAGCTGTCGATATTGTCGATGCCGAAGTTCTGGTAGCGGAAGGCGTAGCCCGCATTCTGGCAGTAATCATGGATCAGCCCCGCCATCATCTGAATGAGGGTGGTCTTACCCGTCCCCGGCTTGCCGTCACCCATGAAGGTGAAGATGAAGCCGCCCATCTCGGCAAACGGGTTCAGGCGGCGGTCGAAGTCATAGGCCATCAGCATCTTGGACAGCCTCAAGGCCTGGTACTTGGCGATATGGTTGCCAACCACCTCATGCGGCTTCTTGAACGCCATGGTGAGCGTTGTGGACTTCGCCTTCGCCGCCGGTTCGAAACTGCTGATGGTCAGGTCATCCGCCTCGACCCGCCAGGCCGCAGCAGTGAACGCCTCCAGCCGCGGCGCAGTCTGGGCGCGCAAGGCCGCCTTTTCCATCAGCTGCTCGGCATAACCCGCCGCAGCCGCAATCAGATGCGCATCATCGGGCGCGTGCAGCGCCAGCTTCTGGTCCAGCTCCCACAGCGCCCCGTGCAGCGCCAGCGGTGCGTTGTCGGTCAGCAGCTCCTCCACCTCGCCCACCTCGGCCTGCGCCTCGGACCCGTGCGGCGCCAGCAGATAGGCCGCGGCATTGGCAAACACATGCGCCGCAATCAGCGCCTCAGCGGCCAGCAGTTCGGTGAACTCCCCCTTGCGCGCCGCATCCAGGGACCCGGCCAAATTGGCCCGCTTCAGATCCGCCAGCCCGGATACATCCGCATAAGCCTCCCCCATTGCCAAGGAGACCGCCAAGGCGCGGCGCAAGGCATGCTGCAGGGTCGCCTGCAGGGGTGAGGTCAGCGGATCATCCTCATCCGCCGCCTCGATGCGGGCAATCAGATGCACGCCTTCGGGCCGCGCAGTGGAGCGTGTGACCAGCCCGGGCGTGGTGGAGCGGAAGCGGCGGGTGCGGGCAATCCCGGGCGAACGTTCCGGCGCCTTGCCCTCCACAGCAGGCTTGGCAATGCGCGGGGTGTGGTCAAACCCCTCCAGCATCGCCGCCGCAGCCGCGTAATGCTTGCGGATATCCTCTTCCCGCAGCTCCATCTGATTGCCTGAAATGCTCATCTCTCTCTCCTTCAGAGGCCCGCGACCAACTGATAAATTTCAATTTCTTCTATCCGGCCTGCTTCTTCGCGGTAGCACACCCAACGATTGCCACCTCCCCAAAAGCCGTAAACCAGTGACTTCCGCATGCAATGCGGCAGTGGCACGGGCCGATGCGGAGTAGACCTGAAAGCCGGGCCGCTTTCTTTGAACCCGCGCCATCCGAGATCGCGCTGCAAGTCCTCAACGGTGCTCCCAACAGGATAGCGGCTCACAGTCTCCGCTTTGAACGCATTCAGATCCTGAGCCAGGTACCCGCTGCAACCTCCCGTCAAAGCTATCAGCATCAATACTCCCGCAATCCGCATTGGCCCTCCAACTTAAACAATCTTCATCTGGCTAAAAATATCCCCGTCCCGCTGCCCGGCAGGCGGCTTTGCCGCCGAGAGGGGAGGCTCCGCTGTAGGCAACACGCGCCGGCACTCAATACCGCAGCACCTGCCCGGCGTCGCTCACCACGAACTTCTGCACATCCGCAAATCCCGGCGGGTCCAGCTCTGCCAGCACCTGGAACGGGCGCTGCGGCAGGATGATCGCGCGCTGTGTCCGCGTTGCCCCGGTATCCGCGCCGCGCCCGCCAAAGGGGTCGAGCGCAAAGATCTCCCGCTCCACGGTGCCGAACCAGCCTGCGCGTTCCTCACGCACGTCTTCGCTTTCCAGCTCCTCCAGCGTCCAGGCCAGCGCCCAGTCCTGGCCCGCGGGCGCCTCCGCCTCCTCCAGCACCCGGTGCAGCGGGCCGGACTGCTCGGTATAGGCAGAGGAATACATCGGCCCGACGTGGTAGCGGCGCAGATACTTGGGGTGGAGGTCATCGAAATCCTCGTCAAACCCCTTGGCAATCGTCACCAGCTTCAGCCCCGCCAGCGCCTGGGCCATCAGATGCGCCTGCACTTCCGGCCAGCGCCGCTCGTCCTTGGGCAGCGCCACCTTGCCGCTGTCCTCCAACTCCATCAGGTAGATCACCGGCAGGTTCACCTGGCTGTCATAAGCCGCCCAATGCAGCAGAAAGCGCCGCCGCCTCTCGCCGATGTTTTCCAGCCATTCGCAGACCGGATCGTTCTGGGTCCAGAACAGCTCCCCCTTCACCAGCTCCTGATAATAAAGCCGCTGCGACAGGGCGAATTGCAGTTTCGAGGGCACCGTGCGGTCTGAGATGATGGTGCGCACCATATCGTCCTTCAACTGCGCCTCACTCGCCATATTGGCCAGATGCCGCTCCGCCTGCTGGGCGTCGTTGGCCATGGTCATGAGTTCCGCGGCAACCGGAAAGCCGCTGTCGCGCTTGTCCATCGCCAGGCTGCCAAAGAAGCGGCCCGTATCGCGCCCCGCCATCAGGTATTTCATCGACAGAGCGCGGAAGGTGAAGTTCAGCCGCATCAGGTAGGCCGTCAGCACCTTCACATCGGACTTCGAAAGCCGCCCCTCCGCCTGCATCGCCGCCGCCACCCGGGTCAGATGCCGGATGATGGTCTCAAACTTCTTGAAGTACCGGCGCGAGGCGAAGGTATCGCTGAGGCCCGCGTGGTCGTGCGAGGGATCGGTCATGCGCACGCCCTTCTCAGTTCAACAGACGATTTCGCATGCAAGAAACCCGCCAGAATGGCAAAGACCCAAAATCCCACAGCACCAACCCAGGGCAGCCATCCTGTGTGAAGCAATAGAAATCCTGTGAAAGACAAGCTGGCGACGACAAACCAATTCCGCTTGAAGAATTGCAGCCAAACCTCGCGCGACCGCATTGCATCGCTTGCTGACAAGCAGTGTTTCGGCTCCACAATTGGATCGAGTGAAACCGGAAACCTGGCTGCAAAAACCAGCAGCATCGGCGTCAGCATCCAAATCGCAGCGACAGCAACCCATGTATGCCCGGCCCAAATTCCATAGAAAAACAGCGCCATAAAAACACATGCCGCGAACAGCCGGACGAAGCGGTTTACACCTAGCTGTCTGCGGCGCGAGGTGAAGGTATCGCTGAGGCCGGCGTGGTCGTGCGAGGGATCGGTCATTGCTTAGGCTTCATGTAGTTTTCGCCAAATATGCGCTTGGCATGGTCCTCTCCGTACAGGTTTGCCGTGCCTTCCCCTAGGCCATAGTCGCGGAAAGAGTCCGCACAGGCCTGAATGAACCAAAGAAAGGCAATCACAATGCCGATAAAGGCAAAGACACTTGCCACCATCGCAAAGGCCGGAGCACCGAGGAGATAGGCCATTGCGCTGCACAGCGTGAACCCAGACAGCCCTATGCCAACCATAATTCTGAACATCCGTTTTTCGAACTTTGTCATGTGCACACCAGTGTTTACGGCTTTCTCCAGCCAGCGTTGTGGGCCGAGGTGTCTAACCAATCCGCTCCTTAGAAAGTTCCCAGGCAAAGATTGCGAACACTCCCGCTACTGTGGCCACAACCCAGCCTGCAAAAGGGCCTCCGACGGCGAAGTAGAGAACAGCCAAAGTTCCAAAAATAACCGCCAGCACGCTCCACCAGAACCAGTTCGGCGGACACGGGATATTCAGGAACTCAAGCCAATCCAAGCTCACCCCCCATACAGGTTCTTGTCGTGCTTCTCGACAATCGCCGCGAACCGGCGGGCAAAGCGTTCATCCGCCTTGGCCTTCTTCTCCAGCACGTCGCGGGCAAACACCATGTTGCCTTCATGCGCTTCCAGCATGTCGGCCATCTTCTGGTTGGTCGCGGTGCCGATCGCCGCCATTGCGGTCTGGGCTTCCTTGTCGGTCTGCACGCCGATCTCGTTGATCCGGTGCGCCACATCCTGCTGCTGCGCGGTCTTCAGCGATTTGGTCAGCGCATCATACAGCACCACCCGCTGCTGCGTGTCCGTCTGCAGCTTGTTGATCAGCACCATCTGCGTCGCCGCCTGGTTCTGCAGGCTGTCGACCCAGGTTTTGCCCTTCTCGATATAGCGCTCCAGCGTCTGGGACTTGGCAAGCTTCACCTGCTCCTCCTGCACCAGCGCGTTGTATTTGGCGTTGATGTCGGCCAGTTCGGTCTCCAGCTTGGTGCGTGCCGCCGCGTCTTGCTCGACCGCGATCTTGTTCTCCAGCTCGATGATCTGCGGGTCCAGCGCCACGATCTGGGCGCGCACGCCCTCCAGCTCCTGCACCGTGAACTCGCGGTCGTCCAGGGTTGCGGACAGATTGGTCTGCACCTTCTCGCGCTGTTCTTCCAGGGTGGCCAGCTGGCCTTCCAGCAGCTTCACGATCACATCCGACTTGGCAATCAGGTCCTGCAGCTTGTCGTCGATATTTGCCGTGCGCATCCGCTCCTGGCGCATCGAGTCCGACTTGCCGCGACTGAAGAAGCCGACAAAGCTCTCCCAGCCGGTCTTGTTGCGCATCTCGTCAAAATCCTTGGAAAACGCCGCCGTCACATCATCGAGCCCCATGATCAGCTCGGCAATATTGGCGTTCATCACCTCGGTATGCGCATGCACGTCTTCCAGGGTGGCGTTTTCGATGTCGATGCTGGCGTCCTCACCGGCCTCGATCTTGCTGCGCGCCGCTTCGATGCGCGAGGTCAGCGCCTCGATCCTGGACTGCGACTCGCGCACCTTGTCCTGGCTGTCCGCCACCATTTTCTCAAATTGGGACACACTCATCGCATCCGCTCCTTCCCTGTCAAATACCTGATCCTGATATGGGGATGTAAAAGGGTTTTACATCCCCTGAGGCGGCGCAATTCCACCCGTTTCAAATGCACTGTTGCAGACAGGCCGCACAAAGAAAAGCCCCGGAGGATCCCCCCGGGGCTGCATTGCGGAAACTGGCTGTTTCACATTGTCAGTTGCTTGCCCAGCACCAGGAATGTCATCATCCCGAAGGGCGGAATGCTTTCCTGCACCTCGACCTGCAGCCGGTCCTCCTGCAGCACCGTTTCCAGCGCAAAGTCCGAATGCCAGCCAATCACATTGGCCAGGGGGGCTGACAGCTTCTCCAGCGAGGCCCGCACCCCTTTGCCGCTCTTGAAATGGTTGGTGATCACGACCTTGCCGCCTGGTTTCAGAACCCGCGCAATCTCATGCATCACCTTGTCCGGGTCCGGCACCACCGACAGCACATGCATCGCCGCCACCGTGTCAAACGAGTTGTCCGGGAAATCCAGCTGCCGGGCATCCATCTGCCGCAGCGCCTCCACCTGTTTCAGCCCCAGCTCCTGCACCTTTCCTTGGGCCTTCTTCAGCATGTCATGGCTGAAATCGATCCCCGTCACCTGCAGATGCGGCGCGTAATGCTGCAGGGACAAGCCGGTGCCGACCCCGACCTCCAGCACACTGCCCTCGCGGGAATTGATGTAACGGGTCGCCCTGCGGCGGCCAGAGCGCGTCACCGCGCCAAATGTCCTGTCATACACCGGCGCCCAGCGCGCGTATGACTCCTCAACTGCTTTGATATCCAATTCGTCCCTCCCCGGACGTCTTGGGCTAGTCTTTTGGCTTGGAAACCAGCCCCCAAATCACCATCGCAACGTAGCCAAGGCATAGCACAACCAGCACGGTCCATGCATAGGTCAGTAATGCCGCAGCCATGAAGGCAAAGCCCACAAGCAGGTACTTAACATTCTCACGTGAAATTTTAACTGCTTTCGGCGACCAGGTCGGAATGTGGCTGATCATTGCCAGCCCCACCAGCACCATGGTGAGACAGATCAGCAGCTCATGCAGCACCGGTTCGCGGCTGCCATAGGCAAAGGAGGCAAACATCGGCAGCAGCGCCAGCAGCGCTCCGGCAGGCGAAGGGATGCCCTCAAAGTACCCCTTGCGCAGCTTCGGCGCGTCTTCCTCCGACTTGGCAGACACATTGAACCGCGCCAGCCGCACCACACAGCAGACCGAGAACACCAGCACTGAAATCCAGCCGATCCCGCGCATGTCCTGCAGCGCCCAGAAATAGATCACCAGTGGCGTCGCCACGCCGAAGTTCAGGAAGTCAGCCAGCGAATCCAGCTCCGCTCCCATCTTGCTGACGCTGCGCAGCGCCCGTGCCAGCCGCCCGTCCAGCCCGTCCAGCACCGCCGCCAGCAGGATCAGCATCACCGCCAGCCCGTAATTGCCGTAAACCGCAGACCGGATCGCCGACAGGCCCGCACAGATGGCACCGATGGTCATCAGGTTCGGCATCAGCTGGATCAGCGCAAATTCCGATTTCTTCTTTTCCGGGGCGTCATACATGGCGGTGGCTCTTTCTTCCTCGCGGCGGCATGCAACCGTGCTGCAGCAAGAGGGTATCATATCGGCGGGCTATTCGGCGGGCGATGCCGTGGCGCACATATGCCCCAAGACCCGCCCCGGCGCAACGTCCGTGCCCCCTTGCCGGAACAGCTCTCGCCCGGCCGGCAGATCTGCGGACCAGCCCCTCCGGCAGCCTTGGCACCGGTATTCTCAGAAGCGCCGGCAGAAACGTCCCGCAGCACGTGCCTTTCCTTCATCATTTATTAGATAGGCATGAGGGATAAGCAGGTCAGTGGCATTTGCAATAAATGAGGACAAAATTTGCCTGGAAGTCATTCGCCTGCCCCTTCGCAAAAACACCAGAACCAGCCTGCACAGGACGCAGAATCCCTCTTACAATCCGCAAAATCTGAACCCCTGACCGACGGCGGCATCCGGACTTCGCAGCTCTTATCAGAGGCTCTCAGGATTGACCCCGGCCACCACGAGGTGCAGATCCTGCAGGAACGGCTGCATCAGACATTTGTGCCCCGCTGGCACTTCCCGATGCTGTCGGACACCGCCCGCAACAAGGCCTATGCCAAGGCCATCGCAGCCAAGGTGAAGCCCGGCGACGTGGTTCTGGACATCGGCTGCGGCGCTGGTTTGACCGCCATGCTGGCGGCACGTGCGGGCGCGAAACATGTCTACACTTGCGAACAGCAGCCCCTGATCGCCCAGGCTGCGAAGCAGGTCATCGCGGACAACGGTCTCAGCAGCCGCATCACCGTCATCCCGAAATGGTCGCACGACATCGTGGTCGGTGAAGACATTCCAGAGCAGGCAGATGTCGTGATCTCGGAAATCGTCGATACGGTTCTGCTTGGCGAAGGTGCGCTTGCAACTCTCACCCACGCCATGGCCGCACTTGCCAAGCCGGATGCCCGCGCGATCCCCGAACGCGGAACGCTCATGGCGCAGCCGGTCGAAAGCGATGGGCTTCTGAACCTCTGGCGCCCGCATGAGGCAGAAGGTTTCGACCTCAGCGCCTTTCACAATTTTGCCCGCGTGGCGCAGCTCACACCGAACGACTTTGAGGCCTGCAGCCTGCGGCCCCTTGGCCCGGCAACAGATCTGTTCGAATTCGACTTCACCCGGCCAAACATCAATCCGGCGCGCGCTGCAAAAGACCTCGCCTGTTCCGAAACGGGCCGCATTCACGCAGTGCTTGTCAGCTTCAAAATGGACCTGGCCCCGGGGGTGCAAGTGGCAAACGGGCTGAAATCCGGCGGCCATTGGGGCCGCACCGCCTTTCTGCTCGACCAACCGGAAACGGCCAAGGCCGGGGACCGCCTGAGCGTAACCGCGCAGCACGACGCGTCTCAGCTGAGCCTGTCGGTGCGGGAACTCTTGCAAGCTGAGGAACAACCTGCTGCTGCGCTGTGGATGACCCAAGGTTGGAACGGGCACCGCCAGCTGCTGGCCGCCAGCGGTCCGTCGGTTCCGCAGACCCCGGTTTTCCCGCCGTCAGAGGCCGCGCGCACCCAGTCTCTGGGGCAAGCGCATTACTAGGATCAAGTCCGCCTGACGCCCTCCCCGGTGCACAGGCGGTGCACAGGGGGTGCACACATGGCACCCCCTGAATTTTCGCGTTCAGTCCGCCTCAGCCGACGACGTTGAACTCCGGCCCATAGGGGTATTTGGTGATGTTCTCGTTGCCATCCTCGTGGATGATCAGAATGTCATGCTCACGGTAGCCGCCGGCACCCGGCTGGCCATCGGCGATGGTCAGCATCGGCTCCATCGAGATCACCATTCCCGGCTCCAGCACCGTATCGATGTCCTCGCGCAGTTCCAGCCCCGCCTCGCGGCCATAGTAGTGCGACAGAACGCCGAACGAGTGGCCGTAGCCAAAGGTGCGGTACTGCAGCAGATCCTGCTCTTCAAAGAAGGCGTTGATCTTATGGGTGATTTCCGCGCAGCTCGCGCCCGGCTTCAGCAGCGAGATACCCAGCTCATGGGCCGCCACATTGGCCTCCCAGATGCGCAGGGAGTCGGCATCCACTTCCTTCACGAACATGGTCCGCTCCAGCGCGGTGTAATACCCTGAAATCATGGGGAAAGTATTCAGGGACAGGATGTCGCCGCGCTGCAGGGTGCGGCCCGTCACCGGGTTGTGGGCGCCGTCAGTGTTGATGCCCGACTGGAACCAGACCCAAGTGTCGCGGTACTCCGCATCCGGAAACCGCTTGGCAATCTCCAGCTCCATCGCATCACGGCCGGCCATCGCCACATCAATCTCCCGCGCGCCTTCCTTGACCGCGTCGCGGATCGCAAAGCCGCCCACATCGGCAACGGCGGCACCGGCCCGGATCATGTCCAGTTCAGCGGCGGATTTGCCCATCCGCTGGCGCATGGTCGGTTCATACAGGTCAACCAGCTGCGAGGGCTTCAGGAACCCCTCCAGCTTGGCCTTCTGCAGCAGCGTCAGGTGATCGCTCTCATAGCCGACCACCGCGCCCTCGCCCGATACCGACTTGATTGCACGCCAGAAATTGTCGCGCTGCCAGTCGGTGTAGGTGATGTTGTCGCAGAAAGAGCGGCGCCAGGGCTGGCCCGCGTCGATGCCGGCCGAGATGGTCACGGCTTCGCTTGCGGTCACCACCAGGCCGTAAGGGCGGCCAAAGGCGCAGTAGGTGAAGCCCGAGTAGTAGGAGATGTTGTGCATCGAGGTGAAGACAGCAGCGCTCACCCCTGTTTCAGCCATGATTTTGCGCAGGCCCGCGATCCGCGCCTCGTACTCGGAGACAGCAAATTGCAGCGGCGCCTTCTCACCATTGTGAAAACGGTACATTTCAGGACGTGCAGTCATATCAGACCCTTCCTTCTTACAAGAAAGGTCCCGGCGTTCAGGACAGTTTTGGAATGCGGGGGCTGGCATGTATTCCATGCGGCGACGCCATCGCCTGGCCCTTGAGCCGGAAGATGCGGCGGAAAGGGGATTCTGGCAAGAACTATTTTCGCCCTGTTCAGAGAGGGCGTTTCTGCCCCCTCCAAGCCCTCAATTCACGATCAGCGCCACCAGATCGCTGTCCGGGTCGGCCAGCGGGTCGATCACGTTGAAATGATGCTTGCCAAAGGCAATCACATGATCCGCACCCCAGGCCTCCACCAGCCAGACCGCCTGATCCAGAAACGCCGGGCGTTCCTCGCCGCCGACCCAGACGGTGACCTCTGCCTCATAGCGGTCTTGCATCTCCACCGGGCTTTCTGCCACCGCAGCAGCCGAATCCATCTTGAACTTCTGGTTCATCGTGGTGCGCAACAAGGGCAGCAGATCCGACAGCGGCGAGATTGGGATCACTGTTTTGATCCGCGCGCCCACATCCGCCGGCAGCAGCGCCTTGTCCAGCATCCGCGCTACAAGGTGACCACCCGCCGAATGGCCAGCCAGCGCAATCGGGCCCTCCACTTCCTCCGCAACCCGCGTCACCGCGGCCGCAATTTGCCGGGTGATATCGGCAATCCGCACCTCCGGGCACAGGTCGTAGGACGGCATCGCCACCGCCCATCCGTGCGACAGGGCGCCGCGCGCCAGATGCGACCAGGAACTTTTATCGAAAGCCAGCCAATAGCCGCCGTGGACAAAGACAAACAGTCCCTTGGCGGCGCCTTCAGGCAGGAACAGGTCAAAGGTCTGCCGCTCCCCCTCGCCATAAGGAATGTTCAGCCGGGCGCGCTCATGCAGGCTGTTGCGGAAATCCTCCGCCGAGGCCGCCCAGCGCGGCGGGTACTTGTCGGCATTCTCGATATAGGCCCCGTTGGCATAGGCATCATCCAATTCCATGCCCAATCTCCCCTGTTCTTATTCTTTGCGGCTACCAGACAGTCTGGCACAGCACATGTCAAATTGCTTGGCTCAAAATCTTTGCCCGGAATTTGATCAAATTCTGGACTCATCAATCCTTCTGGACATATCAAGGCACAACTGCTTTGCATTCCGCAACAGAACACCCGGGAGGCCCGCCATGCTTGACGCAACCACTGACCTGAAATCCCTTCTCAAAGACCCCAGCCTGCTGGAAACCCGCGCTTATATCGGCGGCCAGTTTACCGACGGCGAAGGCACCTTTGACGTATCCAACCCGGCCCGCGGCGACGTGATCGCCCAGGTCGCCGACACCAGCCGCGCGCAGGTTGCCGGTGCCATTACCCAGGCCGATGCCGCGCAAAAGGACTGGGCCAAGTGGACCGGCAAGGAGCGCGCCAATGTGATGCGCAAGTGGTTCGAGCTGATGATGGAAAACCAGGAGGATCTGGCAGTGATCCTGACCGCCGAGATGGGCAAGCCGCTGGCGGAATCCCGCGGCGAGATCGCCTATGGCGCATCTTTCATCGAGTTCTTCGCGGAAGAGGCCAAGCGGATCTACGGCGAGACCATCCCCGGCCACCAGCGCGACAAGCGCATCACCGTGCTGAAGCAGCCGATTGGTGTTGCCGCCTCGATCACTCCCTGGAACTTCCCCAACGCGATGATCACCCGCAAGGCAGGCCCGGCGCTGGCCGCCGGCTGTTCCTTTGTCGCCCGTCCCGCCGCGGAAACCCCGCTGTCGGCGATTGTGCTGGCAGTTCTGGCCGACCGGGCCGGCATTCCGGCGGGCGTGTTCAGCGTTGTGCCGTCGTCGCGCGCTTCCGACATCGGCAAGGAGTTCTGCGAGAACGACGCGGTGCGCAAGCTGACCTTCACCGGCTCCACCGAGGTCGGCCGCATCCTGCTGCGCCAGGCAGCAGACACGGTGATGAAATGCTCGATGGAGCTGGGCGGCAACGCGCCGTTCATCGTGTTTGACGACGCCGATCTGGACGCCGCCGTCGAAGGCGCCATCATGTGCAAGTTCCGCAACAACGGCCAGACCTGCGTCTGCGCCAACCGGATCTATGTGCAGGCTGGCGTTTACGATGCCTTTGCGGAGAAGCTGAAAGCCGCGGTCGAGAAAATGAACGTCGGCGACGGTCTCAAGGACGGCATCCACTTCGGCCCGCTGATCAACAAGGAAGCGGTCGAGAAGGTGCAGGAGCATATCGCCGATGCTACCTCCAAGGGCGGCGAAGTGATCCTGGGCGGCAACCCGTCGGAACTGGGCGGCAGCTTCTTCCAGCCGACCATCGTCAAGGGCGCAACCCAGGAGATGGCCTTTGCCACCGACGAGACCTTTGGCCCGCTGGCCCCGCTGTTCAAGTTCGAGGACGAGGATGAGGTGATCGCTATGGCCAATGACACCATCTTTGGCCTTGCGTCCTATTTCTACGCCAAGGACCTCTCCCGTGTATACAAGGTGGCCGAGGCGCTGGAATACGGGATCGTCGGGGTCAACACCGGCATCATCTCCACCGAGGTGGCCCCATTCGGCGGCGTCAAGCAGTCCGGCCTGGGCCGCGAAGGCAGCCACCACGGCATCGAAGATTACCTGGAGATGAAATACATCTGCATGGCGGTCTGAACCGCCCCGCGGATCAGGGCAGCCGGATGGTCAGTGCCAGCTCAGTGCCGGGTCAGCGTCCCGGCCACCCGGCTGATGGCACTGGCCCAGGCAAACTCGGTCTCCGGGTCCAGTTCCGCCCCCAGAACATCGCGCAAAGCGGCGATCAGCGCCCGCTTTGCCGCCTCCGCCTCCCGCGGGCCAAGGTCCAGATGGGCGTGTTCCTGCGCCAGCTGCACGCCGATGTCCTCCAGCGTGCGCGGGTCATCCAAATTGCGCACACAGGACGTGATCATCGCCGTCAGCATCGTTTTCTGCTTCACGAAATTGCCGCGGAACATCCCCCGCGCCTCCGGCAGTCGGGTGAAGAGATGCACATAGAACCGTTCTGCCAGATCCGCCTTGCGGGCAAATATGCCTGCGAAGCTCTGCTGAACATGCTGTATCTCTTGTGGTCCCATATGGTTCACCCTGACCGCGTATTGGCAGCACCGGCGGGCGGTCGGACACCGGCGCAACAACCATTCACCACCTCAGTGTGGCGCCAAAATCCTAACATCTGATTGCGCCGCACAACCCTGGGCTGTCCCCGCGGGGACAGCCCGGCAAAACAAAAAAGCCCCCTGGCAAAGCCAGGGGGCGTCTTGTGCGCGAACCGGGAACCGAAGGATCAGTTGACCGCTTTGGCCTCGATCTCCGGTCGGTTCGGGCGGGAGGAGGAGATTTCGATCCGGCGCGGTTTCAGCGCCTCCGGCACCTCGCGGTGCAGATCGATATGCAGCATGCCGTTTTCATGGCTGGCGCCGGTCACGTGGACGTGGTCGGCCAGGGTGAAACGGCGTTCGAAGGCCCGGGTGGCAATACCGCGGTGCAGGAAGGTGCGGCCGTCGCCGTCCTCTGCTTTCTTCGCGGACACGACCAGCGCGTTTTCCTTCACTTCGACGTTCAGGTCTTCGTCAGAGAAACCGGCAACAGCGATTGAGATGCGGTAGCTGTCAGCATCGGTCTTCTCAATGTTGTAGGGCGGGTAGCTGGACTGGGCCGCGTCAGCGCTCAGGGCGCGGTCCATCAGGCTGGCGATCTGGTCAAAACCGATGGTGGCACGGTGCAGCGGTGCAAAATCAAAAGTACGCATTTTCCATCCTCATTCATGAGCGATTTCAGGATGCCTTCCCCGCAGGGACAGGCTGATTTTTCTCCGGGCCCCAATCAGCGGCTGCCCGGACAATCCTGAGATAGGAAGCGGAAATTGCGGCTTCAAGAGGTCTGTCAGTCGCCCACGCTGACAAATTTTGCACCACCTGCGGAAGCACCGCTGCCAACCCGGATCCGCTTGATCCGCCGGTCAGGTGCTGCCACCGGATTGCGGCGCAGCTGCGCCTTCAGCTCTGCAACCCGCTGGGGCAGCTTCATGCCGAATGCGATCTTCTTGCCCTGATAACTGCCGCCGCCCGAAACCAGCGCCAGGATGCGTCCACGGCCGCCAACCTGTGAGAACACCGGCGCCCCGGAAGAGCCGAAGGTGACATTGCAATCGATCATCAGCACGTCCCCATGCTCCCCCATCAGGTTGCATTCACGCTGGCGCGACAGCGCCTCAGCCCGGCCCATGCCGTAAGAGGTTACCGAAATGTTAACGCCGTAATCCTGGCCAGAATGCAGCGCAAAGGCATCTGCCTGACCGCTGAGGACCGGCTCCGCCAACCGGATCAGCGCCACATCGTGGCGGATATTCTCCAAGGTCAGGCGTTGGCGCGGATCGTAGCCGGGATGCGCCGCGATCTGCAGCGCCTGCCGCTCGGCAATCGCCACCCCGTCCCGCAATCCGGCCCGGAACCGGATCTGCTCTGCCGGGCGCTGATCCCCGTTGCGGTCATAGACGCAATGCGCCGCCGTCAGCACCAGTTCCGGGGCAATCAATGTGCCGGTGCAGAAGCCCTGCCCGTTCAGCTCCAGCCGGCCCACGGCCTCCCAGCCGAACAGATCATCGCGGTCGGTTAGCCGCCGCAGGCCAGTTTCCTGAGCCGCCGCACCGCCGGCATAGGCCAGAACCGCAGCCGCCAGTATCAGCGCCCGCCGGATCATTGCTTGATGAACTTTGCACCGGAGGAGCTGGCGCGCTCCCCCGCCTTCACCCGGCCCACGCCAGGGGGCAGCTGGCCGCCGGTCGCAACCGCAGTCAGCTGCGCCTGCAGCAGAGTCAGTTCCTCGGCCAGGGCAGATCCCAGCGACACCTGCTTACCGCTCACCTCTGCCTTGGCAGAAACCACCGAGACGATGCGCGGCACGCCACCGTCAAAGGAAAACACCGGCGCACCGGAGGAGCCGAAATCCACGTCACAGGACATTACCAGCACCCCCTGCTGCCGCGCCATCACCGCGCAGACCTCTTGCAGGGACGGCGCCTCAGACCGGTCATGGGCATAAGAGACGACACCGATCTTGGCTCCTTTGCGCGGGCGCGCTTCGGTTTCAAACGGCGTGACCTTGGTATTGCGGATCGGGCGCTGCAATTGCAGCAGAGCGATGTCATTGCGCACCCGGCCGGTCGAAAGCTCCCCGTCATAGACATAAGAGGGATGCTGCACCGCCCGGCGCACAGAGCGGTAGGCAGAGGCGCGGCCGTTGCGCCAGCCGGCCAGGAATTCGATGGTGGCGGGGTCGATCGGCGCCTTGGTGCGGCTGTCATAGAGGCAATGCGCGGCCGTCAACACCAGGTCAGGAGCAATCAGCGCACCGGTGCAGAACCCCTCGCCATTCACGTCGAGCCGCCCGACAGCTTCCCACTTGCGGCCCGCATCCAGGGTATCCATCCGCTGTAGTCTGCTGTCCTGCGCCATTGCTGCGGCTGGCAGCAGCAGCGCTGCAACCGCAAGAATCCACTGCCTCACATGCGTCTCCTCTTATCCACCGGGTGGGAGATTATTTGTCTGTTCAGGCAAAATTACGGCAAATGCGCGGTTTGTGCAGCCCGATTCTTTCCGCTTTTCAAACACCGTTCAGCGCAAGATGGGTACCTCCGGCGCGCGTATGCCCGGTGCCGTCAGCGCAGGCGGCTGCGGGCCGCCCGTGGCCCAGTCCAGCAGCTCGACCGTATGCACGATGGGCAATTCGGTGCCCCCGCCGATCTGCATCATGCAGCCGATATTGCCAGCAGCGATCAGATCGGGCTCTTTGGCCTCCAGCGTCTTGACCTTGCGCGCCTTCAGCTGGGCCGAGATTTCCGGCTGCATCAAATTGTAGGTACCGGCCGATCCGCAGCAGAGATGGCTGTCGGCAGGCTCCACCACCGTGAAACCGGCCTGTTTCAGCAGCGTCTTGGGGTGGGTCTTGATTTGCTGGCCGTGCTGCAGCGAGCAGGCGGCGTGATAAGCCACTGTCAGCCCCTTGTCCTCCCCCTCAGGCAGATCCAGCTGCATCAGCAATTCGGAGATATCCATCGCAATGCCTGACACCCGCGCCGCATCCGCCGCCAGTTCGCTGTTTCGGAACACATGCCCGTAGTCCTTGACCGTGGTGCCGCAGCCGGAGGTATTGATGACAATCGCATCCAACCCCTGCCCGTCGATCTCTGCCGCCCAGGCGCGGATGTTTTTTGCCGCCGCAGTGCGGCTCTCATCCTCGCGCCCCATGTGGTGGGTCAGCGCCCCGCAGCAGCCCGCCCCCCTGGCGACCACCACTTCGCAGCCGAGCCGGGTCAGCAGGCGGATGGTGGCGTCGTTGATATCGGTGTTCAGCGCCTTCTGGGCGCAGCCGGTCATCAGCGCCACGCGTTTCCTGCGGGGAACCTCGGGCGCAAAGCTCTGCGGATCGTCATTGCGGCTGACTGGCGGAATGGTTTTCGGCGCCATATCCAGCATCGCGCGCAGCCGGGGATCCGGCAGCAGACCCTTGAACGGTTTCGCCAGCTTGGCCCCCAGCAGCGCCAGCCGGAACCGGCCCGGATAAGGCAGGATCCGCGCTAGGAGCCAGCGCAGGGCCTTATCGCTCCATGGCCTGTCGTAGTGCTTTTCGATATAGGCGCGGGCATGGTCCACCAGATGCATGTAGTGCACGCCTGACGGACAGGTGGTCATGCAGGCCAGGCACGACAGGCAGCGGTCGATGTGCTTGACGGTCTTTTCGTCCGGCACCCGTTCGTTTTCCAGCATGTCCTTGATCAGGTAGATCCGACCGCGCGGTGAATCCAGCTCATCGCCCAGCACCTGATAGGTCGGGCACGTCGCGGTGCAAAACCCGCAGTGGACGCAAGAGCGCAGGATTTCATTCGCGCGTTTGGTGCCGGGGTCCTGCAGCTGTTTTTCGGTGAATGTGGTCTGCATGTGTTACCCCATCAGCCCCGGATTGAGGATGCCGCGCGGGTCGAACTGCCACCGCAGACCTTCGGAGATGGCTGCCAGCGGTGCGGGCTGCGGCTGGAATACGCCGATCCGCGCGCGGGTGTCTGCACTGGCCCGCACCAGCGTGGCATGGCCCGGCACATTTGCCAGTTTCTGCCTTAAATCCTCCCCTTCCGGCACAAGGCTCCAGATCAACCCGCCGCCCCAATCGACAACATGCTCGAAATCCCTCTGCCCTGTTACTTTAAGCATGTCAGTCGGCTTTACCGAGGTTCGCCACACGTCTCCGGCTTTGCCGTGAAACGGTTCTGCGTCGCGCAAGGACTGCCAAATTTGGGCATTTTCTTCTGCGTCGATGTTCAGCTCATCAGGTTTCAAATCTGAAAAGAGCCTCCGCAGTTCTGTCAGGCGGTATTTGACGGAATCTTCGAACCCCTCCACCCGAATGTACGTCATCGATTTTCCAGCGGCACCCTGCGGAACCCTGCCTGCACCAGTCACGTCATAGGGTGACTTCAAAGCTTCACAGAAGACTTTCAGCGACGCGACCCATCCAAGCCCGTGCCAGACCAACGTGCCACTGCACTCAGGCTTTGGCAGCACTTTCAAAGACACCTCCGTCAGCACTCCCAAGGTGCCGTGGGCGCCGCACATCAGCTTGACCAGATCATAGCCGGTCACATTCTTCATCACCCGGCCGCCGTTCTTCACCGCTTGGCCGGACCCATCCACTAACCGCACCCCCAACAGGTGATCGCGCGCCGCCCCCGCCTGGATTCGCCGGGGGCCGGAGACATTGGCGGCAATCACTCCGCCAACGGTCGGCTCGCCATCGGTGCCCAGCAGGCCGCGGTGATCCATCGGTTCAAACGCTAGCCGCTGGTTTTCCGCGGCCAGCAGCGCCTCCACCTCCGCCACTGGGGTGCCCGACTTGACCACCAGCGTCAGCGCGCCGGGCTCATAGAGTTCAATACCGGATAGCCCGCGCGTGCTCAGCACGTCCCCTTCCACACCCAGCCCGCGGCTGCCGCCGCCCTGAATGCACAGCGGCCCGCTTGCGCCTGCAATGGCCTCGGCCAGCTCTGCCTCGCTCCCTGGTGTCATCATATTCATCTTTCCCGAAAATACTCTGGGGGTTTGGGGGCTAGCCCCCAATCATTCAGCAGCCAGCGCCACGGCCCGGCGGCTTTCAGTTACAGACAGCGGGAACACCTTGGCCGGGTTCAAAAGCCATTTGGGATCAAACACATCCTTAACTTTCAGCTGCGCTTCCAGATCCGCCGCGCTGTACTGATGAAGCATCAGGTCGCGTTTCTCGATCCCGACCCCATGCTCGCCGGTCAGGCAGCCGCCCGCCTCGACACAGAGCTTCAGGATCTCGGCACCAAAGGCCTCGCAGGTTTCCAGATCGCCCGGTTTGTTGGCATCGAACAGGATCAGCGGGTGCATGTTGCCGTCGCCCGCGTGGAACACATTGGCCACATCCAGCCCGAATTCCTTGCTCATCTCACCGATGCGGCGCAGCACGAAGGGAAGTGAGGACACCGGGATCGTTCCGTCCAGGCACATGTAATCGTTGATCTGCCCCATGGCGCCAAAGGCCGACTTGCGGCCCAGCCAGATGCGGGCGGCCTCATCCGCATCCCCCGCCTCGCGCAGCTCCACCGGGTTGTGGGAGCGGGCAATCTCTGTGATCAGCCCCAGCTGGTGCGCGATCTCGGCCTCGCTGCCCTCGACCTCGATGATCAGCAGCGCCTCGCACATCGGATAGCCCGCCTTGGCAAATGCCTCGCAAGCCTCGATGCAGGGGCGATCCATGAATTCGATGGCCACCGGCAGCACACCCGCCTTGATGATGTCGCTGACGCAGGCGCCGGCCACCTCGTTGCTGTCATAGCCGATCAGAACCGGGCGGGCGCCCTCAGGCTTGCGCAGGATCCGCAGGGTGGCCTCAGTCACCACCCCCAGCTGCCCTTCGCTGCCGCAGATCACGCCCAAGAGGTCCAGCCCGCCCGCATCCAGATGCGCACCGCCGATTTCCGCCACGGTGCCATCCATCATCACCATGGTGACACCCAGCAGATTGTTGGTGGTCACCCCGTATTTCAGGCAATGCGCCCCGCCGGAATTCATCGCGATATTGCCGGCAATAGCGCAGGCCAGCTGCGAAGACGGGTCGGGGGCGTAGAAGAAATCCTCTTCCTCCACCGCGCCGGAGACGCTGAGATTGGTGCGCCCGGTCTGCACCCGGATAATGCGGTTGTCGTAATCGGTCTCCAGCACCTCATTCATCCGCGCCACGCCCAGGATCACGCAATCTGCCGTCGGAAGCGCCCCGCCCGCCAGCGAGGTTCCTGCACCGCGCGGCACCACCGGCACGCCTTCCTCGTGGCAGATCCGCAGCACGGCTGAGACCTCTTGCGTGCTCCGCGGCAGCACCGCCAGCAGCGGCGGGCATCTGTAGGCAGTGAGCGCATCGCATTCATAGGCGCGGGTTTCCGCCTCGTCCTGGATCACCGCATCCGCGGGCAGCACGGCACGCAGGCGCTCGGCAAGCCGCGCCTTGCGGGCCAGAATGGCGGGGTTCGGGGATGGCATGTCCATCGGGCTCTCCTATTTGGTAAAATGATATTACCAATTCTTCCCGTCTGGCAAGGGACGGATTGCCACGCTACGGTCAGGCCATGATCTGGACCACCCGCCTTGCGCAATTCACCCTCTTTGACCTCGCCGCACTGACCCTGCTGATCGCAGGCTGGCTGTGGATCGGCTGGAGGATTGAGAATCCGCCTGCCGGGCGGCCCTCTGTCTCACTGCTGATGGAGGATTTCCGGCGCGACTGGATGAAACGGATGGTGGAACGCGACCCGCGGATATTTGACGCGCAGCTGGCCGGCAACCTGCGGCAGGCCACCGCCTTTTTTGCTTCTGCTGCGATGATTGCGATCGGCGGCGGGCTGGCACTGATCGGCAATACTGAACAGCTGGCGGGGGTTGCAGAAGACCTGATCCAGGACAGCGCTCCGGCCTTTGTCTGGGAAGTGAAGATCCTTGTTGTGCTGCTGCTTCTGTCCAATGCGTTTTTGAAGTTTGTCTGGTCGCACCGGCTGTTCGGCTATTGCGCGGTGCTGATGGCGGCGGTGCCGAATGATCCGGCCCATGAGCTTGCCTATCCGCGCGCCGCACAGGCGGCCGAAATCAGCATCACTGCCGCGCGCAGTTTCAACCGCGGCATGCGGTCGACCTATTTCGCGCTGGCCGCCGTGGCCTGGCTGGCGGGCGCCCTGCCGCTGGGCGGGGCCGCGTTGATTACTGTTGCGGTGCTGTACCGGCGCGAATTTGTCTCGCACTCCCGCCGGATCCTGCTGCGCATCCCGTCTGATAGCAAAGGGGACACGGTTTCGTGACTGCACAGCGGGCTCCCCAAGGCTAAGGTGCGGGCATGAAACACTTGCTTCTGACCTGTGCGCTCAGCGCCGCCGCCCTGCCCGCCCTTGCAGATGAACCGGTGATCGAGGACGCCACCGCCCGCGCCTCTGGCGGCAGCTGGTCCTTCAGCGTCACCTTGTCCCACCCGGACACCGGCTGGGAGCATTACGCCGACGGCTGGCGAGTGCTGGATATGGACGGAAACGAACTGGGCCTGCGGGTGCTGGCGCATCCGCACGAGCACGAGCAGCCCTTTACCCGGTCACTTAGCGGTGTGCAGATCCCGGAGGGAATAACCAGGGTGCAGATTCAGGCCCGCTGCCTGGTGGATGGCTGGGGCAAGGAAACTTACGTGCTCACCCTGCCCTGATCTTCTTCTGGCTAAAAAATTCCCGTCCCGCTGCCCGGCAGGCGGCTATGCCGCCGGGAGGGGAGGCATGCGCCCCAAGGCACCTTCACACCCGGTGGTACGGGCTGCCCGCCAGAATGGTTGCGGCGCGGTAGATCTGCTCCGCCAGCATTACCCGCACCAGCATATGCGGCCAGACCATCTTACCGAAGGAAATGGAGAAATCGGCCTCGGCCCGCAAGGAAGGGTCGATCCCGTCCGCGCCGCCGATGATTAGCGCCAGGTCCTGGCGGCCGCTGTCGCGCCAGCCAGCCAGCCTGTCCGCAAAATCGGGGGAAGACATCACCTTGCCGCGCTCATCCAGGGTGCAGATCACCGCGCCCTTGGGCAGCGCCTTGCGCAGCAGCGCAGCCTCCGCCGCCATGCCTGCGTTTTTCTTATCCTCAATCTCCACTACCCGCGCAGGACCCAGACCCAGAGCGCGGCCAGTCCGGTCGAACCGGGTGAGATAATCGTCGATGAGGGATTTTTCCGGGCCAGAGCGAAGACGCCCGGCCGCACAGATATGCAGACGCATGAATTTCCTGCAGCAATCCGGCCCGCACGCCTGTGCGGGCCTGCCTCAAATCAGCCTTGGATCAGCCCTCGGCGGCCGGTGCTGCCGGGGTGCCTGCGGGCATCCACATCTTCTCAAGCTGGTAGAACTCGCGCACTTCCGGGCGGAAGATATGGACGATCACATCACCGGAGTCGATCAGCACCCAGTCGCCGGCATCCTTGCCTTCGACCTTACAGGTGATCCGGTACTCCTGCTTGAGCCGGTCGGTCAGCTTTTCTGCCATCGCAGCGACCTGACGGGTGGAGCGGCCGGAGGCCAGCACCATGTAATCGCCGATCGACGTCTTGCCGCGCAGGTCGATCTGCACAACATCTTCGGCTTTGTCATCGCTGAGTGAGGAGAGAATCCGCTCCAGCAGCTGTTCGCTGGTGGGCTGGGACTGGGCGGCCATCACGGCTGCCCCATTAACAGCGGCATCTGCCGCTTGAGGTACGGGTGACAGGACATAGTCCTCCTTGCAACGCGCCGCCAAGCCCCGGCGCCGGGCCTGTTAATAATGTAGCAACCGGAGGGTAACTTTTCAATAAAACCACGCCCCGGCGATGCAAGCCCTGTGCTTTATCCGTCATTGTCCGAAGGTGCAACCCTGACCGGCAAAGGGTCGTTCAGCATCCGGACTTCGCGCTGCGGGAACGGGATCGAAATGTCTTCTTCCTGGAACGCGTCCCACAGCGCCAGATAGACGTTGCCGCGGATGTTGGTGAGGCCGCCGGTGGGGTCGTCGATCCAAAACCGCAACACATAATCAACGCTGCTGTCGCCAAAACCGGTGATATGGCAAACCGGCTTCTTGCTGCCGTACTGCAGCACCCGCTTGACGCCACAGGCGGCCTCAATCGCGATCTTGCGCACCTTGTGGGGATCGTCGCCGTAGCCGGTGCCGAAATGCAGGTCCAGCCGCACGTATTTGTCGGAATGCGACCAATTCACCACCTGGGTGGTGATCAGATCTTCGTTCGGAATCAGGTATTCCCGCCCGTCGCGGGTCACGACTGAGACATACCGCGCGCCCAGCGCATTGATCCAGCCGAAGGTGTCGCCCAGCGAGATCACATCGCCCGGTTTGATTGATTTGTCCAACAGGATGATCAGGCCCGACACCAGGTTCGACACAACCTTCTGCAGGCCAAAACCCAGGCCCACGCCGATGGCGCCGGACAGCACCGCCAGGCCGGTCAGGTCGATGCCGATCGCCTTGAGCCCGATAAAGAATGCACCGCCGAACAGCAGGATCTGCGCCAGTTTGGCCCCCAGAACCTGCATCGACGGGGAAATATCGGAATTGGCACGGATCCGGTTGGCCGCCACCGAGGAGATCACCCGCGCCAGCGTCAGCATCACGCCCAGGATCACAACCGCCTGCACCACCAGGAACAGCGAGATCCTGAGATCGCCGAAATTGATGGCGACGCCGTCCAGCAGATGTATCGCGTCTTCGGTGATGCCCAGGATGCGCAAGGTGATCCAGGCCCAAGCGCCGTATTTCACGAGGTTCCGGAGCAGCGGATTGCCCACCAGCCGGGTGGCAAAGGAGACAATCAGCCAGGCCAGCGACAGGTTGGCGATGACGGTCAGCAGGCGGGACCGGCTGGGCCAGGTCATTTCCTGCATGATCAGGACCACCATCCAGATCAGCAGCACAAACAAGATGCCGCGGATCCGCTTGTGCACCACCAGCCCGGCCCGGATCCGCCAGCGCGGCCAGCCCTCGCGCGCCCGAAGCCAGTTGTGGAATGCGTTCTTCAGCGGACGAGCAATCAAGGTTGCCAGCACAAAGACCGCAACAACGATCCCGGCCTGGTACGCGTTCCAGGGCCGCAGCAGCAGCTCGAGCCCTTCTGATGCCAGTTCCCACAGCCGCTGGCCAAGCTCCAGCGCCTCGGCGGTGCTTTCGGCAATCGCGTCCCTGGGTGGTGTCTGCTCTTCCGGCTCCATTGCGCCCCCGTTTTCTGCCACTGTGCCGTTCCGCTGGGTTTCGATCAAGCCAATGCGAAGTTCTCGCCACCATTGCCGCCGTTTGCTAGGCTGCCGGAAAACCGGAGGGGCAGATGGCAGAAACCGTAAAACAACCGCTGTGGATGCGTTTTCTGATGTTTCTGGTGCCGGGGATTTTCATTCTGTTCGGCCTCATAGCCTTTCTCGACAACTGGCGGTTTGTGCGCCATGCGCAGCCCGCGGAAGCAGAAATTCTGTCAATTCGCTATGTTCACGGGACCCGCACGGATTCCGTCACCAAACGCACGGTCGACGACGGCGACTACTACCCCACAGTGCGCTACAGGGATGCGGCCGGCGATTGGTGGCAAGCGGAAACTTTTCTGCCAGTGTTCTTCACGCCGGAGGTGGGCCAGAAATTCGAGATCCTCTACCACGAGGAAAACCGCGGCTGGGTGCAGGAGCGGCATGGGTTCTTCACCACCTGGATGATGCCGCTGGTCATGGCCGGGCTGGGCATCGCCGGCGCCTTTGGCATGCGGTTTGCCCTGCGATCGATGTCGCGGGCAGACACAAGACGGCTGGCACAGAAGAACAGCACCGGCTGATGACTGCTTTGACGCAGGACAGGCTTGGGCCGCCGTCTGCGAACGAAGCTTGATTGCCGGCCTTTGCGGATGTATCTGACAGCCATGACCCTCGTATTGGCGCAAAAGATCGAACTGCAAGACCGCGCGCGGCTGCGCGAACGGTTCTTTGGCGCCGCCCGCACGGTCCTGGCGCGCCTATAAGGTGCTTGCCCAGCCCAAAGCCAGCATACCCAATACATCACGGGAGAGGACCCATGTCCCCCAAGACACTCTATGACAAGATCTGGGATGCGCATGTAGCGCATGAAGCAGAGGACGGCACCAGCCTGCTCTATATCGACCGCCACCTGGTCCACGAAGTGACCAGCCCGCAGGCGTTTGAAGGCCTGCGCATGGCCGGCCGCAAGGTGCACGCGCCCGAAAAGACCATCGCGGTGCCGGACCACAACGTGCCGACCACACTCGACCGCGCCAAAGGCATCGAGAACGAGGAAAGCCGCATTCAGGTCGAGGCGCTCGACAAGAACGCCAAGGAATTCGGCGTGCATTACTACCCGGTGGATGACGTCCGCCAGGGCATCGTGCACATCGTCGGCCCGGAACAGGGCTGGACCCTGCCCGGCATGACCGTGGTTTGCGGCGACAGCCACACCGCCACCCACGGCGCCTTCGGCGCGCTGGCGCATGGCATCGGCACCTCCGAAGTGGAGCACGTGCTGGCCACCCAGACGCTGATCCAGAAGAAGTCCAAGAACATGAAGGTGGAGATCACCGGCAAGCTGAAGCCGGGCGTCACCGCCAAGGACATCACCCTGGCCGTGATCGGCGAGACCGGCACCGCCGGCGGCACCGGTTATGTCATCGAATACTGCGGCGAAGCAATCCGCGATCTGTCGATGGAAGGCCGCATGACCGTCTGCAACATGGCGATCGAAGGCGGCGCCCGCGCGGGCCTGATTGCGCCGGACGAGACCACCTTTGAATACGTCAAAGGCCGCCCGCACGCCCCGAAAGGCGCCCAATGGGAAGCCGCGTTGAACTGGTGGAAGACCCTCTACACCGACGAGGGAGCGCATTTCGACAAGGTCGTCACCCTGAAGGGCGAGGAGATTGAGCCGGTCGTGACCTGGGGCACCTCCCCTGAGGACGTGCTGCCGATCACCGGTGTGGTGCCAAACCCCGAGGACTTCTCCGGCGGCAAGGTCGAAGCGGCCCGCCGCTCGATCGAGTACATGGGCCTGACCCCCGGCCAGAAGCTCACCGACATCGAGATCGATACCGTGTTCATCGGCTCCTGCACCAACGGCCGTATCGAAGACCTGCGCGCCGTGGCAGACGTGGTGAAGGGCAAGAAGATCAAGGACGGCATGCGCGCCATGATCGTTCCGGGCTCCGGCCTGGTCCGCGCCCAGGCTGAGGAAGAAGGCCTGGCCGAGATCTTTGAGGCCGCCGGTTTCGAATGGCGCCTTGCGGGCTGCTCGATGTGCCTGGCGATGAACCCCGACCAGCTGGCCCCGGAAGAGCGCTGCGCCGCAACCTCGAACCGGAACTTCGAAGGCCGTCAGGGCTACAAGGGCCGCACCCATCTGGTGTCGCCTGCCATGGCCGCCGCCGCCGCGCTGACCGGGCGGCTGACGGATGTGCGTGAGCTGATCTGAACCTGAGGGGCCAACGATGCCGTCCAGCCCTTCCCTTCCCGCGGTCGCAAGCCTGTGGATCGGTGACAGCCTGAACTGGCTGCACGAACTGTCCTTGGCCAGTTTCGTGCAGCGCGGCCATGAGGTTGTGCTGTTCCACACCGGGCCTGCGGCACCGCCGGTTCCTGCAGGTGTCCGCACCTGCCCGGCGGCGGAAATCTGGGACCCTGCCAAGGCAGGGCACGGGGAGGCACCAGCCTCGATGCTGTCGGATCTGTTCCGTCTTTACCTGCTGAAGCAGACGGACATGATCTGGATCGACACCGATATGCTCTGCTGCCGGCCGTTGCCGGACGCGGACTATCACGTCGGCTATGAGCCGACACGGTCGATCAATGGCGCAGTCCTGCGGCTGCCGAAAGGCTCCGCAACGCTGAACCATCTGCTGGACTGGTTCGAGGACCCCGGGTTCGTGCCGCCCTGGCTGGGCCGCAGGATCCGCAAGGAAGTGGAAGCCGCGCCGCCCGGCAAGCGCCTGCTGACAGCCTTTGAGCTGCAGCGCCCGTCGCTTGGCCCCCGGGCGCTGGACTACACGCTGAACCTGACCGGTGAGGTCGAGCACGTGCGCGAGCCGGACGTGTTCTACCCGATCCGCGGGGTTCTGACCGATGTGCTGTTCAGCGGCAGCTGCCAGGAAGACGGCTGGCTTACGGACAACACACTGGCCGTTCATCTTTATGCATCCATGGTGCGCCGCTACCACAAGGCGCACCGGCCCGAAAAACACAGCTTCATCGCACGCCACGCGCAGGAGATCGGCTTCGATCTCAGCGGTTTGAAGCACCAGAAACAAGGAAACGAGTAATGGAAAAGTTCCAGAAACTGCAGGGTATCGCCGCCCCGATGCCGCTGGTGAACATCGACACCGACATGATCATCCCCAAGGTGTTCCTGAAATCCATCCAGCGCACCGGCTTTGGCAAGAACCTGTTTGACGAGATGCGCTATAACCGCGACGGCACCGAGATCGAGGATTTCGTGCTGAACAAGCCGCAGTACCGCAACGCAGAAATCCTGGTGGCGGGCGACAACTTCGGCTGCGGCTCCAGCCGTGAGCACGCGCCCTGGGCAATCGCCGACTTTGGCATCAAGTGCATCGTGTCGACCTCTTTCGCCGACATCTTCTTCAACAACAGCTTCAAGAACGGCATCCTGCCGATCGTGCTGCCGCAGGAGCAGGTCGATGTGCTGATGGCCGACGCGGAAAAGGGCCAAAATGCCCGCATGACCGTGGACCTGGAAGCGCAGGAGATCACCACCTCCGACGGTGAAGTGATCCCGTTCGAAGTGGACGCATTCAAGAAGCACTGCCTGCTGAACGGTCTCGATGACATCGGCCTGACCATGGAAAAGGCCGACTCGATCAAGTCGTTCGAGGACAAGGCCGCGCAGGAACGCCCCTGGGTCTGATCCTGCAGCCGCAGCTGAAACACCTGGAAACCGCCCTGTCCCTGGGCGGTTTTCTTTTTGCCCGCCAGATTCGCGCCGCATTTCCGCCGCAATTGCCTGTTGGCGGCCCGCTTGTGCGCCGTACGCGCAGCAACACAGCATCTGGTAGCGCGCCCGCCAAGACCCTCAATTTCCACCAAAACCCTGATGCAATCCGGCATCAGTGCAGTTACGAAAGTGGCCCAACACCTGCTGCGGCCTCTTGAGCGGAAAGCTGCCTGCCTGCCACAATGGGGCAAAAATGAGGCAGAGCACCCCGGAGCACTTCGCGGGGGGCTTCAAATCCGGACCCAAGAGGCAAAACGCCCGCGCCGGTTTGAAGGGAATGAATAACGTGTTTGCACGCATCACAGGCGCGGCGTTCCGCGGCATACTGGTGGCCATGCTGTTTGCGATGCCGACGCTGATTCTGCCGGCAGCCGCCACCCAGTCGCCGGAGATCATCCTGTTCATCGCGCTTCTGGGCTCAGCCTTGGCGTTCAGCGAATACGCCTCGCATTTCCCCAGCTTCGTCGAATTCCGCAATGCCCCGCCCATCAACCGGATGCGTTTTGCAGCGGCAGCGGCCACCGTTGGCGCGCTCAGCCTGCTGGCGGCCCATCCGCAGGCCCCGACCGGACTGACGGCGCTGGTGCAGCGGCTGGGCAGCTGGCTCGGCGGCCAGCTCGACTTTGCCTATTCCCCGGTGCAGCTGACAGTGCTGATGATGCCGCCGCAAGTGCCGGAGGCCGTGGTGCTGATGGTGCGGGATGCCGCTGGGTTGGCCAGCGCGGTTGCGGCAACTGCCATCGTTCTCTTTGTGCTGGTGATCCGGGTCGGTCACTGGCCGGTCGGCAGCGGCGCCTTCAACGTCTGGGTCAACCTGCCGCTGTTCGATCCCACTACCGGCGGCGACGTGGTGCAGCGGCTGCAGCGCGACGGCCGCGTCAACATCATCGGCGGCGTGCTGCTGCCCTTTGCCTTGCCTGCGGCGGTCAAGCTGGCCTCTGGCCTGGTGGACCCTGGCATGCTGGCCGCGCCGCATATGCTTATCTGGGTGATCAGCGCCTGGGCGCTGGTGCCTGCCTCAATGATCATGCGCGGCATGGCGATGCTGCGGATCGCCGGGCTGATCGCACAGAAGCGGCGTGCTGCCTGCGCTGATCCCGACGAGGCGCTGCAGACCGCATGAGGCGGCTGGCGGCGGGTCTCCTCCTGATCCTTGCCGCCGGGACGGGCTGGGCAGACACCCTGCGCATTGCCACCTTCAACACGGAACTGTCGCGCGACGGGCCGGGCCTGCTGCTGCGCGACATCCTTCGCGGCAGCGACCCTCAGGTTGCTGCGGTGGTGGAGGTCATCACCGCAGCACAGCCGGATGTGCTGGCGCTGCAAGGCATTGACTGGGACTACGAAGGCCAGGCGCTGGCGGCGCTGGCGGCGCGGCTGGCGGATCATGGGCTGGATTACCCCTACCGCATTGCACTGCAGCCTAATTCCGGCCTGCCGCCCTCTGCCCCGCTGGACATGGATGGCAACGGCAAGGCTGGTGAACCGCGCGACAATCAGGGCTATGGCCGATTCCGCGGCCAAGGAGGCATTGCGCTGCTGTCCCGGCTGCCGGTAAATCATGACGGCATCCGCGACTTTTCTTCTCTGCTGTGGAAGGATCTGGCGGGTGCCCTGCTGCCGCAGCATCCGGATGGCAGCCCCTTTCCCTCCGCCGAGGCGCAGGCCGTGCAACGATTGTCCGCTACTGGTCATTGGCTGGTGCCGCTGATACCACCGGATGGCTCCCGCCTGAATGTGATGACTTTCCACGCCACCCCGCCGCTGTTCGATGGGCCGGAAGACCGCAACGGGCTGCGCAACCGCGATGAAATCCGCCTATGGCAACTGCTGCTGGATGGCCAGCTTGGGCCGGCGCCAGACGGTGCTTTTGTCATTGCAGGCGACGCCAATCTCGACCCCGGGCGCGGGGAAGGCCGCAGAGACGCGATCCGCAGCCTGCTGTCGGATCCGCGCCTGCAGGATCCGCTCCCGCAGAGCCCGGAAGCAGGCACAGACACCGTCGAATGGCAAAACGCGGGCCGCATGCGGGTCGACTATGTGCTGCCTTCTGCCGGTCTGACCGTGACCGCCAGCGGTGTGGTGTGGCCAGACGGTCCGGATGACCCCGCAGCAGCCGCCAGCCGCCACCGGCTGGTCTGGGTGGATTTACTGCTGGACTGATCCCCCCGCGACAACATCATTACGCGGGCAAATCCCCTTCTTTCCCCTTTATTACCAAGGGCTGTTATTGACCCTGCCCCGCTGTCCCGCTACGCCCTTGCCAGCTGTTATTTTGGAGGATCCCCATGCCCAACCCATCGATTCTGATTCTGCCCGGCGACGGCATCGGCCCAGAGGTCATGGCCGAAGTGCGCAAGATCATCTCCTGGTTCGGAGACAAGCGCGGCCTGCAGTTCGATGTGAGCGAGGATCTGGTCGGCGGCGCGGCTTATGACAAGCACGGCAAGCCGCTGGCGGATGAGACCATGGCCAAGGCGCAGGACGTCGACGCAGTGCTGCTCGGCGCGGTGGGCGGCCCGGCCTATGACGATCTGGACTTCTCCGTGAAACCCGAGCGCGGCCTGCTGCGCTTGCGCAAGGAGATGGACCTTTACTCCAACCTGCGCCCGGCGCAGTGCTTTGACGCGCTGGCGGATTTCTCCTCGCTGAAGAAGGACATCGTTGCCGGTCTGGACATCATGATCGTGCGCGAGCTGACCTCCGGCGTTTACTTCGGCGAGCCGCGCGGCATCTTCGAAGAGGGCAACGAGCGCGTCGGCATCAACACCCAGCGCTACACCGAGAGCGAGATCGAGCGCGCCGCCCGTTCCGCGTTCGAACTGGCGATGCGGCGCAACAAGAAGGTCTGCTCGATGGAGAAGGCCAACGTGATGGAATCCGGCATCCTGTGGCGCGAGGTTGTGACCCGCGTGGCAGCTGATTACCCCGAGGTCGAGCTGTCCCACATGTACGCCGACAACGGTGCAATGCAGCTGGTGCGTGCACCCAAGCAGTTCGACGTCATCCTGACCGACAACCTGTTCGGCGATATCCTGTCCGACTGCGCCGCGATGCTGACCGGCTCGCTGGGCATGCTGCCCTCCGCCAGCTTGGGCGCGCCTATGGAAAACGGCCGCCCCAAGGCACTTTATGAACCCGTGCACGGCTCTGCGCCCGACATCGCAGGCCAAGGCAAGGCCAACCCGATCGCCTGCATCCTGAGCTTTGCCATGGCGCTGCGCTACAGCTTCGACCAAGGCGCCGAGGCCGACCGGCTGGAAGCCGCGGTCGAGAAGGTTCTGGCCGACGGCGTGCGCACCGCGGACCTGCTGGCAAGCGAAGGCGTGGAGCCGGTCTCCACTAGCCAGATGGGCGACGCAGTGATCGCAGCGCTGGACGCAAGCCTCTGATTTCCAGTCGCTAATCCGGAACTAACAAAGCCCCGCCCGGCCGCCGGCGCGGGGCTTTTTCGTGCCTGTGGAGCCGCAGCCTGCAGTGCCAAAAAGAATTCCCGAAAACCGCATCTTTCTGTGGAATCGCCCTTGTCAAACCCCGCGCCCTGAGCTATTTCGCCCTCCACGGTCGGAGTGTAGCTCAGCCTGGTAGAGCACTGTCTTCGGGAGGCAGGGGTCGGAGGTTCGAATCCTCTCACTCCGACCAATAAAACAAGGCGCCTTCGGGCGCCTTTTTTGTTGGCCGGCTCTCTTGGCCGCAAGGGACAATCAGGCTCAGCACGGATGCCAGCCCAAGCAGTCAGCCTGCTGCCATGCCACTATCCGGTTCGGGCAGTTGCAACCGGATGCCCAGGCTGAACCCATCGGGCGGATTTTTCAGAATGGCGATGCTGCCACCCATAAGCTCCGCCAATTCGTCGCAGATCGACAGGCCCAGGCCGGACCCGCCCTTGTGCTGGGAAACCGCATTTTCGAGCTGAGTGAACCGCTCGAAAGCCCTGCCGCTGTCCTCTGCCGCTATGCCGGGACCAGTGTCGAGCACAGTGATGCTGATCGGACAGGCCGCCGCATTGTCACGCTCCAGCGCTATGGAGACGCTCCCCTTGGGAGTGAATTTCACCGCATTGTCGATCAGGTTGTTCACGATCTGGGTGACCTTCGGGAGATCAAGAAGCAGCTGGTCCGGCACATTAGCTGCCGTAGACACCCAGGTGCGCAACGGCTTGCCGTAACGGCTGGCGCTGGCTTCAAGCGCGTCCTGCCATTGGACAACCAGACCCGCTGTTTCCACAGGTTTTGGACTGAATTCCACCGCATCGGAATCAATCCGTGCGGTCTCCAGCACGTTGACCAGCTGAGTCATCAGCATCTCAGCAGCCCGGTGCCCGACATCCGCCCGCTCCCGGGTCTTGTCCGAGGCGGTTTCATCGCTCTTGATCAGGTGCAGCAGACCAAGGATCACATTCAGCGGTGTGCGGATCTCGTGGCTCATCGTAGCCAGAAAGGCAGTGCGGGCTTCGACGGCAGAATTTGCACGCGTCACCTCCGCAGCCAAGCCGGTAATGGCCGCCGCCAGCTCGGCTTCCCGCGCCTTCAGCTCTGTCAAATCGTTGTGCGCCCCGAGCATCCGCACCGGCCGTCCGTTTTCATCCCTGATTGCCAGGCCGCGGCAGCGCACCGTAACCATATGGCCATCGGCATGGCGGTAGCGGACGATCTGGTCATAGGGGTGTTCCGGGTCCTCCAGGTGCTTGTGGAAATTCTCAAGCGCCAGCACCAGATCGTCGGGGTGAATCAGATCCTGCCACTCTGACGCAAAGTGCTGCTTTGTCTGCGGGTCCAGCCCGAACAGGCGCCAGAATTCCGGGCTCATCCATTCGTGTTCCGGCTTTTCCAGGTCCCAGTACCAGAGGCCGTCCAGCGACCCAATTTGAAGGAAGTCAAAGATGGCATCATCGCTTTTAACCAGATCATACAGCTCACGCTTGAGATAATGCATATCCATCTGCCTTTGCTCGTGTCCGGCCCGCAACTAGCAATGTCAGATTTACTGCACGACGGCCAGCGCAATCAACGGGCGACTGCCTTCTGCTGGCCGCTCAGGCCGCTTTCATCGCCGAGCGCTTCAGCTGCTTCCACAGCACATCCAGCGTCTGCTTGGTGCTGCGCGGATCGCGGTAAAGGCGGATCTCCAGGTCGGTGCCCAGCCGTTCATCCACAATGGCAAAGCGGCCGGAGGCGATTTCTTCGCGGCACAGGCTCAGCGGCAGCCAGCCGATGCCGAACCCCTCCTGGATCATCGCCTTGACGCTGTTGGCCAGTGCGTTCTGGTTGACGACAAACACTTTCTGCCCGGGCAATAGCTGGGTCAGGGCAAATTCCTGCACAGAGCGCAGCGCTGACACCGCACCATAAGAGAGCAGAGGCACTGCGTCCTTGCTGCCGGGTTTGAAAGCGAACTCCGCCGCGCCGTCCGTGGCTGTGCGGGACACCGGCACATAACGGTCGGTCGAGAGCGTCAGATATTCGAAATTGGCGACTTCCAATGGCCCCAGAAAATCCATTGACGGGTGCCAGTAGGTCAGGATCACATCGCAATAGCCCTGCTGCAGCGCGCTGACGAACTGGTCGGCGGCCCAAGAGGTGGAGTTGAGATCGGTATCCACCCCGCCCTCGCTGGCCAAGGGCGCAATCAGGGTCTTGTAGTGGGTCATGTAGAGCGACTGCGAGGCGGCGAAGCGGATCACGTTTTCGCCGGCCGCGTCGATGGTCTGGCAGCGCTCTATGGTTTCCTCATAGGTGCGCAGCATGATGCGGGACTGCGACAGGAACACCTCGCCGGCCGGGGTCAGCGTCAGCGGCAGCGTCTCGCGGTTGATCAGCCGCACGCCGATCTCATTCTCCAGTGCCCGGATCCGGCGCGAAAAGGCCGGCTGGCTGACATTACGTTCTTCGGCCGCGCGCGAGAAATTCTTGCACGCGACCAAAGCCTCGAAGTCCTTGAGCCAGATGATATCCAACTGGGCGTCCCGTCTTAACCGGCGGCCACCGCATCCAGCCTGTCTTCTTCGACGGCATGGCACGCAACCATGCTGCCGTCGGGCTGGTGAATGGCCTTGGGCTTTTCACTCTTGCATCGTGCGTCCGCAAAGGCGCAGCGGCTTTGGAACGGGCAGCCTGTGGGCAGGTTGATCGGCGTCGGAATCTCACCCTTGAGGCGGATGTGGTTCGGCCGGTCGTCCTTCAGCTGCGGCACCGCGGACAGCAAGGCCCGAGTATAGGGGTGTTTGGGGCTGGAGAACAATGTCCGGGTGTCGGCAACCTCGCAAACAGACCCAAGGTAAAGAACCGCAACACGGGTGCCGAAATGCTCCACCACGCTCAGATCGTGGGTGATGAACAGATAGGTGAGGCCGCGGCTTTCCTTGGCTTCCAGCATCAGGTTCAGCACCTGCGCCTGGATCGACACGTCCAGCGCGCTGATCGGCTCATCGGCGATGATGAATTCCGGGTCCACCGTCAGGGCGCGGGCAATGGCGATCCGCTGGCGCTGGCCGCCGGAAAATTCATGCGGGTAACGCTTGGCCCAGCTGGGGTCGACGCCGACCGACAGCATCACCTCGGTCACCTTGTCGCGCACCTCCGCTGCCGAGGCGTTGGGGTAATGGTGGCGCACCGGTTCTTCCAGCGCCTGCCGGATTGTCATGCGCGGGTTCAGCGAGGCATAGGGGTTCTGGAAGATCATCTGGATCTTCTTGCGCAGCGGCTGCATGCCGGCCCGCGACAGATTGTCGATACGCTGGCCGCCATAGTGGATCTCACCTGCGGATGGAGTCAGCAGGCCGGCGACCAGCCTCGCCACGGTGGATTTACCGCAGCCGGACTCGCCCACCACGCACAGCGCCTCGCCCTTGCGGGCCTCCAGCGAGATGTTGTTTACGGCATGGACAGACCGGCTCTCGCGCACGATCTTGCCCTGCTTGAACTTGAGGGTTTCCAGAAAGCCCTGATCGAGATCGAACCGTTTTTCCAGGTTCTTGATCTCCAAGAGCGGGCGGTCAGTATTTGCGTCGCTCATGCCCGTGCCTCCTGACGGTCTTCATCGCTGTTCAGGCGCTGCACCTCGTGGCAGGCCACTTCGACCTCGCCATAGTGCACGATTTCCGGAACCCGGCTGCGGCAGAGATCAGTGGCGTATTTGCAGCGCGGATTGAAGGCGCAGCCGGCGGGGATGCTGGCCAGCCCCGGCATGTTGCCCGGTATCTGTTTCAGCCGCTGGCCCGGCAGTGTCTGCTGCGGCAGCGCGTTGATCAAACCTTGGGTATAGGGGTGCTGCGGGTCGTTGATGATCTCGCGGGTGCGGCCCGCTTCGATGATCCGGCCGGCATACATTACCAGCGTGCGCTCAGTCATCTGGCTGACCACGCCCAGGTCGTGGGTGATCAGGATCAGACCCACCTGGTTGGACTGGCACAGCTCCAGCATCAGCTCCATGATGTCAGCCTGGATGGTCACGTCCAGCGCGGTGGTCGGCTCATCCGCAATGATCAGCTGCGGGTCCAGCAACAGCGCAATCGCAATGATGATCCGCTGGCGCATGCCGCCCGACAGCTCGTGCGGATATTGCTCCAGACGTTCCTCCGGCGAGGGGATATAGACCTCGCGCAGCTTGACGATTGCAATCTGGCGGGCTTCCTCATGGCTCAGCTTTCGGTGCGCCATCAGGGTCTCGATCATTTGCTGGCCAATCGTCAGCACCGGATTGAGCGTCACCATCGGATCCTGGAAAATCATCGCCATCCGGTTGCCGCGCAGGTTGCGCAAGCGCTTGTCGTTCATCTGAACGACATCCTCGCCCTCAAACAGGATCTTGCCGGTGTCGATATAGCCCGGGCGGCTAAGGAGGTTCATCAGCGAGAACCCGGTGATCGATTTGCCGGCGCCGCTTTCGCCGACGATGCCCAGACGTTCGCCTTTGGCCAGGTCGAAGGAAATGCCGTTGAGGGCGGTGACCGTCTGATCGCGCATGGCGAATTTGACGGTGAGGTCGCGAACGGAAAGAAGGCTCATCGCGTTACCCCTTGTAGAGTTTCGGGTTCAGGACGTCGCGCATCCAGTCGCCCAGCAGGTTGATGACAAGAACCAGCACCACCAGCACCACGCCGGGAATGGCGGTGATCCACCAGCTGCCGGAGAAGATGTAGTCGAAGCCGGAAGAGATCAGCGAGCCCAGCGACGGCTGGCTCGGCGGCATGCCCAGGCCCAGGAAGCTGAGCGAGGCCTCGGAGATGATCGCGTTGGCGACCTGCACGGTGGAGATCACAAAGATCGGCGACAGCGAGTTCGGCAGGATGTGCCGCACCATGATCCGCATGGGGCCGAAACCCAGCACCCGGGCGCTGTCGACATATTCCTTCTTCTTTTCGGCCAGCACAGTGGCGCGGACAGTGCGGGCGTATTGCGGCCACTCCGCCACCCCGATCACTGCGATCAGGAACACCACCGCATATTTGTTGAAGGTGTCGGTTCCGAACATCGCCTGCGTCACCGCCAGGAAGATGATCGCCACCATCAGGGTCGAGAACGACAGCTGGATATCAGCAAGCCGCATCAGCAGGCTGTCCAGGCGGCCGCCCACGTAACCAGCGATCAGACCGATGGAGATGCCCAGGAAGGCTTGCAGCGCGACTGCGCAGATGCCGATCAGCAGCGACAGGCGGGTCCCGTAGAGGATAGTCGACCACAGGTCGCGGCCCTGGTCGTCGGTGCCCAGCACAAACTCCGGCAGCGAGCCGCTGACCCAGGCAGGCGGGTATTCCGAGTTCATGATGTCGATCTGCGCTGGATCATAAGGGTCATAGGGCGCGATCACCGGCGCCAGGAAGGACGCAATGGCGATCAGCAGGAACACGATCATGCTCACCACCGCCACCGGATTGCGGCGGAAGCTGTAGCCCATGTTGGAGTTCCAGATCTTGGACCAGCGCGAGGGTTCGGATTTCGGGTTCAGCGTTTCGGTGCTCATGCGCCCATCCTCGCAATATTCACGGTCGGGTTCACCAGGCCATAGATCAGGTCGACGATGGTATTGGTGACCACGAAGATGAAGCCGACAACAATCAGATAGGCCACGATCAGCGGGGTATCGACGCGGTTCACCGCCTCAAGGAACATGAAGCCCATGCCCGGCCACTGAAACACCGTCTCAGTCAGGATGGTGTAGGCGACCATGGTGCCGATCTGCACACCGCCCACGGTGATCACCGGCAGAAGCGTGTTCTTCAGCGCGTGCACAAAGTAGATGCGCCAGGGATTGATGCCCTTGGCCTTGGCGTATTTCACGTATTCAGATTGCAGCACTTCCATCATCTCGGCACGGATCAGGCGGACAAACAGCGGCAGCATGATGGAGGCCAGCGCAATCGAAGGCAGGATGATGTGCAGCCAGCCATCGGCAGTGGCGAAATTCGTCTGCCAATACCCCCAGACCTGCACGGTGTCGCCGCGCCCGTAGGAAGGGAACCAGCCGTATTCCACCGAGAATACAAAGATCATCAGGATGGCGGTCAGGAACACCGGGATTGAGATGCCGACAATCGACAGGCCCATGATGATGCGGCTCAGGATGCTGTCAGGCTTGATCGCGGTGTAGACGCCCAGCGGCACCGAGAAGCCGACGATGATCAGCGTTGCGCCGAATACCAGCTCCAGCGTCGCGGGCAGCTTCTTCAGGATCACGTCCAGTGCCGGCTCCTTGAAGAAATAGGAGGTGCCCAGGTCGCCCTGCAGCGCATTGCCCGCAAACCGCAGGTACTGCGTCACGAAGCTGTCGTTCAGCCCCATCTCGTCGCGCAACTGCTGGCGCACTTCTTCGGAAACCGACTGCCCGACCAATTCGCGCAGCGGATCGCCCAGGTTGCCCTGGATGGCAAAGGCAATCAGCGAGATGACGAACATCACGGCAACCGCCTGAATCACTCGCTTGGCGAGATAGGCAAACATCGTCCTGACCTTTGTAGAGTTTGGTTACAGCGCAGGTCGCAGTGTCCGATGGAACCGCGGGTCCTGCAAGCACAGCCTTGGCGGCCGCTTGTTGTTGAAAAGGTCCGGGCCGGCCGGGGGAGACCGGCCCGGAAGTATTCAGTGATTAGCTGCCGGTTTCGACAACCAGGTCACCGAAGTAGGGGAAGTTCAGCGCGTTCACGATGTCGGCCGAGTTCATGCCGGACTTGGAGCCCCATGCCAGGTTCTGCCAGTGCAGCGGGATGAAGGCGGCCTCGTCGTACAAGATGCCTTCCAGCTTCTGCAGCATTTCCGCACGTTTGGCCGGATCGGTTTCCGCGTTGGCGGCATCCATCAGCGCATCGGCTTCCTCGTTGCAGTAGTTGCCCGAGTTGTACTGGCCGTTGCCGTTGTCCGGGTTCGGGCAGGCGGTCAGGAACTGGTGGAAGTTGGCAGAATCCTCGGTGTCCGCATGCCAGCCGATCATCATCATGTCTGCTGCGCGCTCGTCAAAGGTCGGCCAGTACTGCGCCTTGGGCATGGTCTGCAGGTCAACCTTGATGTTGATCTGTGCCAGCATCGAAGCCACGGCTTGCGCGATCTTGTCGTCGTTCACATAGCGGTTGTTCGGCGCCATCATGGTGATCGAGAAGCCGTCGGCATAGCCTGCCTCAGCCATCAGGGCCTTGGCTTTCTCCAGGTCAAAGCGCGGTGCCAGGGCTTCGTTGTAACCCAGGTAACCAGCCGGGCTGGCCTGCGCGCCCACGGTGCCGAAGCCGCGCATGATACGGTCAACGATGCCTGCGTTGTTGACAGCATAGTCGATTGCCTGGCGGACACGGGCGTCCTTGAAGGCCTCGACACGGTTCTGATTCATCTGGAAGGTGATGATACGGGTGCCGGGCATGGTGATCAGGTCAACGCCCTCAGCCTCTTCCACACGCTTCAGGTCGGTCGGCGGAACCGGCGCGATGAAGTCCACGTCGCCGGACAGCAGGGCTGCCACGCGGGTCGGGTCTTCTTTGATCGGGGTCAGAACGATCTTGTCGACATTACCCGCATCAGCGTCCCAGTAGCCGTCGAAGCGGTCAAACACGACGCGCACGCCCTGCTCACGCTCGGAAACCACAAACGGGCCGGTGCCGGAAACGTTGCGCGAAGCAAAGCTGTCACCGTGCTTGACGATTTCGCCCTTGTCTTTGCCGTCATCGGTGGTGCCGGTGTAATACGCGCTGTCCATCGGGAAGATGTAAGTCGCGGTATGCAGCACCAGCGGATAGGGCTCAGAGGTCTTGAGGTCGAAGGTCATGTCGTCGACGACTTCGACATCGGTGAATGGGGCGAAAATCGCCTTGAAGTCGTCGCTCGCCTTCAGGCGGTCAAAGGTCCAGTCGACGTCCTTGGCGGTCAGCGCATTGCCGCTGTGGAAGGTAACACCGCTGCGCAGCTTAAAGCGCATGGTGGTTTCGTCGATCTGTTCCCAGCTTTCGGCCAGGCGCGGTTCGAACTGCAGGTCCTTGGTCCAGCGCACCAGCGGGTCAAAGACCATGTGCGACAGCTGCAGCGTGCCGCCGGACAGCTGTTCATGCGGATCCAGCGAAACCGGGTCAGCGTCATAGGCAACGCGCACGGTGGTTTCGGCATAGGCAACCGGTGCCATCGCCACCACCGCAGCAGCCGCCAGGCTTCTGACAAATTTCGTCATTAGGCATACTCCCCTGTGATTATGCCGCAAACGCTATCCTGCGCTGCGCAAACTGTGAAATGCCGATATCGCATAGGGTATGCAGGATGCACATCGGAGCTATGCGATTATTGAATATCTCTTTACTGCTATAGACTTAGGTGCCTGCAACTTTGCTCAGCCTCACCCGCCTCTTTTGCATGAAGCACCCAAAACTGCCCCTCGTTTAGTTACTCAGCGGACCGCCGGAGGCACGGGTCAACCTGGCAGCAAGTGCTTCGCCGAAGGCTTTCTCCGACTGTTTATTAGCGGCGGACAATGGGGAGGCGCTGCAGCTTGGGGGGTAAGCCCTGATGTGGTATTGTTCGTCAGAAGTTACGTTGAGGCTGGCTCGAGCAGGGTCATTTTCTCGGGAGGGGACGTAGCTGCCATGAAGGTTAATAACGAGTTCAAGGGCCTGTTGCCCGCATTGTTTACTGCTGCACTCATTTCAATGCTGCCGGCTCAACCTGGCGCCCAAGTGCGCGAGGAAAGCCACGGAGTTGTTCTCCTGCGAGGGCTGCCAACGCTGGAAACGGCTCACAGCATCGCCATCGTCGAGCTGGATCCAGAGCAGGAAAATTTCGGTGAAATCCTGAGCGAAGTCACGCAACCGGACATGACGCATCCGCTGCATCACCTGTATTACAGCCCAGCCGGGCGGCTGTATGCAACCGGTTTGGACCCGGTCTGCAGCCTGGCGGAGATCGGCCTGGAGCGGGACGCAACCGGAGCGCCGCAGGTCACCGGTTTCGAATGCCTCGACACCCAAGGCCAGATGGTGGGCGAAGACATCATGTGGCATTCCTCCAATGGCACGGAGTACATGTTTGTCACCTTCATGGGCGGCACCGGCGGCGATGACGGCGGAACGCTGGGCGTGTTCGACCCGCAAACAAACGCGGTTGTAAAAGTCATCGAAGCGCGGCCAAGCGAAGTCGGCGCGGACAAGCCCTACATCATGTATCCACATGGCATCTCCGCCTATCAGGACCGGATGATCATCACTTCCACGGTGCACCCCGACCTGGCCACGGGTGTGGGAAATGCGCTGACCGTGATTGACCTCAACACGCTGGAGCCCATCCAGAACATTGTCGTGGAAAACGAAAAGCCGCTGGGTTTCCCGTCGTCACCTGTGGAAGTCCTGTTTGCACGGCCGTCCATGAACGAAAACATCAAACCGGCCGTGCTGGTGAACACGATGTTCGGGTTCGAAACCTGGAAAGTGCCTTATGACGAAGCCTCCAAGACATTCGGAGATCCCGAGGTGCTCTATAGCGGTGCCGAAAACAATACCGCTGTGCCGCTGGAGTTCTATGGCACCGATACCGAACTGTTCATCAGCCATGCCCTGCCCGGCGTGGTGAAGCGCTACGATCTCGCCAAGCTGCCCGACCTGGTGTCTTCCGGGCCGGATATTCAGGCAGCGCCCGGCGCGCACCACATGATCTTCTTCACATCCAAGTCCGGCCGTGACCTGATCGCGGTCCAGAACAACCTGCTGAACCTTGGCAACGCAGCTGATAATGACCCGACAGATGTGGATTTCATCGCCGCGCTGAACGCCCACACGATCACCGTGCATGATCTCGCCACCGGCGAGCAGCTGGGATCAGTGAACTTCAGGGAAAAGTACAGCAAGGGCGTAGACAACCTGGAAGGGCTGTTCGGGTCCGGGTTTGTGCATCACCACTGAGGAAGCAGCAGGATGGCTCGCCAGCGCTGGATCGCAACCGCCGCTGCGGTGGTGGCCATCGGTACGGGAGCGTCCTTCGTCATCAGGGCGCTGCCACCCGATCCGACGCCGGTTGCGGATTTTTCCGCCCCTTTTGTATTCGGGCGCTTCTCTGTCCCGCAGGACAATCCCCTGACCGAAGAGGCGTTCGCCCTCGGGCGGAGGCTGTTTTACGATCCCGCCCTATCCGGCGGCAATGACCGGTCCTGCGCGACCTGCCATATCCAGCGGCTGGCTTTCACCGACGGCCTGCCAACTGCTGCCGGGCTGAATGGGGAAAGCCTGGAATTCAGCAGTATGAGTCTGGTGAATCTTCTGTGGGGGCAGGAGCGGTTTTTCTGGGACGGCCGGGCCCTGTCCCTTGAGCAGCAGGCCCTGCTCCCGATCGAGAACCCCCAGGAAATGGCACAGGATCTGGAAGAGCTGGTCCGCGAACTGAAAGGGTCCCGGCAGTACCGGCGCATGTTCCGGCAGGCCTATGGCGAAGTGTCATCCGAGAATATCGCGCGGGCGCTGGCCACGTTCATGCGCATGCTCATCTCTGCTGGTTCCAAGTATGACCGTTTCCTGCGCGGCGAGGCGGTGCTGACCGAGCAGGAGGAACTGGGCCGCAAGCTCTTCATGGCCCACCCGGACACCAAGGTCTCTTTGCGCGGCGGCAACTGCATTGATTGCCACAGCCAGTTTCTGACCTCAGGCTTCCGGGATGGGCTGGACGGGTTTTCCAACAACGGGCTGGACAAGGACGAGGATTTGCCCGCGGGTCTCATGGCTGTAACAGGCAACCCGGCACACAAGGGCTTCTTCAAAGTGCCAACGCTGCGCAACATCGCCGTCACGGCCCCTTACATGCATGACGGGCGCCTGCAGACGCTGGAAGACGTGATGGACCACTACAACGGCGGAGTGGCGGTCAGCGCCACTTTGAGCCCGCTCATACTTGAAGCTGACAACGCCGCCTCACCTCCCGGTTCCTTTGTTGGATTACGTCTGACGGACAGCGAGAAAGCCGCAATCATCGCATTTCTGCACACCCTGACGGATGAAGCATTCCTGTCGGATGCCCGATTTTCCAATCCTCTTGAAGGAGAGTTGTGATGTCAGGAATGAAGCCGATCCACATCAATGTCTTGCTGGCCTTCCTGCTGGCGCTTACCGTTTGGCACGCGTTCCGGAAAACGGATCCACCCGCCAGCCGGCTGCGCCTCGTCTTCCAGGCAGAGGCCAATGGGCAGAAGCTGGTTTTTGACCAGTTCCATTACAAGAACCCAAACGGTCCCGGGCAGTTCAGGGTACAGAATTTTCGTTTCTACATCAGCAATATCAAACTGTCGGGCGAAGATGGCACCTATTTGGAGCCGGACAGCTACCATCTGGTCCGGTTCGGTGCTGGAAATGAGAGTTTTGCAGTAGAACTGAACAACATACCGCTGAGGTCCTATTCCGGCCTCTCCTTTTCAATCGGCATAGACGAGCAGGCGAACGCTTCCATCGAACCGCGCGGCGATCTGGACCCGAACAGCCAAATGGCCTGGAACTGGGAAGTGGGCTACAAGTTTGTCGTGTTCGAAGGCAGCCTGAGTTTGGATGATGCCATCCTGCCCCTGGTCTATCACCTGGGCTTTGATGAGAACCGGCGCGACTTACAGTTCTCTTTGCCCGCCGAAGAACAATTGAGCAGCACGAGCGCAAAAAACTTCAAAGTTGACGTCATGGAACTGTTCAGCGGCGCATCTGCATTCAACATGGCACAAACCCAGTCAGTGAAATTTGACCGTCAGGACGCCCGGAGGCTGGCGGAAAACTACGCCGGAATGATCTCAGTCGCAGGTAACTGATTGCACAGGGGCGAATGCGCTCGTTTTCCAGAACGCAACAGCCGCGACCAACAGATCCACTCTCCGGCACATCTGCGAAGGCCACGCAGGCAACCGGGCTGCAGCCGCACGCAATCTGAAACGATCAATTACCAATGTATGATGGCGGAGACGATGTCCGTATAACCCACATTCTCCCGCGCTCGTCATTGTCCGCAAGCATTCGGCAAGTACATTACTTTTCAAAGATAAAAATTCACACCATGCCATTGTCGTTCGCAAGCATCCGTCTTAAATCGTGATGAAGTGTGGGAACAAATGTGGGAACGCTATGCCGCTCAGTGCGCGAAAAGTGGAAACGGCAACACCCGGACGGCACGGCGATGGGCGGGGACTTTTCCTGTACGTCAAGCCTTCCGGTGCGCGCTCTTGGGTTCTGCGCTACCAGGTGCAGGGGCGGCGTCGGGATTTGGGTCTTGGTCCTTATCCAGACGTAAGTCTCGCCATGGCGCGCACCCGCGCAGCGGAGGCGCGACGCCTCATTGCCGAAGGCGAAGACCCCATTACGAAGAAGCAACAAGCCAAACCCAAGACATTCCGCGAGGCCGCGCTAGAACTCATCGAAAGCAAACGCCCCGGCTGGAAAAACGCCAAACACGCCTCGCAATGGACCGCAACGCTAGACGCTTACGTCTTTCCAAAGCTTGGCGCGGTTCAAGTCGCCAAGATCGAGACGGCGGACGTGATTTCGACGCTCACCCCGATCTGGACGGAGAAGCCCGAAACCGCAAGCCGGGTTCGTCAACGGATCGAAGCGGTAATCGACTATGCCTCAGCGCTTGGTATCCGCAGCGGAGATAACCCGGCGCGCTGGCGCGGGCACCTCGATCACCTTTTGCCTAAGCCAAAGAAAGTGCGCGCGGTCAAACACCACCCGGCGCTGCCTCATGCTCAGATGGCTAACTTCATGGCCGACCTTGCCAAACGAGAAGGTGTTGCTGCGCGGGCGCTCGCCTTCACCATCCTTACGGCGGCACGCTCAGGCGAAACGCGCGGCATGACTTGGGGCGAAGTCGATCTGGAGGCAAAAGTCTGGACCATCCCGGCGGGACGAATGAAGGCTGCAAAGGAACATCGCGTGCCGCTAACAGAAGCCGCTGTCGCACTACTCGGACAATGCGACGAAGGCGTGCCCAAAGAAGCTTTGATCTTTGGTAGCGAGGCGAAACCCGGCAAGCTGATTTCCGACATGAGCATGACCGCCGTTCTCCGTCGCATGGAGCGTGCCGACATCACCGTCCATGGCTTCCGCTCAACCTTCCGCGATTGGGCAGGCGAAACCACCGGCTTCCCTCGCGAAGTGATCGAAGCGGCGTTGGCACATGGCATCAAGGACAAGGCCGAAGCAGCATATGCCCGGTCAGACCTTTTCGACAAACGGCGGAAATTGATGGAGGCTTGGGCAAGCGTCGCCGCCGCCCGAGCACCTGCCGCAAATGTCGTAAGTCTGAACTCAGGAAAATCTGCGTAGCAGCTTTCCCAGCATACCGTCAGCTTGGGTACGGTTTGGCCTTCGGCCCTCCAAACAATGCCTTCGCGCTAGGACCTAGTTTAATTGCCTCGCGGACCTCAGCATCTTTCAAGTCGAGGTATCGGAAAGCGCCGCCCGCCTTCGAGACTGATACAATGCGTGTGTACAAATTTGCGTGTGTCTCGGCGTAATTTGCCAAACCCACAAGTTTAGGCAAGGAGTCCGCAAGGTGATCTCCGTGTGGGTCAACTATGTTCACCTGAACGGTCCCGTCTTCACCTTTAGTGAAGAAGATGAAATCAGGGCGCATGATACTTTCATTGCCGTCAATTGGGTAAATTACCCCCAGAGACTCGGGGCTTGCGGATGACGGGTTGCGATACCATGCAATGAAACCATCGCGATTGGCCTCTTGTGATAGGACTTCCAATTCCCAATCATTCAAGCGGATTTTCACAGGGAAAAATCCAGACTCGTCGCAAAGAAGGTGATCTTTATAGGCGGGCAACGCTACTTCCGTCCCGTCTTCCATGACTTCGATAGTCGGCTGCAAACTGTTGCGCGGCATCGCAAGCGATACGTCCAGAGGGTTGGCGCTCAGTTCCCGCAGTTCGCGGTAAACGTCCTGCCGCTCGTCGGTCAGGGTCTTGATTTCTTCCTCGTGGGTGGTCAGCCATTGGTTTGCCAAGACCTCGGCAGCCGCTTCCAGGTCATCCTGTATCGCAGGGACCAAGCCGATTGCGGCCACGTCCGTATGGGCTTCAATCAGGGCGTCTTCTTCATCCTCAGCGTCCGCGTTCTTCGCGGCCAAGTATTCGCTGTAAGTTTTTGCCACATCGGGCGAGATCATTCGGGCAGCTCGCTTGTAGGCGTCTTCGATCACGGCCAGGTCGGCGTCTTCAACGAAATCGTCAAACGTCATTTCAGTGCTGCCCACCGCCGCGCGGCCCGTCTTGCCTTCGACCGTCAAAACCGCCTGCCGTGCCTTCTCGATTGCGTCGGCATAGTTGGTCTGGGCCTCGTCCAAGAGGGCGTGCAAATGCGCATGGGCTATCTTGCCTGCATCGGGCAGGATAGCCTCGGCAGCCAATTCATGTGCAAGCCCGGTGAGCCGCTTGATGGGCCGCGCCTGCTTTTTCGGCAGTCTCTTCGAGGGCAGCGACAACAGCTTGTCCCAGACTTCTTTCGGCACCGCCGGGTTGGGCGACATTTCCTTGGGATTTATGAGAACGCGGCGACCGTCCCGCGTTTCACCCGGGTCGTCGCCAGTCATCAGCGCTTGAACAACCGCCTGCACCGTCGCCTGATTGAAGTTCGGCAACAGGCAGTCGACTGCGTTCAACCGCTCATTACCTGGGATGCGCCGCGCAAGTGGGGTCCGCACCATGCGGCCCAGCAATTGCGTGATGTGGGTCTGATCGCTTGCCGCCCGGAAGGACACCATCACCTCTGCACGAGGGCAATCCCAGCCGGTGCTGATCGCTTCCTTGGCCAGAAGAATGCGCACATGCTCGCTTTCCTGCACCCTCTCTGGCGCGATGTAGGGAACGGAGTAACCGCCGAAGTTCTCGGTCTTCTTCTCGCCAAACACGTTGTAGACGCTATCGGTCGGTAGTTCCGGCCAGGTATCAAAGATCGTTTGCAGCCATGTTCCAATTTCTGCGGCACTGGGTGTGTTGGGCACCTGCAATACCATCAGCGGCGTCACCTTGCCGCTTTCGCCCTGTTCCGCTGCGTAGGCATCCCAAGCCTTCGTGATGTCGCGCAGTTTCCCGGTTCCGCGCCGCAATAGCACCGTTGCAAAGTCGCCCGTCTCATCTGGCACGTCCAGATTGATCGTGTCCTTCAACAGACCGGAATCCTGCACCAGCTTGGAATTCACCACTACATTGGGCAGTGCCGTCCGATCCTGCATCGACTTAACGGCTTCGTCGAACCGTTGCACCGTGGCGGAAATCCCCCAGACCACAGGCACACCTGGCACACCACCCTGACCGTTGATCAGCCGCGTCACCAGTGTCCTGGTGCTTTTGGCAGCATCCTGCATCCCCCGGTGCGCTTCGTCCAGCACCAGATACAGCGTCAGATCGGGGTCTTCGATGGTGTTGCGGATCGTGTCCCAGATTGTGTGCGACCGCGCATCGGGCATGAGCGGTAGCCCGTTCACCACTTCCACCCCGTTATCCTCGGGGTCATGCCCGCGCACCAGAAGGCTGGTCTTGCTCAGTTTCTGTGTGTTGAGGAAATAAATCTTGCCCGCTTCGAACCTCTCGCGTGCGAAAGTGTTTTCCACCGTGACAAGGTCAGAAACCGTCAGCTTGTCCGCAGCTTCCATCAGCCGGAACTTGGATTGTTCGTTCAGCGACGGGTCATCGGAAAACCAGATCACCACCGCGCCGGGATCGGCCTCAAACTCGTAATCATCAGAGCCAAAGAACAGCGCCTCGAACACCGCAGCGGCCATGACTGTTTTACCCGCACCCGTAGTCGCGGTCAGGGAAAAGGCGTTCATTTCCTGGTCTTCGTGCCAGCGTTTGCGCGCCTTCTTAAGGCGGTCCAGAACCTGCGCAACGGCGTCGTCCTGATAGTCTTTCAGCGTGAATTTCATGTCTCAGCGCCCCATCGCGAAGCGGAAATTGGTTAGGTAGGATTCATAGAGCCGCACGGCCTCTACCCCTTCAGGCAGGTGCTGGGCGACGGATTGAAAGCGCCTGTCATCGTCGGTGACGATATAGGCGACACGAATGCCGCCTGCGGCCTCTACCGCGTCCACAAAGGGCGCGGCGGCATCCAGATCGGTCAAGAGGCCATAGGTATCGGCCACGGCCCATCCGGCACCCGGCAGCGCGTCTATTCGCCGCCCCTCGCTGCCCGCCCGCATCCAGAGAAGCGGAGCAATGCGTTCAAAGGCGCGATTATGACTTACTCCGATACGCGTTTCATAGGTCAACGTGAAGAACTCGGCGTTTTCTTCGAACCCTTCGGTCATCGGGAATTCGTCGGTGAACTTGTAATCCCCCTTGATCGGATCACCGTCCGGGGTCTGGCCGGTGATCGCGGCGCGGATGCGCGGCTTGGTGATGTAGTCGCAAATCCCCCACTTTTCCCAATCGGGATCACCGGGGCGAAGGCCCGCTTCTGTCAGGGCCTTTTGTTCATCAGCAGCAACTTCATTGTTGGTGACAGAAATGCACTGGCGTCGACCGCCGTCTTGCCGGTTAAGCCTCATAACGGCATGTGCTGTCGTCCCAGAACCAGAGAAGAAGTCTAGGATGGTTGCGCAAGGGTTGTTGGCCACGAAAAATCGAAGGGCATCTTCTACTGCATACAGGCTCTTTGGGAACGGGAATTTCCGGCCTGGGATTAGGAATTTCTGGAGGTTAGTCCCGCCTTGCTCGGCATTATGCGACGCAATGCGCCATTGAGTGCCCGGAACAAAAGTTGGCTGGTATGCGGCGTCATCAACAATGATCGAATTGTCTTGGCGACGGCCCAAGATCGGGAAGATTCCATCCTCAACCTTATTTTGCTCACCTCGCTTGAGGTATGTGATCGCGGTCTTGCCTTCTCGCCAACGGCCCAGCTTTGCATAACCCTTTTCAATGAGTGATCTGAGGCTTTCTGCGCTATTCTGCCAGTTTCCCTCGCTATCGTCCGAACGGATGGGCCATACAGCAAAGCAACCTTCTGGTGCTTGCACGGCTTGCCAGTCCTCGCCAAAGTAGGCTTCGCCCACGGAATCAAACTCCGGGCCATTGGCTCCCAGCCGAACAAAAACAGGATAGAACTGGTTTGGGCTATCCTCTCTTCTCGTGTTGGAACCAGAGCGCAACAACTCAGCCCAACGAAGTCGCGCGGCCCGACGATCTTCGACAATCTTCCATTCATTGGTCAATGCCACGGCGTTTGGGGCTGCCTCACCAAGCATGACAAAGAAAAGGTATTCGTCTGTCCTGCCAAATGCCGACTGCCGAGTCGCGCCTTTGGGATTGATCACACTCGACACCATTTGCATTCGAGCATCAGGGAATGTCTGCTCAATCAGCAAGCCAAGCCGCAGATATTCTTTTTCGTCGATAGTGACGATCAGGCAGGAGCTTGAAGGGTTCAACAACTCCTTGGCAATCTTTAACCGCCGCTCCATGAACGCCAGCCATTTGGAATGCCGGTAGAGATCGTCCCCCTCAACGTAATCGTTGTTGTATTTCCAGTCCTTCGCCCCGGTGTTGTAGGGCGGATCTATATAGATCACGTCCACTTTTCCCCGATGGGTGAAGGTCAGCGCCTCTAGCGCGTGGAAGTTTTCCCCGTTGATCACGGTATGAAACGGTTTGTCGCCGCCGCGCTCCACCTTCCCGGTGCTGACAAGGCCGGGGTAGATGTAGTCGCGGAACTCGGCCACCACGATCAGGTCTTCCACCGGCACGGCCTGCGTCTCGGACGCTTCCGCCCCGATCAGGTCAAGCTGCGCCACCCGCTTGCCATCGGCTTTGGTAGTGCCCGTCACCTTCCACAACCGCTTGTCGCCCTTGTCGGTGCTGCCACGGGACGGAAGCACCCGCACCTTGTCGCCCTTGCGGATGGGCCTGCCTGGCAGTTCCACCGTCTCCGGCGTATGCCGTTCAAAGTTCAACCCGAAGGACCGGCGACTGGCCAGTGCCTTGAACTCCCGCTCCAATTCCAGGCCCAACTTGTCATCCTTGAACTTTGCCTGGGCAATGAGGTCGGTCAGACGGGACATTCAAATGGCTCCTCGGCGGGCGAAACATTAAATCGGCATACCCGCTATGGCGCATCAAACCGAAGCGGATCGGGCGCAAGACAGCACGGGCGGCAATTTGAAACAAGCGTTATGCCAATACAGCCGCGAACACAAACAGCTTGATCCGAATTCTAGCGGACCCCATATTTGCGCAAGGTAAACCAAACAGGCGCTAGATATGGCTTCTTACAGCGGGTTACTTCGCAAGGCTCCAGCCGGAAGGTTGCAGGCGTTTCTTGCGACACGTCAGGTGCACGCGCCCGACGATTTTGATTGGAACAGTGAAGGACGCGGCACAAAATTCGTCCGTGAAATTGAAGACCTTCTTGGCGGTCTGCCAGATCGCCAGCAAGACGCGGTCAAAGCAGAACTCGACCACCTCCACACCCTTGCCGATGCCAACGGATTAACAGCAGCGGAAAGGATTTGCGCTGGGCAGGGTATTGACCTTGAAGGGCTGGAAGGGGTTCAGGACGTCCTCCTTATGTTGGCAGTTTCCCACCCCCAAATCATTGACCGTGTCTCAGCAGATACGTCGCTTATGCGACGCACCGGCGGGAAAGGTTGGGCAGCATTCCAGTTCGATGATGACGGCAAGCCATGGGCGCTCGACGATGCCGAAGCGCGTAATGCCTTCCTGCGGGATGTTTTGAACATCCTGGACGTAGCGGAACACCGTAGAAGCGAGGCTGATTGGTTCAGGTCGATCCGAGTTCACCCGATCACTCGCGAGGAATCCGAGATTACTCAAGCGACGATCTACGTTGAAGACCGGGCAGCAAGCGAATTGGCTTTTGGGTCATCAGAAACGCTGGAGCGCCACTTGGTCCAGAAGGTTTTGGAGGTTGGCTTGGCTTGTGATCCGCAATCGAGGATTGTGGAAATAGCTGCGCGTGGCACGAAAAAAGTCCGGGACCAATACGCTGCTTCATTCGCCAAGCATTTTGCGCCCAACTCCGCCGCGCCTGTTGAAGCACCGCGCCGCGACGTCCAGCTTGAAATATTGCGTACCCCTGTAGAATTCGTGACGGAACCGGCAGACGGGATCACGCGGATAGAAGTCTCTTCGCTGGACTTCTTTTCGGTTGGCGGTGCGTTTGCCCGGTTTGAAAAGCGCGGCGAGGACGAAACAATCTACCAGTTCCTTGAGCGAAGGTTCGGCGCAATGTCTCCACTGCGGACGGGGGGATGGACGATTTTCGCGGCAACCCTGCGAATTTCTCTGGAGGCCCGCGACGGAAAACGGCCCCGCACGCTGACTGTCACCTTACGCACGCCCAACACCACCACGCTACCGAACAAGACAGAAGCCGACCGCCATTTCGTGTTTGCTCTTCTGGAGCGTTGGGGGCTGCTTACGCAACCACAAAAGGATTTCGATCTATTTGAGGACGTCAGTTGAGCGCCATTGAATTGCTTTGCTCCGTTATTGGAGAAGGGGCGAAAGTTCCCGTCGTATCACTGCGTTATCATCAAGATTTCCTCTCCTTACTAGCTTGTGGCTTGCTGCGCGAAGCCGGTCTGGTGACTGGCATTGCCTGTATCGAGTGCGGTGAGCCACATTCTGCAGAAGTTATTTTTAACGCGAACGAATATGGGTATTTCTGCCCAGACTTGGGTTTTGTCCGCGTCTCGCGCCGAGAGATTTCCGGTATAGAACCTGACCTGCCCTACCTGGTCGCACACCTTGCCGATACCTTCGCCTGCACGCGGCGCAAGGATAAACCCATCCACGGTAACACCTGGCGGATCGGAGCGGTGAAGACTGACCATGGTGAAATCACTGTCTACTTTCATCCACATCTTCGGGACGAAAGAGATGCGCGTGCATTGGCAGATGCGCTTTCCCGCGAAGTGGCTTCTACGTGGCGCGTCGTTGTCACCGCTGGTGGGCAGTTGCCCGTTTCCGACGCGACGACCGTGACCCTCAGCGAGTTGGTGGAGTTTTCTCCGAATGAGAAGAGCTTTACCCCGATGCTCGATCTTCGTGCCATCGTCGGCGTCCCGACATCGCCGAAGACCGGCGCGCCCAATCGCTTTGGCGAAAAGTGCATGGCTCTGATCAGATCACGGATAGCATCTGGAACCGCTTTAGCGGGGCGAAATGAAGAGGCGAAGGCCGTGCGCGCAATGCTCCAGATAGACCAGGAATCGGAAGTCCCATCATTGCCGACCGTAAGAGCTTACGTCACCAAAGCCCGATCTGGATAAGAACTGGATAGAAACCAACACGCTATTCGTATCCAGTCCACGTCCGCCAACGTCCGCTCGCACCCCAGCAAAGGAGTATGGGCCATGACGGACGCAATCGAAATTATCAATCAGGCTACGCAGATCATAGCGGTATCCCCCAATGAGGCCGCGCGGCTGTGTAGCATTGGGCGCACCACCCTTTATGCCGCGCTGTCGTCAGGCGATCTTAAGAGCACCAAGATTGGGACGCGTCGCCTGATCACTCTGGACGCCCTGCGCGACTGGTTGAAGCGCAACGAGATCGAAGCGGGCGAGTGAGGCGCGGATGCCGAAGCAAGCACGCCTGAGCGGGATCAAGTCGTTCCGCTGCTACACCATCGAAGAGGCGGCGGAGATTTCCGGCGTCTCCCCCCGCACGGTCCGCAATTGGGCTTCGGACGGGTTGCGCGTCATGGACGTCACGCGGCCCGCGCTGATCCGGGGTGACGATCTTCGCGACTACATCAGGTCCAAGCGCGAGAGCAGGGCCACCAAGACCAAGACAGACACATTCTACTGTTTCCGCTGCCGGAAGGAGCGTCACGCGGCGGAAGGACTGGCTGATTGCGAAATTAAGGAAGGGCGCGCCAAGCTGACAGCCCTTTGCGCTGTCTGCGAGACAGTCGTGTCCAAGCCTGTTGCAGTAGGCTGCGTCTCCGAAATCGCCCGGATACTCGACCTCAGAATTACGCGGCAACAGTGAACACTAAGGTGGTGGACTGTGCCCCCCGTGTTTTTCCACTTCCCGGCAACTCGCGTGTTGCACCGACATCGCACACTTCAAAGGTACCCGAAAGGAGGCCAACATGCCCAAGCTACCTAATGAGAAGAATGAGCGCCTGAAGCGCCGATTTGTAGACTACCGCAAATATGCGCGCCAGCTTTCCGATAAGACGCTTGACCGCGAATTGGCCGCGTTGGAGCGGTTCGACGCCTGGAATGGGCGCAAGGATTTCGAGAAGTTCCACATCGAATGGGCGATGGGGTTCCGCTCCCATCTGGAACAAGCAAAGGGTGCAACCGGCAAGTCTCTGAGCAAATCTACTGCACGTGCGATCATGGCCACGCTGCGTGAATTCACGCTATGGCTGTCGCAGCAAGACGGATTCCGTAGCCGTATCAGGGCGTCGGACGCCGAATATTTCAACCTGTCCCGACGCGACGAAGCCGAAGCCCGCGCCGCGCCAGCTCGCCCAGCACCCAGCATTAAGCAGGCGATGCGCGCATTCGAGATGATGCCCGCGAGCACCCCGCGCGAGATGCGCGACAAGGCGATCTTTGGTTTGCTCTGCCTTACAGGCATCCGTATCGCGGCGCTGATCACTCTTCGCCTCAAACACGTAGATTTGTACGACAAGTCCGTAACCCAAAACCCGCGTGAGGTAGCAACGAAATTCGGCAAGTCCATGCACACATTCTTTGCCAAGGGCTTCCCTGAGGCCGAAGCGGCCTTGCGCGCGTGGATCATCTACTTGGAAGACAAAGCGCTCTATGGTCCCGACGACCCGCTCTTTCCGGCGACAGCCATCGCGCCGCAGGCCAACACCGGCTTCAAAGCCGAAGGGTTCACGCGCCGCCCGTGGAAAAGCACCGAACCCGCCCGCAAGATCGTCAACGGGGCTTTTATCGCAGCGAATTTACCCACCTTCGGGCCGCACGCATTCCGCCACATGTTGGCGCGCCATGCGGCTAAAAACTGCACATCCGTTGCGGAAATCGTGGCCACATCTCAAAATCTCGGTCACACGGATGTTTTGACCACCCTGCGCAGCTACGGCCAAATCGACCGAGACCGGATGCGCGAACTGATCACCGGCGAGTCTGAAGGGGGGCTGTTCGAGGACTGAGCGATGGCTATCGAAACCGTGCCATGATGTGGGAACAAGTGTGGGAACGCACATCTGTAGACAAATTTTATCTCATTAAAATCAGATCGTTATGCTGATTTAATGGCGGAGACGATGGGATTCGAACCCACGAGACGGTTTCCCGCCTACTCCCTTAGCAGGGGAGCGCCTTCGACCACTCGGCCACGTCTCCGCTGACCCGTATATGTGCCGCAACCCAGAGAAACAAGGCGTTTTTTCAATTTTTTTCCGCGCCAGCAAAACAGGGAGTTTCCCCGGTTTTCAGGGAACCTTTGCGGAACTGCACGTGATTCACGTGCAAAATCCGTGCAGCCGTGTTCGCGCAATGTTCACGGCAATCGATCTAAATTTGATTCCCTCCCCTGCTCCGGTCGCAATGAGAGTCGCCAAATCACCAAACCGCATTCCAAAGGCCGCACATGGAGACGAAAGACTATCCCCTGGCGATAGTGGAAACCGCAGGCCATCGCTGCAAGCGCTTCGGCAGATAGGTACTTGCGCCTGGACCATGTAATGCACGCCTATTGCGCTTCGCTGACGCCATTGCAGCCGACAGCATCAAAGTATGCTGTACCGCCTCACCGGGCCTCCGCTTCCGGGAAGGCGACCCGGGAATGCCGCGTCTGCAGCAGTGTGCGCTTGGTACGGATGACAGAAGAACTGCCTTCCGTCGTCTTGGGAAACATCCGCAATCCCCTCTGTGCATGAAGGGCGGTGATTTGGTCGCCACGGTACAGCGGGAAGCTACCCCCGCGTTACATATCAGGGGTTACGTTCATGTTTATCGAGCTGGAGCGTTACGGACCGCCTCAATAATTTCAATGGCTTAGACTAAGCGTAACGCCGTAACGCCTGTAACGGCGGGGGAGAGTGTATACCTCTTACTCTCTCCGGCAGGATATCTCTTTCTCTCTTTATATATATAACTATTTATTTGTTACATACATAGACATACATACAAACTTCCAGTATTTTCAATAACTTAACCCCGTAACAGGCGTGTAACGCTCAGCGTAACACCGTTACATCGTTGATTTTAAATGACTTTTTTCAGAGCCACTGCCCCCGCCTGCGGTAGGAACATCGCATTTTCAAGCTCCTCGGTGTATGGCGGCCAATGAAATAAAGACAATCACCAAATGTTTTCAAAGATGTAACGGAACCTGCATGCTAATCGAGCCCTGATGCCTGTGTTGAACAGAAGGGAAAGCGCCATCTGGGGGCAATGGCCGGCTTGAAAGGCAGCCTGCCCTGGTCTTGCCGCAACAGCAGCAGGTCTCGGCGCGGGATCCTCGAAGGTTAACGGGGGCTGCGGTTCATGTCTCCCGTGACTTGTGGAGAACTGACAAATGCCTCTTTGGATTTTCGACCTCATCGCCCACATTACTCCCAAGTCTAAATTCAGGATGAAAGGTGAACCACCAGATGAACGAAAACCTTGTCCGCATCATGCGCGCGGAAAATCTTCTCCACCTGGTCTGCGAGGAAGCACTCTCTGAATACGTATGGGAGTGCGGTAGCCGTGAATCTGCCATCGCCAGGCTGTCCACCCAGTTCCTGTTTGTCGATAAAATCGTACAAGCAGACAGCGATGGTGATATGGAGGTGAACTGGGGTGTCTCGATTTCTTCAGACATTGCCGAAAATGACCAGCATTATATGACCCGTTACAATGCCGCCGAGAGCCCTGAAGCTTTTGAGATACTCTTGGACGCAGTGCAGGATCCCGACAACCTGAGCTCGTTGGTGCAATTTGTTGCAGACGATTGGGACGATGAAGAGCACTTTCGGGTTTTCTGCGAAACCCAGACCGAAGCGGAACTCTGAAAAGCGGAATGGGAAGTAGACAGTGCCACGTTGTGAACGGTGGCTGAACCAGCGCAATACTTGGAGCCGCATCAACGCGCAACAGGTCATGGGGGAGAAAGCAGCGGTGCGAAAGCCTGCCAGGGCAGCGAATCCATGGCCTTGCTGCGGGCGGCGTACAAACTGGCGAGTTTTGGCCCGATTTGGTTCGAAGGAGAGCGGAAACATGGTCGTCGCAGCCGCGAGGTGTTTGCGCAGCTCCAGCATGCACCGAGAGTGTCCACAGAGCGAAATCAAACCCGAAACACCTGTACCACGAGCGGATAGATCCATACGAGGAGATTACACCCCGTTCCACCCACACATCGTTAAGGCCACGTAGTTTCAGCACGAAACGACGGCAAACCCAAAAGGCATAGAAAATCACGGATCGCGCAAACCGAAATCCTAAAAGCGGGCACCCGATGCTTTGTTCGTAACAATGAAAGGACTCTTGCCTCGACGCCCAGCTTCCAAAATCTGACCGAGCTTCCCGGTACGTTCCTTGCGCGGCCTCTTCTCACTCTAACTCACGCCAGGTTCCCCAGCAGCTCCAACTCACGAAACACATCCCATTGGAAGAGCGCGAAGTGAACTGCCGCTCGGTTTGTGACAGCGGTCGGCACTCTGGGAGACAGGATCCTTAGCGGGACAGCTTGGCAACCAGACAAAGCGCAGCTATATGCAGACAGTGGGCAGAAGATTCTTGATATGTCTGGCACGGCGCGTGACCATCATTCTCGTCGCACTGGCTTTCTCCTTTGCGGCGAATTTTACGTCAGCGATGGCCATGCACATGCCGCACCAGGAAAGCCTCGCGGAAGAAGCCAGTCCCTCATCACATTCCGGGTCCGGTCATTCCCTGCACCTGGCGGCTCCATCGCAAAGTCTTGACCTTGCATGCTGTGCAAACGATCAGGTTTCTTCCCGTTGCATCGGCAGCTCATGCTTCAGCTCCGACTTGCCGTCCGCGGCCATCCCGTCTGCAGCCCAGACAGCCTCCTCGCTCCACCTGAAAGCTGGTGCGGGTAATTTCGGTGTTCACCTGGAAACACCGCCGCCGGTCCGGCCTCCAAAGCACGTTTGACAAATTTCGCTTCCGGCGGAGCTCATGAGACGCGCCGGTAATTTGTCAACTATGTAGGCTGCTTCGGGAAGATCAGCCTGGAGGATATCATGCGCGGACGTTACACAGCGCTCAGCATCCTTGCCCTTGCCGCAGGAACGGTGGGCGGGGTTCTTCTGGAACGGACATATCTCAACCTCACTGAAAGCCCGACCTCGGGCGACCCGGAGATCCTGTACTGGGTTGCTCCGATGGATCCGAACTACCGGCGCGACGAGCCCGGGAAATCGCCGATGGGCATGGACCTGATCCCTGTCTATGCCGGCCATGAGCCCGCAGGTGATCCCGCTGAAGTGTCGCTCTCACCGGCCGAGGTCAACGCAATCGGTGTACGCACCGCTGTTTCACGGATGTCGGACATATCGTCGAGGATAGAGACCGTCGGCTTCGTGCGGTACGACGAGCATCGCACGAGCCATGTCCATACCCGTGCAGACGGGTGGATTGAGAAACTAAAAACCCGAGCCATCGGCGATCGCGTGCTCAAAGGCGATGTCCTGTTCGAGATGTTCTCGCCAGTGATCAGCGCGGCGACCGGAGATTTGGTCCGCGCGGTCAAGGCCGGAGACGCCAGGATCCTCGACGCCGCCCGGAACAAGCTTCTTAGCCACGGCATGTCGGAGGCTCAGATTGCGGAGATCGAAGCTAGCGGCGAGCTTGCACGGACTATCAGGATCGAAGCTCCGCAAGACGGCGTCGTGATCTCGCTTTCGGCTGCCGATGGCATGTACCTTCAGCCGGGAACGCTTGCAGTTTCACTTAGCGACTTGAAAACTGTCTGGCTGATCGTTGACGTATTCGAGCGGGACATCGCGCGGCTCAGCGAAGACATGCGCGCGGTCGCCCGCTTCGAGCATCTGGCCGGGCGCACGTTCGAAGGCGAAATCGATTATATCTATCCCGAACTCGACCCCAAAACCCGCACGCTGCCGGTTCGGCTAAAGTTCGACAACTCTGCGGGGCTTTTGCGGCCCAACATGTTTGGAACCGTCAGTCTTGTTCCGTCCCGGACACGAACAGCGCTGACCGTGCCGTCCGAGGCGGTCATCCGGACCGGTTCGGCCGAGCGCGTGATTCTGAAGACCGGTGAAGGAACCTTCAAACCGCGGCTGGTTACATCCGGCCTGCGCGACAGTTTCGGTGAGGGCGGCCGGACTGAAATCGTACAAGGGCTCGCGCCGGGTGAGGAAGTCGTCGCGTCGGCGCAGTTCCTGATTGACAGCGAAAGCGCGCTCAGCGCCGGTCTAATGCGCATGGCGCCAACAGACGAAGAGCCCGCGCACGGCGCTGGCAGGCTTGTCACGCTGGACCACGAAACCCGGCTGGCGACGATCAAGCACGGCCCCCTCGACAGCCTCGACTGGCCGGCAATGACCTCCGTTTTCCCAGTGCGGGCAGATGTGCCGCTTGATCATCTGGCCGAAGATTCCGGGATCGCTTTCACGGTTGCCCGGGGCGCGGATAACCTTCTTGCACTGATAGAGATCGGTGCCGATGACGGGATTGCCGCCACGGGGACTGGCACGATCCACGAGGTGAACCCGGACGGCACACTGACCGTGTCGCACGATCCGATTCCGGCGCTTGGCTGGCCCGAAATGGAAATGGAGTTCGAGGTGGCCGGGCTGGATCCCGAGGCGGTCGTTCTGGACAGACCAGTCGAGTTCGATCTGGCCAAGAACGACGCGGGCATGTTCAGCATTATCGCGGTCCGGGAAAAAGCTGCCACTGCGGCGCCGGCGTCCGGGAAAACCGAGATGGCGGCAGCGGCACCAATCGTCGTCAGCGGCACCATCGACGCCGTCGACCCCGCTGAACGCACGGCGACGATAAGCCATGCCCCGATGACCGAACTCGGGATGCCCGGCATGACGATGGACTTTCCCATCTCCGAGGAGCTGGAACCGGCGGCATTGGCCACTGGGACCGAGATGACCCTAACCTTTGCCCGACCCGACGGGATGACGCTGGTGCTGGCGAATGCCGAACCTGTCATCGCCCCGATGAAAGTCGCAGGCACCATCAACTCGGCGGATCCGGAGCGGGGCATGGTGAACATCACCCATGACGCCATGACCGAGATCGGGATGCCGGGAATGACCATGGATTTCGCGGTGGATGAGACCCTGGATCAGGCAACCCTGCCGATCGGCGAGAGAGTAGGCCTTCTGTTCCGCCGTAACCCCGATTTCTCGCTGACGCTGGTCGGCATCACAGCTGTGCCGGAGGTGAGCTAATGATACCCGCTATCATCCGTCTTTCCCTGGTCAACCGGTTCATGATCCTTGCGCTTGCTGTGATGATCGGAATTGCCGGGGTATGGGCGATCCGAGAAACCCCGGTGGATGCCATCCCCGACCTTTCGGACGTCCAAGTGATCATCCGCACCCCATACCCTGGGCAAGCGCCGCAGGTTGTCGAGGACCAGATCACCTACCCGCTTGCCACCGCGATGCTTGCCGTCCCTGGCGCTAGCGATGTGCGCGGCTTCTCGTTCTTCGGCGACAGCTATGTCTACATTGTCTTCGAGGACGGCACCGACCTTTACTGGGCGCGGACCCGCGTCCTGGAATACCTCGGGCAAATCGCATCCCGCCTGCCTGAAGAAGTGTCTCCGCAGCTGGGCCCCGACGCGACCGGCGTTGGCTGGATCTACCAGTACGCACTGATCGACCGGAGCGGAAACCACGATCTGGCACAGCTCCGGACCTTGCAAGATTGGTTTTTGAAGTACGAACTGCAGACCGTCGATGGCGTGTCAGAAGTCGCCACCATCGGCGGTATGGTCCGTCAGTACCAAGTCGTGGTCGACCCGGACAAGCTGCGTGCCTACGACATCACACTTCCGCAACTGCGGGGCGCCATTCAGGCAGCGAACCGGGAAACCGGCGGCAGTGTCATTGAAATGGGCGAAGCCGAGTTCATGGTGCGCTCGACCGGTTATGTCGATGAACTGGCGGATCTCGCTCGCGCACCTCTAATGGTGAACGAGCGAGGCGCGGCAGTCACACTTGGAGATGTCGCCGATATCCGCTTTGGCCCAGAGCTTCGCCGCGGCGTTGGCGAATTCGGCGGAGAAGGCGACGCCGTGGGGGGCGTCGTGATCCTGCGCTGGGGCGGCAACGCGCTTGCCACGATCAAAAACGTCGAGGAGCGGATTGAGCAGATCCGCCCGAACCTGCCTGAAGGCGTCGAGTTGGTGACTACCTACAGCCGCGCTGGCGTCATCGAGCGCGCTATTGACAACCTGCAGGACAAGCTGACCGAGGAGTTCATCGTCGTCGTGCTCGTTTGTGCGGCGTTCCTGCTGCACTTGCGCTCGGCGCTGGTGATCCTGCTGTCTCTGCCTCTCGGGATCTTCGCGGCCTTCATTGTCATGAAACTGCAGGGCGTTAATGCCAACATCATGTCTCTGGGCGGCATAGCCATTGCCATCGGCGCCATGGTGGACGCAGCGATCGTGATGATCGAGGCAATGCACCGCAGGCTGGAACGGGAAAAGCTGACCGATCAGAACCGATGGCGAATCGTCGGCGAATGCGCGTCCGAAGTGGGGCCTGCACTGTTCTATTCTCTGGCGATCATCACTGTAAGCTTCCTCCCGGTCTTCGTGCTGGAAAGCCAGGAAGGCAGGCTTTTCAAACCGCTGGCCTTTACCAAGACCTACGCTATGGCCGCGGCGGCGATCCTGTCGATTACTCTGGTTCCGGTCCTGATGGGGTACTTCGTGCGCGGGCGGATTATGCCGGAACACAAAAACCCGCTTAACCGCATGGTGATCTGGGCCTATCGCCCGTTTCTCGACGCCGCGGTTGCCTGGCCCTGGGCAACAACGCTGCTGTCGGTGGCGCTGGTCGCCTCGATGTGGTGGCCGCTTCAGCGGATAGGCACCGAATTCATGCCGGAACTCAACGAGGGCGACTTCCTCTATATGCCGTCTCTGTATCCGGGCGTGTCCATCGGCAAGGCGCGCGAGATCCTGCAGCAGACAGACCGGCTGATCGCAACGGTGCCCGAGGTGAAGACGGTCCACGGCAAGCTGGGCCGCGCCGAGTCGGCGACCGATCCCGCGCCCCTGACAATGATCGAGACAACAATCCAGTTGAAGCCGGAGTCCGAATGGCGGCCGGGAATGACGATGGAACGGATCCGCGAGGAACTCGACCGCACGGTTCAGGTGCCGGGGGTGACAAACGTTTGGATTCAGCCGATCAAGAACCGGATCGACATGCTGGCGACCGGTATCAAGACCCCTGTGGGGGTGAAGATATCGGGTGCGGATCTCTCTGTCATCGAAGGGATCGGGGTTGAAATCGAACGTGCCGTGACCGGGATCGAGGGCACGGCATCGGCCTATGCCGAACGGCCCGTGGGCGGGCGTTTCATCGAAATCGATGTCAACCGCGAAGCCGCCGCGCGTTACCTGATGAGCGTGCGTGACGTTCAGGATGTCGTGCAGACAGCGATCGGGGGCATGCAGGTCTCGGAAACGGTCGAGGGCCTCGAACGCTTCCCGATCAACCTGCGCTATCCGCAGGAATGGCGAAACAGCCCTGAACGCCTTCAGGGTCTGCCGGTTGTGACTCCCTCGGGGGCGCACATCCCCCTTGGTGCCCTTGCCGAGGTCCGCATCGTTGACGGCCCGGGCATGATCCGGTCCGAAAACGCCCGGCGCACCGGCTTCGTCTTCATCGACATCGCTGGCCGAGACCTTGGCAGCTACGTGACTGAGGCACGCGCCCGCGTCGCGGATGAGGTAGCGCTCCCGCCAGGTTACTCTATCACCTGGTCGGGCCAGTACGAATACATTCAGCGGATGCAAGAGCGGTTGACACTGGTGGCACCTGCCACACTTCTGCTCATCACGCTGATGCTGTTCCTGGCATTCAACCGCGTGATCGAGGTGGGCATCATCCTTGCCGCGCTGCCAGTGGCTCTGGCAGGCGGGGTCTGGTTCCTGTGGTACCTCAGCTTCGACATTTCAGTCGCCGTGCTGGTGGGTTTCATTGCGCTGGCCGGTGTCGCCGTCGAAACTGCGATCGTGATGCTCCTGTATCTCAACCTGGCTTGGGAAAAGAGGAAGAAACTTGCGATCTCGGAAAACCGAAGCCTGACGCCATTCGACATCGAGGAGTCCGTGTTCGAAGGGGCACTGCTGCGCGTCCGTCCCAAGGTGATGACGGTTGCGACGATTTTCGCCGGCCTGATCCCGATCATGTACGGCCACGGCACCGGATCGGAAATCATGCAGCGCATTGCGGCGCCGATGGTCGGAGGCATGGTCACGGCGACGCTGCTGACGCTCTTCGTCATCCCCGCAATCTTCGTCATCTGGAAGCGGTTGGCCTTGCGGCGCGTCAATCGTGAGATCAGCGCCCCTCCAGCAGCAGACGAAGCGGCCGTTCCGGCCGAATGAAACGCACCAAATTCTGACCCATGAGAGGAAAACCAATGAAGAACCTCACCTTCTCCAGCATTGTCCTGGCCTTCTGCGCCAGCGGTGCTTTCGCGCAAACAACCCACGGCATGGATCACTCCGGCATGCACATGAGCGAGAGCCAGATCGAGGGTGCAGTACACGCCACCGCCGTCCTCAACGCGATCAGCGAGGGTTCCGCAAATGTCAGCCACGACCCGATTCCCGAAATCGGCTGGCCCGGCATGACGATGGACCTGCCACTGCAGGCCGGCGCGCAGATCATGGGAGACGTCGCACCCGGCGACAAAGTCACCCTTATGCTGTTCAAGGGCGCTGACGGAATGTACGCAATCGGTGCCATCATGCCGAATTGACCGGCGCGGCATTGAAGCCGCGCCAGAAGCCCCGAAATTCCGGTTTCGGGGCATGAACGCCGCGCCGCTGATCCGCTGCCACAGGCAAACTCGGGGCGGGTCACTCATCAAGCGCGGCGTTCACATTTGCGGCGGCGCTGCCAGCCGTTGCAGTATTGCCCGCCCCCGCCCGGGCCCGCCCCGCCCGCCATAGCGCCACGGGTCTCATCCGCTGCAGATCCAAACCGATTGCAGATTCATGATCACCGCTGCGGCACCCGTCAAAGCAAGCGTGAATATTGCGAAGAAAACCAGCGCAAGCAGGATCGGCCCGAGCTTGCCCGGCAGCTTGCATACCAAGCCGCGCAGCCATTCCCATCGCCTGGAGCACCTTTCAAGACTGCTGTCGATCACTGTTGCGTATAGGGGCAAGGCGCTGACCAGCGTCGCGTAAAGGTAAACACCGGAAATGTTCTCAAAGAAGGCGGACCGGACAAGTGTGGGCCCAACCACCTGCAACGCCTGCCAGTGATCCCCTCCGAACGAGCCGAACCAGTCAGCCGAAATGAAATATATTACTCCATGCAACAGGACGAAAATGACGACCCTTGCAGGCAGGTCGATCAGGAGGATACGGGCCTGCATGGCTGCTTCACGCTGCTTGGCGGTACTTACGGCAAAAAGAAAGAAGCTCACGTAGTTGACGGCAAATACAACAGGTACACCATTTGTCACGACCTGCCGCAGAAACCGGCTGAACGCGGGCCCACTTTCCAAAAGCAATGCCCCGAAGCCCGGCGTGAGGGCGATATAGAGCAGCAGTAGCGGAAACAGGCCTGCACAACTGACAACCAATGTGTTGCGGACAAATTTCCAGGCAGGCATATTGATGCTGAAGTATGTATTCATTGCACAGCGCATTGCCACCCATTCCGGCACGAAGCCGATGGGCGGCGCTCATAGTCCTCAAAACGTTTTGTTCTACCAGTTAGGTTATCCGTCAACATATTCAGGAAAGGGCGGGCAGAGAACGGCATTGACGAAAGCACTCATCCGCTGCGGCAGCGAAGCTGCTTCCGTCCCTGACAGCCAGTTATCATACCATCGTCATCAACTTGTACTCTTGTCAGGAAGTGCCTCCTGAGTTCTCAGCACTCTCAATCGCCTCGAGGATCGCGCAGTCCGCAAGACTTCCCTTTCCAGGGCAAGCACCAAGGAGGCGGTCAAGCGAATCCCGGATGCGGATTAAACCTTCGATTTTGGCCTGAACTTCGCCGCGCTTGGCTTTTGCCTGCGCCTGCACGTCCTTACAGCTCGCGCCGGGCGCTTCCAGAAGCGCGAGCAGGCCGGCGGTCTCTGCCAGCGAAAAGCCGAGCCGCTTGGCCCCCGCAATGAACCTGAGCCGCTGCAGCGTTCCGCCGCCATAGTCCCGCGGACCGCCAGCGGTTGGCCGCGGCGGCTGGCGGATCAACCCCTTGCGCTCATAGAAACGGATAGTTTCCACTCCGATCCCCGCCGAACGAGCGGCTTTTCCAATCGTCAGAGTTGCCATGGCAGCCTCCTCTCAGGATCAACCATTGACTCCGTACCATGATACAGAGGGTAGCATATCCGGCAAGCGGGATTTGCATGGGACCTTTCATCAAACGCTGGCTTCTTCCTGTCTTGGGTGCAGCACTGGCGCTCTGGCTGATCTTCCGGCTGTACGGGAGCCTTGACTTCGCACGCTTCCTTGACGGGCTGCGCCAGGCCAACCCGGTTTGGCTATCTGTGCTGGCGGCCACGATCCTGCTTGAACAGGTATTAAGCGGCTGGAAGTGGCGGCAAATCCTCTTTGATGTGAAACCGGTCGGTTCGTTGCCACTGACAGGTGCGCTGCTCGCTGGGTACGGCGTGAACGTGCTTGTACCGCTGGGCGTCAGCCCGCTGGTGCGGGCCTGGCTGGTCGCGCGCCTGCACGGGTTAAAAATGGCCACGGTGCTTTCGACAGCAGTCATCGCCAGGTTTCTCGACGGAGTCGTGTTCGCGCTTTTTGCCGGAGCGGTGGCTGCCGCAGGGCGCATTCCGCAGATTGAGGGGGATCTGCGCCTCGGTCTTAGCGTTGCGGGTGCCTTGAATCTGCTGCTCTTCGGCGGGCTGCTCTGGGTGCTCTTTCGTTTCCGTGACCTCTTCAACCGCGAGGAACCGCTGATCTGCCGTCTCTTCGACTGGATCACCGAACGCATGGGCGCGAGCGGTCCGGGGCTGCGGGCATCGCTAGGCGCGGGCATCGTCTGGCCAAGGGCGCGCGCGCGGCGCATCGCGGCTATCATCGCGGCCGTCGCGGGCAAGCTGGTGGCGGCGACGCATTTCCTTTGGGCGGGACTTGCGGTGGGAGTGCTCCTGAGGCCCTGGGACTACCTCTTTCTGATGGTATTCTCAGGCTTTGCCATGGTCCTCGGGCGGTTCGTGCGGATCCCGGCGGGCTTTGTGTTCGGTGCGGGCTTTGCGCTCAAGGCGCTTGGGGTTGCTGACGAGCCTGCGCTTCTGATGATCCTTTTCAGCTATATCCTCACGATTATTCTTGTGGTCGGCATCGGGCTTGTTGTGCTTTGGCAATCGGGTCTCGACATCCGCCATGCCCGTGTAAAGGCGGAGACAGGCAATGCCGGGCCATGAAGCGCAAGAAGCCGTACGCCGGCGGGGGTTCTGGCGGATTGCCGGTGCGGGCGCGGCTTTTCAGGGCGGATCCGCGGCAGTGGACAGCGCAACAGTTGTAGCCAGCCTGACCCACATGCTGACAGGCAGCGCGCTGGCCGTCGGCTATGCCAGCGCCGTGCTGCGGCTGGGATGGCTTCTGCCGCAGCTGCCGGTGGGATACCTCGCCGAACGCGCCAAGCGCAGGATGCCGTTCTATGTTTTTGGTGCTTTTGGCCGGGCTGCAGCAGCCGGAGCCATCGCGCTTCTGCTCTGGCGTGGAGCGGATTGGCCGCAAGTTGACTGGCCGCCGGAGCCGCTCGCCGCTGGCTTTCTTGCGCTCTGGACGGCCTATGCTTTTGTCAGCGGCGTCGTTGCGGTTCCGTACAACGATATCGTAGGGCGTGCGATCCCCTCCAACCGCCGCAGCCGGATGCTGGCGTGGCGGTTTTTCGGTGGCGGGCTGCTCGCCATCGCCGCCGCGGGGGCGCTGCGTCTGGCCCTCGAAGTGATGCCCCCGTTGCAGGCCTATGCGTTCATGTTTGCGCTGGGTTCGGCGCTGATGTTCCTATCCTCAGCACTGTTTGTCTCGGCCGGAGAGCCGCCTTCATCGCCCGGCAGGCGTCCCGCCGTCCGGAGCGCGGGAGCGGCTGACTTTCTGCGCGAGGGGCTGGTCACCTTCCGGCAGAACCGCGCGTTCCGCCTGTTTCTGATCTTTCACTGGCTTGGCTCCGCCACGCTGATGGCGCTGCCCTTCTACATCGTAGCTGCACGTGAAAGCGGGATCGGGCTGGCCGGGGTTGGCACGCTCCTGGCCGCGCAGACCGCAGGAGCACTGGTCTCGAACCCGCTTTGGGGCCGCATCGGCGACGGCATGGGCAAACTGCCATTATTGTGGTGCGTGACGTTCCTCCGCCTCATGGCGCCCGCCCTCATGCTTGCCCTGCTCGCCGCCGGAGCGGGAATTTTGGGCTTTGCGGCGCTTTATCTTGTCATCGGCGCAATGATGAATGGCGTGACCATCAGCTACCTGAGCTTTCTCATGGAAATCTCGCCCGATGACCGGCGTCCCGCCTATTCAGCGTGGTTCAACACCTTCGCTGCACCTGCCGCCCTCTCACCCCTGCTGGGCGCCATCCTCGCCAGCCTGATCGCCACGCCCGCGGTTTTTGCGGCGGCCATCACCGCCGCTCTTGCGCAGTTTGCGGTGCTTAAACAACTTGACCGGCTGGCCGGGGAGGCCGCACCTTGATCCCACATCCACATTGCCTCTGACCTGGCCATCCGGCGAATTAATTTATGCCGTTGGCACGCTGCAGCTCCCGCACGTACTGGGTGATGCCTTTGACGTCGCCATCGGTCAGCCCCTGCTGAGCAGGCATGCTTCCGAAATCCCAGTGATGCGCGCGCACGCCGTTGCGGACTGCGAGCAAGAAGGCGGCGTCGCCATGGTGCGAAGGTTCATAGATCTTGTGGACCAGCGGCGGCCCCATGCCGTTGCGGCCCGCGGCATTGTCACCGTGGCAGTCGGCGCAGACCGCGTCAAAGGCGCGCTTGCCGATCTTTGCGGCCTCACTCAGGTCCGGCGGCAGCTGAACCTCGGCGAGCGGGGCGCCGGGCTCCGGAACGGCGCGCTGCGCAGTTGCATCGTTGCCGCCGGCGCTGCTGTAGACGAAATAGGCCGCCGCCGCTGCCACGGCTGCGGCCGCGAGGATGGCGAGAATCTTATTCATGAGGGTCTCTTTCTTTCATAGGTGAATGAATTGCCGTGAGCCGGGTTCGGGCCATACTGATGCTGGCTGGCCTCCGCCGGTCCGGGCTCCCCGCGGGAGCCGGATGCGAAGGCGCGGATCTCTTGGTAGCGGATCCGCACATCCTCGCTTTGCTGATAGAAACGGAAAAGATCCTTTAGCGGCGAAGAAAACTCCTTGTGTGCCGACAGCATCGCCACAAGCGCGCCCAGCGAAACCCGCTCCTGCAGCACGAAATAGCCGCCCAAGGAGTAGAACAGGAACGGGGTCAGGGCGGTCAGGAAGTTGTTGATCGCCTTGGCCAGGAACTTCAGCCGGTGGATTTGCAGCCGCAGGTCCTGCAGCTGCCGGAAACTGCGCGCAACCGGCAGCGCGCCCTGCCCCGAAGCCCGCATGTCCCGGTCCAGATTCTCACCCAGCAGGCGCATCTCGCGGATCCGTTTGCGGGACACCGCATTCACCCGCCGCTGCAGCTGCGGCACGATGATCAGCTGCAGCGGAAGCACCGTCAGGGCGGCCGCCGCAAGGATCGGGTCCTGCACAAACATGAACAGAAGGATCGTCGCCAGCGTCCCGCCCTGCAGCAGCGGGACGGTCAGCAGTTCAGAGGCAAAGCCGCCGACAGGTTCAACCTCGGGTCCAAGAACCGGCATGATGGCAGGCTGGCGCTGCGCGGGCTGATCCTGCCTCCACTGGCGGTAGACAGCAAGCCGCAGCCGGCGCACGAAGCTTTCAGCCACCCGGCCCTTGCGGATGTTCAGCCAGTATTTGTTGAGCCCGTTGAGCGAAATCGCGACCAGATAGCCGCCGCAGAGCAGAAACAGCAGCGAGACCTGCGAGACCTCGAAGCTCAGGACCGGAATCGCGGCGTCTCCGCTTTCGAAGACCCGGTTCACGATCTGCTTTGGCAATTCCAGGGTCAGGTAAAGGATCGGCATCGCGCTGAGGCTGAGCAGAACTAGGACCGTCTGCTGCTTACCGGTCGTGCGCAGGATATGGCGTGGCAGTCCCGGCTCCAGACCGCCTGCCGGTAACTGGGGTGGCGTAAACGGTGCCGCCCGCCGCAGAAAACGCTGGCGCAGCAGCCAGGCGGCCTGACCTGCCAGGGTCAGCACAAGCAGCGCGGGCGCCAGCACCAGAACCAGATGCATCACCGGGTGCAGCCATCCGGGCGCGGTATCATCATACCAGAACCCGAAAGCGCCCGCGGCGTCGTGTGTGAGAGAATGCAGATCCAGCATCGCGGGAATGATTGCCTGTTGTCTGATGTTCACCAGCGGCGCCGAAAAGTAAGTGTTTTTCTGCTCCTGGGCGCTGGCTGGGACCGCTGGGGTTTGAAAAAGGCGGAGGCCGGCGGGCGGCCTCCGCCACCGGTTATTTCAGGGCGGTCAGGGTCAGTTTGCCTTTGACCCGTTCGGCGACGAATTCGATGGCGTCGCCGGCTTTCAGCTGCTCCAGCATCGTGTCATCGGCGACCCGGAACACCATGGTCATCGCCGGCATGTCCAGATCCACAAGCTCCTCATGGATGATGGTGACCTTGCCGGACTTGGGATCGACCTTCTTGACCGTTCCCGCGGTGAAGGTGCCGCCGCTGCCTTCGAGCACGGCAACCGGGCCGTGCATGCCGGATTCGTAGTGGCCGGGGATCAGGCAGGCGAACTCGAAGGTGCCGGCGTTGGAGAAGGTCCAGACCACTTCGCCGCTGGCGCCCGGGTCCAGACGCACCGAGTTCGGGTCGTCATGCTCCATCTCCATCTTGGCCATCAGCTCCTTGTGGTGGACATTGCGCTCTGCCGTGTCCAGCACGAACTCATGCTCCAGCTCGCCGGCGTTGGTGATCACGAATTTCACCGTCTCGCCCTTGGCAAAGGAAAAGCTCGACGGCTCAAACAGCATCTCGCCGTCATCGGTTTCCTTCATGGTCACGGCGACTTCCCGGTCCGCATGGGCGGCATCGCCGGGCTTGCCCACTTCCATGCCGCCATGGCCGCCGCCGTGGGTGCCGCCAGCAAGGGCCGGCGCAGCGGATAGAGCTCCAATCAGGGCTGCGGAAAGGATCTTGTTCATGTCTGTCTCCTCGTGAGGTTTGGGTGGGTGCCTGAGGCCGTTCAGCCTTTGGCGGTTGGTTTTGGGGTAATGCGGGTCTGCGCGTCTTCGGCGCGGGCAAAGTCCGGCAGTTCGCCGGTCCACTCATAGGCCTGGGTGCCGGGCGGGTTCTCGTACCAGCCGGGGTCGCTGTAGTCGTTTGCATCGATGCCTTCGCGCACCTTCACGACCGAGAACATGCCGCCCATCTCCAGCGGCCCGTACGGGCCCCAGCCAGCCATCATCGGCACGGTATTGTCGGGCAGCGGCATCGACATCTCGCCCATGTCGGCCATGCCGGCGGTGCCCATCGGCATGTATTCGGGCTGCAGATTGCGGATCTGGCCCGTCAGCTTGCGCTTGTCGGTGCCGATGAAGGTCGGGACGTCATGGCCCATCGCGTTCATCGTGTGGTGCGACTTGTGGCAGTGGATCGCCCAGTCGCCCGGATGCACCGCGTCGAACTCATAGGCGCGCATGGCGCCGACGGGAATGTCGATCGACACCTCCGGCCAGCGTGCGCTTTCGGGCACCCAGCCGCCATCAGTGCAGGTGACTTCGAAATCATAACCATGCATGTGGATCGGGTGGTTGGTCATGGTCAGGTTGCCGGTCCTGACCCGTACCCGGTCGCCCTGGTTCACAACCAGCGGGTCGATGTCCGGGAAGATCCGGCTATTCCAGCACCACAGGTTGAAGTCCGTCATCTCCATCACCCGCGGCACATAGGAGCCTGGGTCGATGTCGAAGGCGTTGAGCATGATCAGGAAGTCCCGGTCCACCCGCATGAAATCCGGGTCCTTGGGATGCACGATGAACATGCCCATCATCCCCATCGCCATCTGCACCATCTCATCCGCGTGCGGGTGGTACATGAAGGTGCCGGATTTGATCAGGTCGAACTCGTAGACAAAGGTCTTGCCCGGCGGGATGCCTGGGTGGCTGAGGCCGCCGACCCCGTCCATGCCCGAGGGCAGGATCATCCCGTGCCAATGCACCGAGGTATGTTCGGGCAGCTTGTTGGTCACGAAGATCCGCACCCGGTCGCCCTCCACCGCCTCGATGGTGGGGCCGGTGGACTGGCCGTTATAGCCCCACAGATGCGCGATCATGCCGTCGGCCAGCTCCCGCTCGACCGGTTCGGCGACCAAGTGGAATTCCTTCACCCCGTTGTTCATCCGGAACGGCAGCGTCCAGCCGTTCAGGGTGACCACGGGGTTGTAGTCCGGCCCGGTGGAGGGCGACAGCGGCGGCTGGGTTGCCGCGCTGTCCATGCTGGCGGCTTCGGGCAGGCCCATGTTCACGGTCTTGCCCCAGGCCTGGCTGGACACCAGCGCAGCACCCGCGGCGCCGGCCCCAAGCAGTTGACGTCTGTTCATCATGTCATGTGATCCTTTCAATGGCCTGCGCCGCCGCCCGCGGCGATTTCCACGCTTCCGCCCTGCGGGGCTGAGCCGGAACCGCCGCCGTAAATCGCGGCGCTGACATTTGCCTGAGCCAGCCAGAAGTCGCGCTTGGCGTTGGCCGCTTCCAGCGAGCTTGCCAGTTTTTCACGCACATCGGTCAGCAGTTCGAAGGTATTGGTGATCATGCCATTATAGCTGAGAAGCCCTTCTTCCTCGATCGACTTGCGCAGGGGCACCAGCACGTCCCGGTAGTGGCGCGCGATCTCATAGGAGGAGTGATATGCTAGCTCAGCACTGCGGGCCTCCGAGCGGACATTCACCGCCCGTTCCGCCAACGTATTGGCCGCCTGCATGTAGGAGAGTTCAGCCTTGCGCATCCGCGCCTTGCCGGTGTCGAATACTGGAATTGCGAACTCCAGCTCCAGTTGCGGCAGGGTTTCGGTGTGGGTTTCCCCGTCCTCGCGCTCGCGCTCTGCCTCGGCACCGGCAATCAGCTCCAGGTCGGTGACAAGCCGGGTCCGGTCGGTCAGGCCAAAAGCGCGGGCCTGCGCTTCCAGCCCGAGCTTGGCGACTTTCAGGTCAACCCGGTTCCGCAATGCCGCCGTCTCGATCGACGAAACCCGCGGCAGGGACTTTGGCAGCGGCGGCAGCGCATCCGGCACATAGTAATTGGCATCGCTGCCCCACAGGCCCATCAGCCGGGTCAGCTCCTCCTTGGCGAGCTTTGCCTCCAGCCGGGCGCGGGCTACTTGCCCCGCAAGCTCTGCATTAAAGGCAAACTCCCGCGCCTGTCCCGCCTTGTTCAGCGCACCTGTCTTGCCCAGCTGGCTGGCCAGCTCCGCCCCCGCTGCCGCTGTTCCGCTGGCCTGGCGCAGATAGCTCAGCCGCTCAAAGGCGGCCACCGCATTGATCCAAGCCTGCCGGGTCTGCCCCGCCAGCGCCAGAGTATCGTTCACCGCGTTCAGCTGGGCCTGCTGAAACTGCGCCTCAGCCACGGCGATGCGCTGCTTGCGGGTCTTCACGTCCAGCAGGTTCACAGCGATGGTGGATTCCAGCGCCCGGTACAGGCCCAGCTCCGGTGCGCCGATCCCCATCAGGCCGATCGAAACCACCGGGTTTTCCGGTGTCATCTGCTGCCAGGCCTCTGCTGCTGAAAGGCCAACCGCAGCGTAAGACGCCTGCAGCCCCTTGTTGTTCAAGAGCGCAGCCTGCACCGCGGTATCGGCAGAGATCGTCTTGCCCTGCACCAGCTGCCGGACCTCTTTGGCCAGCGCCTCATTCTGGGCCTGTGTCTGGGCGAAGGCCGTGCGCTTGCCAATGGCGGCAGAGGTCTGGCGGGCGACTTCCTGAAACCCGGCCTGCGGGCTGGTGTATTTCTCCGGCACCGCAGCCGAGCAGGCGGCCAGCACCAGGGGCGGCGCCAGAAGGACGCGCCAAGTTTTTGCCGTCATCAGTGGTTCTCCTGCTGCTGCTCGTTGACACCACGCCAGGAGGCGGGGCCGCTAGGCTCGTAGTTTTCAAACCCCTTGAGGGGAGACTGGTACTTTAAGGAACGGTATGGACCGGAAGGTGCGGCGGCAGTTTGCAAGGCTGCGGTATCGGGCAGTGCCGCCGGTGTCCTGGCGCACGCCCCCAGCAGCAGGGCGCCCGCCCCGGCCAGAAAAAGAGACTTCATGTGGTTTTCCTGAGAAATATCTGTAGAAATTCTGTGCTAGAGCACAGAACAGATTCAATGACCGCTGTGGCGGTTCAGGATCTCAGGTTCTTGGAGGACGCAAGACCTTGACCTGGTCCTGTGAGGGAAGCTGGGCGGAAGCCATTACCCAGCGGATAGGCTGCTGAACAAAGGTTGAATCCGGCTGCAGAGAAATCACCGCAACGGCCATACAGGCGCCTGCGCAGCAGTTTCCGGTATCAGCAGCGTTCCAGGGAGCGACCGGTCCATCGTGTGCGCTGGTATGGGAAGCGTCGTATGCCGCGCCTGAGATGGCCGCATCGGCGTGGCTGCCCCCACTATGAGAAACTACCGCACTACCGTGATGGCCAGCGAGGGAATGCGCGGCGGACGGAAGCGCAAATCCCAGCGAAAGGATCACTGCAAATGCAGCAGCCACCCTGATCAGCCGGAAGATATGTGCCAGAAACGCCATTCCGGTATTTCTCCTGACAGGACCGGCCCGCGTCAAGACGGCAATGATGCATGCAGCGCACAAATTTGCGTGCCCCTAAGGAAATTCTGGATTTTGCGCAACATTCCGCCAATGCATGCATTGCTTCCAGCAAACCTTCCCGCGCGGGAGGGGTGGCCGAAACCGGAAACACTTGAGAACCAAAAGTTGAGTGAAAGGCGCGAATCATACCGCAGAAATCTGTCAGCTTTCGGAGACTGTGCATGCCTCGACGACACACACATAAGATCATGCAAAATGTGGCCTAACCGGCTTGCTTTCAAGCTAGCTTCAAGGTGGTAAGCCCTGTCTGCCAGCGGCTGGAGACAAGGCCGGCTTCGATCACTACTCTACAGAAAATTTAGCTGGAGTGAGCTGCGCAGCAAATTTGACATGCATTTCGAGGACTAATGCCGGGTGTACCCTAAGTTGGCTTGATTGCTGCTGCATGACTGAAGTAATTTCCGCACTGATCACAGGCCTAAGACCGGTAGGCAGTAGTCTGGCGCATGACAGGCTTTATAACCCTTGCGGTCCTGTGGGCCCATCACTAGTGCCCGCGTTTTAGCGCGGGACGCCATTTGATTTTGTTCATAAGTTGTGAGCGGGGCCGTTGCTGAGCGTTTTCAGGATCGGGCAATCGGGCCGATGGTCGCCAGAGCATTGCTCAACAAGGTACCTGAGCGTGTCTCGCATGGCTTTCAGACCTGATATTTTTGCGTCGATCTCTTGCAGATTTTGTTCCGCAACGCGTTTTACTTCGGCGCTGGTGCGGGACTCGTCATCATAAAGCGCCAGTAGGTCACGGCAGTCCTCAATCGTGAACCCAAGTGATCGGGCCCGACCGATAAATTCAAGACGGTGCAGTTCTCTCTCTTCGAATTCGCGATATCCATTGCGACCGCGCGTGGGTTTGACTAATCCGATATCCTCATAATATCGGATGGTTTTGGCCGGCACACCTGACCGTTCTGCAACATCCCCGATATTCATGCTGTTTCTCCCTTCGGTCGGCCTTATTCAGCTGGCGCGGACTGCAATGCGGCTTTCGGTCCTCTGATTTCCACATGGTGCTTTCCTGCCGCTGGCTTAATCCAGCGCAGGCGCAACGCATTGGTCAGAACAAATACGCTGGACAGCGCCATAGCGCCTGCTGCTAGCACCGGTGACAACAACGGCCCGCCGAAAGGGTATAGCACCCCCGCCGCGACCGGGATCAGCAGCGTATTGTAGCCGAACGCCCAGAACAGGTTTTCCCGGATGTTGCGCATGGTGCCCTGGCTGACCGCAAAGGCGTTGACAACTCCATTGAGGTCACCGGACATCAACACGACATCGGCGGTCTCAATAGCCACATCGGTTCCAGTGCCGATAGCGATACCTACGTCCGCAGCAGCAAGGGCCGGTGCATCATTGATACCGTCCCCGACAAAGGCCAGCTTGCCGCCATCCGCACGCAGGTTGTTGAGCGCAGCAACTTTGCCTTCTGGCAGCACTTCGGCAACCACATGGTCAATCCCGAGATCGTCGGCGATCGCTTGGGCCGTCACGGCGTTGTCGCCGGTGATCATAGCAACCTTGAGGCCCATCCTGTGCAGCACCTCAATGGCACCAGGCGTTGTCGGCTTGACCGGATCGGCCACGGCAATCACCGCGGCAATCTGTCCGTCAACAGCAGCGTAAAGCGGTGTCTTGCCCTTGCTGGCCAGCGAACCGCTTTTCCCGGCCAGCGCACCAAGATCCACGCCTTCGCGTTCCATAAACCGGTCCGCGCCGATCAGCACCTGACGGCCTCCAACCGATGCCTGGACGCCAAAGCCGGTGATCGAGTCAAAGCTGTCGGCGTCCGGCAGCTTGATCTCCCGCGCTTCCGCTGCTGCAACGATAGCCTTGGCAATTGGATGCTCCGAACTTTGTTCCACGGCGGCGACCAGCCGCAGCACCTCATCTTCGGTCTGGCCCCCGGCCAGGATCAGGTCAGTCAATTCCGGCCGGCCAGCGGTAAGCGTGCCGGTCTTGTCGAGCGCAACCACCGTGCTTTCCTGCAGCAGCTGCAGCGCATCTCCCTTGCGGAACAGCACGCCCATTTCGGCGGCACGGCCGGTTCCAACCATGATTGAGGTCGGTGTCGCAAGGCCCATTGCACAGGGGCAGGCGATAATCAGTACCGCCACCCCTGCGACCAAAGCGAGGCTGAGCGCGGGCTCGGGGCCAAACAGAAACCAGACAGCGACGGTCAATGTCGCAACCGCTATTACGGCGGGCACGAACCAGGTGGTAATCCGGTCCACCAGCCCCTGGATCGGAAGCTTCGCGCCCTGCGCCTGCTCGACCATCCGAATAATCTGAGCCAGCATCGTATCACTGCCCACCTTCGCCGCCTGGAAGGTCAAAGCGCCGGTCCCGTTCACAGTGGCACCTACGAGCTCGGAGCCTTCGGTTTTCTGCACTGGAATGGGCTCACCTGTGATCATGCTTTCATCGACATAGGAGGAGCCGCTCAAAACCACCCCATCGACCGCGATCTTTTCGCCCGGTCGCACGTGGATGATATCGCCCACAGCAATGTCTTCGACCGCGCGCTCCTCAATTTCGCCGCCACGCTCAACCCGTGCGGTTTTCGCCTGCAGCCCGACAAGTTTACGGATCGCCTCGCCCGTGCGGCCCTTGGCCCGGGCTTCCAGCAGCCGACCCAGCAGGATCAGCACGACGATCACTGCGGCGGCCTCGTAATAGACATTGGCCGTCCCCGAAGGCAGCCATGAGGGCGCGAAAGTCGACACCAGCGAGAACCCGTAGGCCGCCGATGTGCCCAGCGCCACCAGCGAATTCATGTCAGGCGCGCCTTTGAGGAGGGCCGGAAAGCCCTTGGTGTAGAATTGCAGGCCCGGCCCGAACAGGACGATTGTGGTCAACAGGAATTGCAGGAAATAGCTGGTCTGCATTCCGATTGCGCCCGCTACGAATTCATGCATGCCTGGAATCACATGGCTGCCCATCTCGATCAGGAACACCGGCAGGGCAAGAACGGCCGCAAAGAGCGTCCGCCGGGCCAGTTGCCGGGTTTCCTCAGCTTTGCGCTTTTCTGCGTTGTTCTGCACACTTGATTTCGGCTGCGCGGGATACCCAGCTGCCGTAGCCAGCGCTGCAAGTTCGGCAGGTGTCGTGGCGCCTGCTGCAAACCGCACCGTCGCGGTTTCAGTGGCCAGGTTGACGGCGGCGTCCAAAACCCCCGCTCCCTCCTTCAGTGCCCGTTCCACGCGGCCGACACAGGAGGCGCAGGTCATGTTTTGGACTTCCAGTGTGGCTTCATCGGTCACGGCGGGATATCCGGCCTCCTTCAGCACTGCAGCCAGGCCAGCGGCAGAGAGCGACCCGTCGTGGCTGACCTGCGCAGTCTCGTTCGCGAGATTGACCGTGGCACCAGTGACTTCGGGCAAGGCCTGCAGCGCGCGTTCCACGCGTCCCACGCAGGATGCGCAGCTCATGCCTTCAACTTGGAACCGGACTGTTTCGTTCTGTGTCATTTCATCACCAAAGCTGGTTGTTTGCAGCAACATGGGACTTCCAGTTACTGGAAGGTCAAGGGTCATTCCCCTTTCCTGCTTGAAAATAGTTTCATCAGGCGATTGACAGTGCATTGCCCGCTTGACCTTCCCGTGCGGTAACCCGGTAGCACCAGGCATGGAACCAAGGAGAACCAAGCATGATCACATTTAAGGTCAACGACATGAGCTGCGGCCATTGCAAATCGGCAATTGAGAAGGCAGTCACCAACCTGGACAGCAGCGCGACGCTGGAGTTTGATATGGAGGCGCGGAAAGTCCGGATCGAAAGCAAAGCTGCTCGTGAGAGCATCCAGGCAGCGCTCAAAGAGGAAGGCTACGCGTCCGAAGTTTGCTGACACTGTTCAAGGGTGCCGCTAATGGCGGCACCCTTGTTTCTGGCTCGGGACACCTTTTTCCCGCGTTCCCGCTGCCGGGCAAGCCATGGTTTCGCCAGCGGCTTCCGGGCAGCCATCAGTCCTTCGACAGTTCCGTTGCCCTTCGCGCAGCAGGCAAAGGCACCACAGCAGAATTCCGCGGCATCAGCCGATCTTCACCAGCGTGTCGGTAACAAATTCGTAGGTCGGCACATCCAGGTTGCGCGGAGCCGGGCCCTTTCGGATACGGCCGGAAGTATCATAGTGCGAGCCGTGACAGGGGCAAAACCATCCCCCGTATCCGCCAGTCGGATCGCCACCTCCCTGGCCTAACGGGATACAGCCCAAGTGGGTACACACGCCAACCACTATCAGCCACTCGGGCTTCTGAACCCGATCGGCGTCCAGTTCCGGATCTATCAGCGTTTCTGCATCATCCGCGCGGGCCTGAGCAATCCGGGCTTCGGTCCGGTGATCGATGAAAACGGGTTTGCCTTTCCATTTCAACGTGATCCGGCTGCCAGGCTCGACACCCTCAAGATCGACCTGCACAACCGAAAGCGCCGAGACATCGGCACTCGGGTTCATGCTGTCGATCAGTGGCCAAATGGCGGCTCCAGCGGCCACGGCTGCGGTACCTCCTGTAGCATAGTAGAGGATGTCGCGCCGGGTGCCAGGGCCGGAATGTTCCGGATGGTCATTGTCCTGTACCATTGTCAATCTCCCTTCCCTTTGAGTGACAGCCGGGCGATCCTCAGCGGCCGTGTCCAACTGCCATAGTGCCCCCCTCTCCAGTCCCTTTTGTGCTTCGATTGGCTTCGCCTTGGTGACGCATCGTGCTCATCCTTGGTTTGGGTATGGCAATTTTCGAAAGAACTTCCGCTTACCTACAAGATGCCGTGAGACGGCACCCATCCAGCCGCCCTTCCATCCCAGGCGGAAGCTCAAGACAGTCCGGCACACCGCCCCCGTTGGCCCGGAAGCAAAGGAGCGCTTCAAAAAATTGCCCCGATACAGCGCCCCGAGATGGCCATTAGGATGTATCGCCGGGCCCAACTGTGCCCTCTTCTTCCTTTTCGCGCCTTCCGGAGCTGTGTGTCCCAACGTGGCCACGGTGCCCCCGGTGCATCAAGAAATGCATTACCAGGCAGGCAACTAAAAGTGAGGCCGGCGACAATATAAGCGGCAATACGAATTCACGGTATTCCCATCCCATTACAATTGCGCCAAGGGCAAGTGACCCAGCCAATGGCCCCCATTTGCGCCAGATGGATGGCTTCCGGGTGTTTCGAACGATGCTATCCTGTCCGGTTTCTCTACTCATTGCAGTCTCCTTTCATCTACCTATTCAGTTGGCTGCCGGTGCTGGCTGTGTACGCCAGACGTGTTGTCCCGTTGCCCTTCCCGGGCAAGAAACAGCCGCTCAGCCAGCAGCACCGCGATGATCACGGCTAGAGCAATCAGCACAATCATTGGATCCGACTGCCACTTGATCACTGAAAATGCCGCCAGAACCGCCGCGTCGAGAGCCAATGCTGTCAGCAGGATCCAGCCGCGCACTTCGATCTTGCGCCGCAAGTTCCGCCAGACGCCCCAATGCACTGCCATATCCATGACCAGATAGAAGAACGCCCCCAGCGAGGCGATGCGCCCAAGGTCAAACAGCACGGTCAATGCACCGGCAACAAACACGGTATAAATCAGCATGTGCGACCGGATGGAGCCGGACATGCCGAAATGGCTGTGCGGGATCATCTCCATGTCGGTCAGCATGGTGAGCATGCGGGAAACGGCGAAGATGCTGGCTATCAGCCCCGACGCAGTTGCCACCATAGCCAGTGCCACGGTCAGGTAGAATCCAACCTGCCCGAGCACCGGGCCCGCGGCCTCGGCAAGGGCGTAATCCTGCGCTGCGCGGATCTCCTCTGTGCTGAGGCTGGCGCCGACAGCCAAAGCCACCAGCAGATACACTGCGGTACAAATGGCGATTGAGATCAGGATGGTCCTGCCGACATTGCGGTGCGGATCGGTGATTTCAGCACCGCTGTTGGTTATCGTGGTGAAACCCTTGAACGCCAGGATGGACAGGGCCACCGAGGCTGCGAAGCCCAGTCCGCTGGTTTCTGCACCGCCGTTCCCTGATTGCCATTCACCGCCGCTGGCCCAGAGTGCCGCAATGCCGAACAACGCGATCCCTGCGATCTTTATGGCGGACATCACGATTGACCAGCGCCCGACAGAACGGTTTCCGGAAACATTGACCATATACGCGAAGATGATCAGCGCCACGCCGATCAACGGCACCAACGGTCCGCCATCGATACCGAAAGGCCGAAGCGCGTAAGTCGCAAAGGTGCGCGCCACCAGGCTTTCGTTGATCACCATCGACAGCGCCATGAGAACCGAGGCCGCAGCCGCCACCGTACCCGGACCATATGCCTTGGTCAGGATCATCGCGATTCCGCCGGCGGAGGGCCAGGCGTTGGACATCGCAATATAGCTGTAGGCGCTGAACATCGTGACCAGCGCACCTGCGGCGAACGACAGAGGGAACCAGGACCCGGCCAACCCCGCAATCTGTCCCGTCAACGCAAAGATACCGGCCCCGATCATCACGCCGGTGCCCATGGCGACAGCCCCGGTCAGAGAAATCGAGCCGGACCTGTAGTCCGCGGCCTGGGCATGTCCTTCACTTTCCTCGCTCATCGCGGACTCCTATGAACTAATTGCCTGGTTTCTTTGCTGTTTGCTGTTGCGTCTGCGATCCGGCGCGGGCCTCCCCGACCTCCTGCACCATCACGCTCTCCGCTCACGGCCCGGCCCCGGTTGTTCACTCGCCTAGTGTCGAAACAGCGGCCTGCAGCCGTCTGGCTCTGAACGCGGCGACCACGCCTGACTGCGCTTGCAACACCGGACAGAGAGGCGAGGAAAAGGAAAGTTTGCCCGGTCATATCTTTACCCCGCGTAGGCGCAGGGAATTGAGCACCACGGAAACAGATGACGCGCTCATTGCAAAAGCGGCAAACATCGGACTGATCAGAATGCCGAAGAACGGAAACAGTACTCCCGCCGCGACCGGCACCCCGGAGGCATTGTAGATCAACGCAAAGAACAGGTTCTGCCGGATGTTGCGCATGGTCGCGCGCGCCAGGCGCCGGGCACGCACGATGCCATCCAGGTTGCCCTTGACCAGAGTGAAACCCGCACTTTCGATGGCCACGTCGGCGCCGGTGCCCATGGCGATACCGACATCCGCCTGTGCCAGCGCGGGCGCGTCATTCACGCCGTCCCCGGCCATGGCGACGCTGCGCCCCTGTTCCTGCAACTCGCGGATAATTCGGGCTTTGTCCTGCGGCAGCACATCCGCGCGGATCTCGTCGATACCCAGCTTCCCGGCAACGGCGCGGGCCGTGCGCTCATTGTCGCCGGTGGCCATGATGATGCGGAAGCCCAGATCATGTAGCGCCTTCAGCGCGGAAGGGGTCGCTTCCTTCACCGGATCGGCAACGGCCACCAGGCCGGCCACGGCGCCATTCAGTACCACGAACATTACGGTTTCACCCTGATCCCGACGGGCATCGGCCGTAGAAGCAAGACCGGCAGCCTCCAGCCCCAGGTCCGCTATCAGGCGGAGGTTGCCAAGCGCCACCGCATGGCCGTCCACACGCCCCTTCACCCCCTTCCCGGTGACTGCATCAAATTCCGTGGCCTCACCGAGTTTGATGCCCCGTTCCAGCGCTCCGGTCACGATGGCCTCGGCCAAAGGGTGCTCCGAGCCTTTCTCCAACGTCGCCGCCAGCCGGAGCACTTCTGCTTCGTCATGGCCCGGCTCGGGCACAACCGCGATCAGCCGCGGCTTGCCCTCGGTCAGGGTGCCTGTCTTGTCGACAATCAGCGTGTCCACCTTTTCGAACCGCTCAAGCGCCTCGGCGTTCTTGATGAGCACACCGGCCTGCGCACCCCGGCCGGTCGCGGTCATGATCGACATCGGCGTCGCCAAGCCAAGCGCGCAGGGACAGGCGATGATCAATACGGCGACCGCCGCGACCAGGCCATAGCTCAGCGCAGGAGCCGGACCCCAGATCGCCCATCCGGCAAAAGCCAAGACCGCAACAGCAATCACGGCCGGCACAAACCAGCCTGCCACCTTGTCGGCATACTTCTGGATTGGTGCGCGGCTTTTCTGCGCCTTAGCCACCATATCGACGATCTGGGACAACATCGTGTCGGCCCCGACTCTCGTGGCTTCAATCACCAATGACCCGGTGCCATTGATCGTCGCACCTGTAACACTGGAACCCTCGACCTTCTCGACCGGGACAGGCTCTCCGGAAATCATGCTTTCGTCGACCGAGGAGCGTCCCTCCAACACCGTGCCGTCCACCGGCACCTTGTCTCCCGGCCTTACCCTCAGCCGGTCTCCCACCTGCACCTCATCCAGGGGGATCTCTTCTTCCTGTCCACCGATGCGGATCACCCGTGCGGTCTTGGGCGCCATATCCAGCAGGGCACGGATCGCCCGCCCGGTCCCTTCCCGGGCCCGCAATTCCATCACCTGCCCCAACAGAACAAGCGTGACAATCACTGCCGCAGCCTCAAAATAGACGCCGACATGCCCTTCGGCGTCACGGAAGCCGTCAGGGAACATGCCCGGTGCAAGTACTGCCGCAACGCTGAATAGCCAGGCCGCCGCCACTCCCATGCTGATCAAGCTGAACATATTGAGGTTCATGGTGCGGAACGAGTTCCAGCCGCGAACAAGAAACGGCCAGCCGCTCCACCAGACAACCGGCGAGCCAAGAAGCAGTTCAATCCAGAGTGTGTTACGTTCCCCGAAAATATCCCGGACACCTGCCAGGCCGGCATAGGGCCCCATGGTAAGAACCAACAATGGAACTGTTAGTATCGCACCGGCCCAGAGCCGCCGGGTGAAATCGGTGAGTTCTGGGTTTGGCCCCTCCTCCGCAACAGAACCTGCTTCTCGCTCCAGCCCCATCCCGCAAAGAGGGCACGCGCCCGGTTCGGTTTGCCGAACTTCCGGGTGCATTGGGCAAGTATACACAGGGCCTTCCCAGCCAATGGGAACCTTGTCATAACCTCCACTCAGAGCAGTTTTTCCATGCCCGAAAGCTGCGTGCCCATGGTGGTGAGCATGACCGGCCGTTTCCTTGCCAGCTTCTGGGACAAGGTGCATGCCGCAAATCGGGCAGTTTTCAGCTTCAGCGCTCCGAATGTGCGGGTGCATCGGACAAACAAATTTGTCTTCGTCTGCTACACTGGAGCTTTTATTGTTGGGAAGTTCGTTCATGTTATTGCCCTTCCGGTTGGGGAATGCCGCCATCGTGAGTTTTCAAGTCACTGTAAGGTCAACGCAGCCAGCGTATGATTTGCCGCCTCGGCTAGAAGCGGGGCGATGCCGATAGCATTGCTTTCATGAGGAATCGTATCGGTGGTCACGACTTGGCTTGCCCCGGCGGCCAGAATCTCGGCGTGAGCTTGCCCGGCAAAGACTGCATGGATTACCGCACACAGAGGCGGCTTGGCTCCGGCTTCCGCCAGCCGTTCGATTGCCCCCACCAATGTTCTCCCCGAGGACGCAATATCATCGACTAGAACTGGTGTGCCGGAACATCTCCACTGGCGGCCGGATTTGCTAACCTCAACTCTGCGGTCGCCGGAACGCACCTTGCGCAAAACCTCGTATGGACAGCCAACGAGCGAAGCGACCTCCGCAACCCATTGCCGGCTTTCGCTATCGGGGCCAACCAGCACCGGATTTTCAACACTCTCCGCGATCCACTGTGCCAGCAGTGGCGCAGCAGAAACCCGGCCAGCGGGAATGGCAAACAACTCATCAAGGGCCTGGATCCGATGCAGATGCGGATCCACCGTCACAAGCCAGTCAAAGCTTTCCTCGAGGAAACGGGCGAACAATCTGGCGCTAACCGCCTCTCCAGAGTGGAACCTCCGGTCCTGGCGCATGTACCCCAGATAGGGCGCAATTAGACCGGCGTGTACAGCGCCCATCTCGCGCGCCGTATCAGCGGCAAAGCGCAGCGGCATCGCATGCCGGTCCGGGTCACACAAAGAACACAGGATCACCGACTCGCGGCCTTCGAGATCACCATGCAGGGTTATCCGGCTCTCGCCATCCGGAAACCGGTGCCAGTCCACTGGCGCCACTTCTGCCCCGATCAGCGCCGCCAGTTGATCTGCCAGTGGACGCATATTGTGAAATGGGATCAGAACGGGTCTCATTTTGGCACCTCAATGCGGAAAATCTCTTTCTGCGCGCTGGAAAAATCGCTGGCATAGGCCAATTCGCCCGGCGTCTCAGCCCAGATTTCGAACAGGGGTTGTCCGAGCTGGACCAGTGTCCCGGGCCGCGCCATAAGCAACACCCCTGCGCGGGCCTGCTGCGGGGCCCCGGCCAGTTTTGCCACCCGGGCAATAAGGCGGTTGTCGATAGCTGTGATCACTCCATCGCAAGGGGCTACAAAAGGTATCCGGTAGGGGGCTTTAGCCGGCTCGGCAAACCCGCCCTGAGCCGCGCATATCGCCATGAACCGATGCTCCGCCGCGCCGCTGTCGAGCAAAACCCTCGCCCGCTCAACGCCTGCGGTTTCTCCGCTCATTTCCAGCAGGAGCCCAGCCAGTACCAGCGCCCGTTCTCTCAGATCGCCCGGCGCATCTGGTGTACGGCGCAGCACCTTCAGCACATCCATTGCCTCGAGTGCCGGACCGATCCCGCACCCTACTGGCTGGCTGCCGTCGCTGACATGAATCGCCAGGTCCAATCCAATCGCCCGGGCTGTGGCGCGCAGCCGCGCCGACAGGGCTTCGGCCGCATTTTCCGAACGCACTTTCGCGGTGGGCCCCACAGGGATGTCGATCACGACACGGTCCGATCCGGCCGCCGCCTTTTTGGAGAGAATGCTGGCAACCAATTGCCCGTCGCTGTCAAAGTCGAGAGGCCGCTCAATGCGGATCAGAATGTCGTCGGCCGGGCTAAGCCCCAAGGCTCCGCCCCAAACGATGCAGCCACCCTGCGCTTCGACAACCTTGCTCATGGCAGCAGTATCGAGCGCCACCGGAGCCATTACCTCCATTGTGTCAGCGGTCCCTGAAGGCGAAGTAATGGCACGGCTGGATGTCTTGGGGATCACAAGCCCCGCTGCCGCGACGATGGCCACTACGATCGGTGTGGTGCGGTTCCCGGGCAACCCGCCAACGCAATGCTTGTCCAGCACAGGCCCTTCGCCCCATTCCAGTGATCTGCCAGCCTCCTGCATGGCACGGGTCAAAGCGATGGTTTCACAGGTACTCAGGTGCTCTCCTGCACAAGCCGTTACGAAGGCAGCCAGATCCAAATCCGACAGCCGGTGTGCCATCGCATCTTTTATGATCGTGGCGAATTGCGCTTGGTGCAGCCGCTCACCATAGACCTTGGCGCGGATTAGCGAAGCCGCCTCTGGCAGTTCGGGGTGAGAGAACTGACCCATATCACCCAGCCTCGGCCGCAATGCCGCCCAAGCTGCGTCGGATAGCGCTGCCGCTTCCGGACCCAGCCATCCTGCCCCGGTGACAACGTTCAGCGATGCGATCACGGACCGTCCGCCGCAGTCGATCCGCACCCGGGTCAGCGCACGAAACCCTTCGGCGCGGCAAACATGGCAGTCCAGATGCATGAAGACGACAGGCTGGCTGTAAGTGTCTATTTCCGCCCGTACTAGCGGAAGGCAATGTCTATCACGCGTCATCGCGGCGTCTCCAAACGGATTGTTTCAAGGTGCTCTGGCACCCTCGCTTTCCAGCCCAGTTCATGGTTGATGCGAAAACGCAGCGCGTCGGCCGCTTCTGGCTCACCGTGAGTCACGTAGGTCATCCGGGGTGGGACCGACGCAGCGCCCAGCCATTCAAGTAGCTCGTTGGCATCGGCATGGCCGGACAAGCTGCCCGGAGAGATCACCTCAGCCTCGATCGGGATGTCACGCCCAAAGATGCGCAAGTGATCTGCTCCGGCGGCAAGCGCAGCACCGCGCGTTCCGCTGGCTTGAAACCCCGACAGCAGGATCGCGTTACGGCGGTCCCCTCCATATGAAAGAACGTGATGCAGAATACGTCCTCCAGTCAGCATGCCGCTGGCTGAAATGATGATTTTGGGGAAAGGCATGGTGTTGAGCTGCTTGGATTCTTCAACAGAACGCACACGCTTGGCGAGTTCAAACATATCCAAGCATTCGGCCCAGCTGACCTTATGCTCACTGTGATGGCGGTGATAAATTTCGGTGGCATTTGTCGCCATCGGGCTGTTTAGAAAGACCGGCACTTCGGGAATATCACCGCGTCTGCGAAGCCGCGCGATGTGATACATCAGCCCCTGTGCCCGCCCTACCGCAAAGGCCGGGATGAGGATTGTTCCGCCCCGCCCGATAACCCGGCGGATAACACGGGAGAGCTGCGCTTCGGCATCGACAAGCTCATGCAGGCGGTTGCCATAGGTGGATTCACACACAAGGACGTCTGCTCCCGCAAACGGGGTTGGAGAGCGCATCAGAGGGTCGCTTTGACGGCCGAGGTCACCGCTGAAATGCAATGACGTGCTACCAAGGCATAATCGTATTTGCGCAGCTCCAAGCAAATGCCCTGCCGGGATGAAGTTGGCCGTGATCCCGTCGCCTAAATCGACTGGCATGTCGAATGGCACAGTTTCCAGCTTGCTCAGCGCCTTCTGCGCATCCTTTCGCGTGTAAAGGGGGGTCGGGCGGGCATGGACCGAAAACTTCTTACGGCGGGCAAAGGACGCCTCTTCCTCCTGCAGATGTCCACTGTCGGGCAGGATCAAGCCGCACAATTCCTTAGTCGATTGTGTGCAAATGACCTTGCCCGCGAACCCTGCCTTAACCAGCGCAGGGATATAGCCGGAATGATCGAGATGTGCATGTGTCAGGAGAACAGTATCGATAGATCGAGGCCGGACCGGAAAAGGCTTCCGATTGCGTAAGCGGAGCTGCTTGAACCCTTGAAACAGCCCGCAATCGATCAGGATCCTGCGACTGCGCCATTCAACGAGGTAGCGGGATCCAGTGACGGTCCCGGTGGCCCCGAGGAAGCGCAGGGTCGGTTGCTGCGACTTGCTCATTGCACGTCTCCTCTTCTATTGCTCCGAACGCTTTAGGGTAGCAAGGTGACTTGTTGCGCCTCATCCACGCGCGGCGATCACGTTGAAAATTGGCCCAAATACGAGTGCCACGAACCAACCGTAGGCAAAGGCTTCTGCTAGTCCGATCAGGAAGGAAGTTGCTGTGAGCCACGTCATGCCAGGCATCAGCGAGATCCAAGCGCGGTACATCGCATACTGCGGAAAGATCAGATCGAAGCCGACACACAGCATATAAGTCACGGCCAGGAAAATGCTCAGCGCCCAGCCCAGCTTGACGACAGGGATACGCGGGGGCGCCATCACGTTTTCGGGGCCGACCTCAGAAACTTGACCGGTTGCGCAAGGGCCGCATCCAAGCCGCAGCACAGCAAAGACTAGCAGAGCTGCAGTCGCAAAATAGAGTATGGCAAACACTTCTCGAACTCCTGAACACACCACACAGCATGTGAACCGGGCCGCTTGGCTGGGCGCTCAACTGGACCGGGTGGTTGGTTCAGGAAAAATTCGGAGGGTGTGGAGACGGTGAAAGGGCTATTCCGTCCGCAAGCAGCCGGATATTGAGTACGGCAACCGACATTTCCGGCTTCCATTCAGGCATCAGGACAATTGGGAGTAGAGCCAAGGCGTGACACATTGCATGCAGTCCACAGTCACCCAAAGACGCAGGCACGCTATAGAGGTTCTGATCGTGCTGAATAGACTCTTGCTGCCCAAAATCCGCAGCTAAGGCCTGAACATGGCTATAGCCAGGCATTGAATGCTCTGCACCTACCGTTCGGTCCGACCCCGCAGACGCCATCAGAATTGCAGACAACAGCAGGACCAGAGTCAGGTGAAGCGCCGAGCGAAGCCGCCGCAGTCCAATTCTCCTGTACGTTACTCCTGCAACTCCCACGATCCGCTTCTCCAAATGACTACTCAAGTCTACATTTTATTTACCCGGAGGCCTTGATTTGCCTCAACCGCCTTGCTCTCGCTTCCAGGCTGCCCAAAGAAGAGGCGCTCCGGTCAGCAGCCCTAGCCCCAGCACTGCCCAGATGGCACCAGGTCCATCAGGCCCGGCCAGCTCACTGCCAAGATGCGCCAGGATGAAGCTCGCTGGCAAAATGCCCGCCGCGGTTGCGAGTGCGAAGCGCCAGAACCGCAATGCAGTCAGCCCTGCTGCATAGCTGATCAAGTCAAATGAAACGAAGGGCAAAAGGCGGCTGCCAAACACCGTCAGCATCAGCGCATTCTGCGATCCCATGAGACCTGTCTCAAGCTTAGCGCCCAGATGGCGCTGGATAGCCGAGCGCCCCAATCGCCGGGCAATCAGAAAGGCGATGATCGCTCCCAACTCGGCCCCCAGTGCAACGAGACCGGTGCCCAGCACATGCCCGTAGGCCGCCCCGGCTGCCACCGCTACAGGAGCTGAAGGCAAAGGGCTGGCAACGATCGCCATAGTCATGAGCCCTACGATCACCAGCGGCCCCAAGATGCCAGCTGCATCGACCCAGGCTGTAATGTCTGCACGCGTCATTACAGGCGGCAAAGCATCAGCCCTCCAAAGAACAAGCACCAGCAACAAAGCGACGGCCACAACCGCTAGCACCGACCTGTGGCAGCGACGGAAATCCGGTAATCGTCCTGTGCGCAGCATGTGCCTTCCTCGTCGAAATCGTTGGCGCGTTTATTGATGTATCGCCATCTTCCACAGACTAGGGCATTCAGGATTGGCCGATCCACCTCGCCCGGATGGGCAATTGTATCGCTCAGTCGTAGCGAAGCGCTTTGCGACAGCTCGATACAAATAGGCGAGCTTTCCAAGCAATATTGCACCGGCCCTGAGTGCTGTTGCCCGCGATAGAGCAATCGTCGTCACTCCGCAGCTTCGCGTGCCTGTTTTACCAGTTCTTGCAGTTGCGGTTGCTCAACAAAACCGGGAATCAAGTTTTCGCCAATCACGAAAGACGGCGTGCCGTTGAAGCCCAACTTGCGCGACAGCGCCATAGAAGTGGCAATATGCTCCTCCACCTCTGGCGCGTCCATGTCCTGGCGCAACTGTTCCACGTCCAGCCCGGTTTCACGTGCGATACGGATGACCGCAGCCTCCGTAGCCCTGCCCTGCATTCCCATCAGAGCCCAATGGAATTCTTCGTACTTTCCTTGTATACGCGAAGCCAGAGCGGCACGCGCGGCAAAGACAGACCCGTCACCCAGGATGGGCCACTCGCGGTAGACCAGCCGGATATTGGCATCATCTTTCAGCAGCCCCTGCACTGGAGCCATCGCACGGCGGCAATAGGGGCAGTTGTAATCGAAGAACTCGACAACCGTTACATCCCCTTCGGGATTGCCCAGAACCGGGGCGTTGGGATCGCGTTCCAGCGTGGCACGGTTGTTGTCAAGAACCACCCGAGCAGCTTCAGCTTTGGCGGCGTCCTGGTCACGCTGCAGCATTTCGACCGCCTGCATGATGATTTCGGGCCGCTCCAGGATTGCCTCATAGACCAGTTGCTTGATCTCCTCCTCTGTCAATTCTTTGGTCAGGCCGGGCAAAGGCAAAAAGGTAAGACAAAGTACCGGCAATATACGTTTAGGACGGATCATTGGTTTCTTCCTTCTTGCTGGGCTTCTACTTCTGTTCTTTCTGCTTGGTACCGCTGCTCGCGCTCGGGCCAAGCTGATTTTATGAAATTCAGGATACCGCGAATTTGCGCATCACTCAGCTGGCTGCCAAAGCCTGGCATGCCGCTGTCCAAGGCGACTCCGCTGTTTGCTAGCGCAGCCTGCCCCCCCAATTTGGTATACTCGAACAGCATTCGGTCAGAATGGTGCCAAGTGTGGCCCGTCTCATCATGCGGAGGCGCCGGCAGACGGCCATCCTCTCCTGGGCTGCGCCAATTCGGCTGGCCCTCCAGATTTGCCCCGTGGCAAGACGCACAGTACTCCGCATAGAGCACCTTTCCCTGTGCAACTGACACCGCATCAGCCATTGGCGCGACCGGGAAAGAAGGCCGGAAAACCCACGCCGCTGCAACTCCGGCGACCGCCAGCACCGCCGCCGCACTGATGACCGCCCGCGTCATGCCTGCACCCGGATCCAGGTCATCATGCCAGAGGCCGCATGCGAAAGCATGTGACAGTGGAATGCCCAATCGCCGGGATTATCGGCAACAAAAGCAATCTCGTGGCTTTCGCCGGCAAAGCTGAGAAGCGTGTCGCGCAGGTGGCCCATCGAGCCATCGGCATTTACGGTGCGGAAATGCATCCCGTGCAGATGCATAGCGTGCGGGAATGCTGTGTCGTTGGACACTGTGACCCGGACAGTCTCGCCCCGCGCCACCGTGGCCAGCGGAGTCTGCGTCATGCCAACAGTACCGTTGAAGGCCCAGAACTGGTTCGCCTCCACCATTTGCCGGAACCCGGTGTTCTGCCCGTTAAGAACAGCACTGCGCAGCGAACCCATTGCTCCGCCAGCCATGTCAAGCCGCAGCTCCCTCGCAGCATCCAACCCCGTCACCTCCATCGCCGGGTTCGGCGGAAGCGGCGCCGGGGAACCGCGCCGGGCGCTACTGGACACGCCGCGCACCGGGAAGGCAGCATGGGCATAGCCTTGATTGTCCTCGATCCGCGCGAGAAACGCCTCTTCGCCGTCTCCGGCTGTGACATCTACAAGGAGATCAGCACGCTGGCCGGGACCGAGCAGCAAATCTCCCGAAACGGTCTTGGGTGCTGGCAGCGGCATCCCGTCCAGCGCCATCACCCAGCCCTCGAAGTTGACCAGCGCCAGCATGAAGATCCTAGCGTTGGAGGCATTGATCAGCCGAAGCCGGAGCCGCTCATGCCGCTTGACCGATTGGGTCCAGGCTGACTGTCCGTTGGTCGAAATGAAATTGCCCAACCGGCCAGCATGTGACCGGTCATGGCGCGTCTCGAAGTCTGGATTTAGCTGCCCGCCATCAGGTTCCAGCAGCCAGTCATCGAGTACCAGTGTGATATCCCGGTCAATATCCGGAGGTGCCTTTTCGTCAACAATGAGCGGGCCGTGCAGTCCGCGCGCCACCTGTTCGACGGACCGGTTGTGCGCGTGATACCAATAGGTGCCTGCATCCCGAACGGTGAAATCATAGTCGAAGCTGCCCCGTGGCTGAACCGGTGCCTGGGTAAGCCCAGCAACCCCATCCATCGAATTCGCCGCGCGGATGCCGTGCCAATGGACCGTGCTTGCCTGCGGCAGATCGTTGACAAAACGCCGTCGCACCCGGCCGCCTTGGGGCACCCGGATTTCCGGTCCCGGCGTGCCGCCTGAATAACCCCAAATCTCAGTTTTTGGGTAGTCTGACGGCAGTAGCTGCACCGCTTTGACGGTGGCGCGCAACTCCATCATGTCCGGCACCAGGGCATCCCCCCGGACCGGCAATTCCGCCAACACGCCAGCGGCACCCGCCGCTGTCAGAAACCCTCGTCTTGAAAACATTTCTCTTTCCTCTCAGACAAGCGAACCGCGAGGGACGGTTCACTGATGTTCTGATTATCTCAATAATCAGAACATTCACTCAGTTTGGCGGAGGGCGGTATGCCTCTACTGCTTCCAAACCGCGTCTCCCTTGGCTTTGCACTGCCGCCTTCCAGCATGGGAACGTCAATGCCGCCTCATCACCATTTTTGTATCCGAGAGTATCCCAGACACATTCGCCCAAGTTCTTAGGACGGGCCCGAGCGCCTGCTTTTCCATGACAGGCTTCTAGAGCTCCCACACCGCGCCCCTGCCAAGGCCGTGGTGCGGTTAGTGAACGTTTGGGGACGCATCTCTCTGCATCTCGGACCGAACTCTGCCTATCCGACAACCGGCAAGTCCTATGCGCAACCTCAGGCTGGCAAGTTCACCACGGGGTGAAGCACAACCCGGGTATCCAACGGCACCCTGTCGTAGAGGTTGATCATCTGATCGTTTACCAGCCTTGCACAACCATTCGACACGCGCCGTCCGATTGTGTCCGGTTCATTGGTGCCGTGAATACGCAGAAACGTATCCCCGCGCCCGGGCTGAAACAGATAAAGCGCGCGTGAGCCAAGTGGATTACCGAGACCACCGGGCATGCCATCGGCAAACCTGGCATAGCGGTGCGGTTCGCGCTGTATCATGTCCGGTGTCGGCTTCCAACTGGGCCACACCTTTTTCGCGCCGACATAGAATTCGCCCGCCTCGTACAGGCCAGGCCGGCCAATCCCGACCGCATAACGGATCGCGCGGCCCTCAGGCAGCGTCCAGTACAGTGCGAACTGCTCTGGATCCACATGCACCTCATATGGCGTAAGGTCGTTCTGGATGCGCACCTCGCGCGGCAAAAGCTCTTCGGGCATATCGTAGACCGGAAGCGTTGGCGTATGCGCGCTGCCCTTTGAACCCAGCACCGTCAACGCCCCTGCCCCGACAATGAAATCCCGTCTCAGCATAATTCCTCCTTCTGACTGTTTCACCGGTACCGTATAGTCTTCTGAGCCCCTGCCAAAGATTAACACCCGCTGCGCCCTCGATAATCAGCACGTCTGCTTGCCTGCCATTTCTTTCACGAGCCCCTGCCTCCGGCTCAGCCTCTGACACGCGCCGCAATACGCGGAGCATGAGATGTCATTCGTCGAGTGCGGCCTTGCGGCGCCTGAACTCTTCTTCGTCGATTTCACCTTGGGCAAACCTGCTGCGCAGCACCTTCAGCGCGTCACTAGAGGTGTCCGGGCCTGCGCTACGCTTGTCAGTCAGCCATCGCACCGCCACTACGATGAGAGCAATAAACGCTCCCCAGAACAGCAGCATCATCAGGGCGCCGAGCATACCGAAGCCGCCTGCCCACATCATGTGGCCATATCCCCGGTCCCAGTCACCCGAAGTATCCGCCCAAGCCACAGCAGAAGCCAAGGGCAGAAGCACAATTGCCAGAGTTGCAACCTGTCGTTTCATCTTTGTCTCCGGTTCACGTTTCAATTTCGGTTTGATCCTTCGCCAGAGGGATTGCGAGCGTCGCCAACAGCCCGCCATCCGGACGGTTAGCCAGGGTTATGTCACCGCCATGAGCCCGCGCAATCGTACGAGCGATGGATAAGCCGAGCCCGTAGCCGCCGGTTTCGAGCGACCGCGACGCCTCCAGCCGCAGAAACGGATCAAACACCCGCTCCAAATCTTCCTCAGGGATACCTGGGCCGGAGTCTACCACCGTGATCAAAGCGTTTTTGCCATCGATCCCGTATCCAACCCGCGCCCAGCCACCATAGCGCAGCGCGTTCTCGATCACGTTGCGCAAAGCCCGCCGCATCGCGTTTGGCCGCAGGCCAACTTCTGTCGTCACCCCTGGATGTAAATCGAAGCGATCAAGCATATCAGCGCGCAGCTGTTCCAGGAACTTACCCAGTTCACACACCTCTAGCGGCTCGGACACCGCCAGCCCCCGGGCGAAAGCCAATACCGAGTCTACCATGCTCTGCATTTCCTCGATCGAAGATATGAGGCTGTCCCGGGTTTCCTCCTCGTCGACAAATTCTGCCCTGACCCGCATAGCTGTCAAAGGCGATCGAAGGTCATGGCCCAACGCCGCCAGCAGCCGGGTGCGATCTGCAACAAAACGTTTCAGGCGTTCTTGCATCCGGTTAAACGCATCGGTCAGATCTTGCACTTCGCATGGCCCTACCGCAGGCAGTGCGTCCACGTCTTCTCCCCTCCCCAACCGGTCAGCAGCAACGGAAAGCCTGCGCAGCGGTCCCGTTACCCGGCTCATCAAGAACCAGAACACAACAATTAGAATGAAGCCCGCTGTAAGCGCAAAAGTCAGTGTCGAAAAAAGCGGCCATTGCAAAGGCGGCCGTTCAAACCGGGTATCAACATTCAGCCATTGGCTGCCAGACAACGCAATGGACAGCTTCAATTCAATCGCCGACATGTGTCCGCGCATCATTTCCCGGTGCATAGCGGCCATTTCCTGATCGAGGTGGGGCAGCGGCAGATCCGCGCCATCAACCTCATGCAGCTCAACCCGGATCTCGCGGCTGAAGTTACCATCCAGAAGTGCCCGCACTCGCTCTTCGACAATCCCATTGCCGTTATGCGTCATATGTTCGACTTCGGGCTCCGGTGCGATACCGAACCGTACCAGCGGCGAATTCGCAGCCCGTAGAATCGAGGCGTGTAGACTTGCAGGCGCTTCTTCGATCAGTCGGGCCACATTGGCGGCACGTCCAGCAGTTTCCGCTCCGAGAGCCGCGCGTACCGCCAAACTGCGCTCGTCGACAAATAGCCAAAGGCTGACCGCCTGAGCGGCGGCCAGCGCCAGGATCACCAATAGCACCAGTTGGCCGCGCAGACTGTTGAGGACACGCCTCATCCGTCCATCACCTCTACATCTGCCGCCAAGCTATAGCCGCCGTTGCGCACGGTGATGATCAGGCGCGGCTGCATGGGGTCCTGCTCAATCTTGCGGCGCAAGCGGCTGATCTGGTTGTCTATTGTCCGATCCAGCGGCGGCGCCCGCCGGCCCGCAGTTAAATCCATAAGCTGATCCCGGCTCAGGACCAAACGCGCCCGCTCCAGCAAAACCGTCAACAGCTTGAAGTCGGCACCGGTCAGGGCAGTTTCCTGCCCGGTGCCGTCAATGAGGACACGACGGTCGCTGTCCAGCACCCACTGGGCAAACCGAACGTTTTTCCCGGCCAAGCGGCCTGCCAATGGTTCGGAACGATCGGTGCGGCGCAAGATCGCTTTGATGCGTGCCAATAGCTCGCGCGGATTGAATGGCTTGGGCAAATAGTCGTCGGCACCGATCTCCAGGCCGACTATCCGGTCTGTTTCCTGCCCAAGGGCCGTCAGCATAAGGATTGGGATACCGCCTTCCCCAGACAGTCTCCGGCAGACCGAAAGCCCGTCTTCACCCGGCATCATCACGTCCAGAACAATCAGATCGAAATGCCCGGTTGCCAGTTTCGCATCCATCTCTGCCGCGTCTTGCGCTGCAGTTGCGCGCATGCCGTTCTTTTCCAGGTATCGTGTTACCGCAGCCCGGATTTCACGGTGATCGTCAACGACGAGAATATGTGGCATTTCATTCATTTGCATCGATTATAGGTTATTGCTGCAAGTGGTCCTGCAGAGTTTTGTCGCAGAATGTATCAACTGCTTCGGCTGTGACAGGGCGATACAATTCCCCGACCCGGCGCTCTGGCAAGCTCACGCCTGACATCCCAAATTGGATGTATCCAAACACCCTGGGAAAGGTCTGGACATGACGAATTTGAAACTTATTGCGCTTACTCTCGCGGTATCCGGCACAATGGCGGGCGCAGCACTGGCAGAGGCCAGCCACGGCCACAGCGGTAAACCCGGTGCCAATACATCAGGCATGATGCAACAAAATGCAGATTCGCAGATGATGGGCCGAGGTATGATGTCTGACATGAAGCGAATGCATAACATGATGATGCAGATGCACGGGCGGCACGCCATGGGCAGCGCCATGATGGACCGCCAGATGTTGGGCATGGGCAAACCCGGCATGTTGGCGGAAAAACTTCAATCCGCTCTGAAGGAGTACGACGCGGACAGCAATGGCACGCTTTCGATCGATGAGTTCGAATCCTTCCACAGCGCTATAATCCGCGAACAAATGGTAGACCGTTTTCAACATCTCGATGCAGACGGCAACGGCGCGGTGACTGAGGAAGAGATCTCAGCCCAGACGGCACGCATGAAGCAGATGATGGCAGGATCCGGCATGGCCCATAGCGGTCAGCAATCCAAAAGCAATCAGCCCGGCAATGGTATGATGGACCAGCCAAAGGATAACTGATCCTCAAGACACTTTACTGGATGCCACCTGGCACTGCCTGATGGCATCCTTTCTAGGGGCAAGTATCTCAACGTATCCCTTAAAAGCTGGGCATTTTTGCTGTACTACTAAGCAGCGGCAAGCTTGTGGCGGGTGATCGAACAATTACTCGCTTGCCGATTGCTAATGCAAAGTAGATCCCTTTTCTCGCCCCATAGCCATACCCAGGTCATTTCCGCAAATGATGCACTCCCATCGTTTCCGAGACACGGAAACACGCAGCTGCTGGACGCGTTCGCGGTGGACCGTGGAGCAGGTTACCGGCCGTCACGTCTTTCCCGACGGCTCAGCCGATCTGCCGGCGCGAAAGCTCTAAAGTTCTATATTTGTTAAACATTTTGACACCGGCCTGCGGCATCTGGGTCCAGCGCGGGGCGCACCGAAGATTGGAACAGCTCATTACGTTTCAAATTTTCGAGTCGTGCGCAGCGGCAATTTGTGCTATTTTTGTCACGAGGCGAGCGCTGCGGGAGTTGGGATATGTATATCCTTCCAATAGTGTTTGGTCTTCTTCTTTTTGCCACGCCTAGCGCGGGTCAACAGACAGTCTTTCACACAGCCAGTTTCCCGGACGCCACCACGGTTCAATTGAGCGTGACCCAATACCAGGTCACCAGCGAGGAAGACTTCGACTTTGAAGTCGCCATCAAACTGGTTCAAACAGATGCAAACGGCACAGTTCTCTACGACGACACTAGGAAACACCCGGTTCGGGTCAAATGCGGAGAACCGGCATATGTCGACACTGGTCTCAAAAGATTCATGATCAACACAGCCACCCCCAGCGGCGATTGGCAGCACGACCTTTGGGCTATGCTCTGCACAACAGCAATATCCTGAATGCCAGCAAAGCGTCATACCAACCCTGAAGTTGGCTCAGAAACCCTGTCTCCAGCCATACTGAGAACAGCGGTAAGGGTTAGTCCGGCCGAAGGCGCTCACCGAGACCATTTCGAGCTTCGGCGTCAGACACCAATTCGACAACCAGGCGACCGTATCACTTTCGTAACCCTCGTCCACAGATCTGACAGCTTTTTCGATGATACCTAGCACGACCTGAACGTCGCCTGGCACTTCTGAAACCACCAGGGGACCGTATCCAAAAAATGGACAACACTTGATAGTGCCTTCTGAGCCGGCTGGACTTCTGAATACCCTCGCGTTTTTTGTTCCTGACGAGGCACTTAAATAAGTCTCTGGTTCCGCATGTTGAGCGGATCGTCTCAGAGGTCATTTTAGCATGTATTTAGCACTGTTGCCTACACTGGCCCATTCCCCGGCTCCCCACGCGAGATCCCTGACAGCCGCGCATCATCTTCCGGCGCCCATTTCTGACGCAGGCCGCGCACATAATCCGCGTCCTGCTTCAGCTTTTGCCGTTCCTTGGCGAGGACGCGTTTCACGGTCCGGGCCACCAGTTGAGCAATACGCGTGACTATCCGCATTGCTGGACGGATTTCTTTCAGCGTTTCGGCCCGCGCACCCTTGGTATCCGGAGCGGCCACGCCCCAGGTCAAGCCTGCCTGCTGATCCGCAGACGCCTCCCGCCAGCAAATCGCCCCTTCAGCAACCAAATCCAACCCGGACTCGATGGCATCCGTGATGACCTCTGCCACCGTTGCCTTCAACCGGACCTTTTCTTCTGCCTCCTGCAGCCTCTTCTCCTCAGCCAGCCGGGCAGCCCGGGCCTCAGCAGCCGCTTTCTCTGCCTGACGGCGGTGCTGAACCATCTGCTGCAGCTGAGCGGCCAGATCAGATTTCTCCGCCTTCGTGGCGTTCAGCACCTGCTCGGCCTGTTGCCTTTCTTGGATAACCCGCGCGCGTTTTTCCTCTTCGGCCTTCCGCGCTGCCGTTTCGGCCCGGTACTTTTCTGCAGCTTCTTCCGCCCTTGCCTCATACCCTTTCACTCTCGGCTCCAATACCCCGACCTCAGCCACAATTTTCTTTTTCAGAGCATTCGCGGCGTCAGCCGCTTTTTTATTCTGCACAGCCTCTGCCTCCGCTGTATCGCGGCGGCGGATCATCTTTGCAGCTTCCCGCGCGGCCCGCTGTTTGCGGGCCCGCGCCTCTTTTACCGCGCGCTTACGCGATTTCTTGACCGTGGCCTTGGCCAGGTCCCGGCCGGTTTCAACGGCCGCCTTTGCCTCGTCCTGGGCATCGCCCAGGATGCGCTTCTTCTCCGCTTGCGCCTTGAGGCGCTCCTCGGCACGCCACTTTGACGGCGGCACATGCTGCCGCCGCTCGGGCAGAGGTTTTCCCTCTGCCCGAGCCTGGCGCCGGGCCTCGGCACGGCGCTCCCCCCGAGTGATCCCAATTGTCTCGAAGGCTTCTCCGGCAAGATCCTGGGCATGCTCATAGCTTTTGATGAGCGGGTTCTCAGATGCCTGCAGCAGGATCTGATGCCCGCGGTTGGCGGATGGTTTCTCGGTCCAAACGGCCACGACAAAGTGGATGTGATAAGCCTCCTCATCGACGTGGGCACTGGCATAGCGCAGTTGACCGTTTGGAAAGTTTTCACGGAGGAACGACATGGCGGTTTTGCGGAAAGCAGAGACACGTTCCGGATCCCATTCAGAGAGCCCTGCGCCGCCGAACCAGTCTTTGTTGACAGTGAATATGCCTTCACGAAGCGGGCCTCTGCTGCAGGATCGCCAGGGGTCTGCAGGCCCTTCCGCCTCCAGCTTCCTGGCGTCCTTCATGCGTGACTTGGCCTTCAGAGCGCGCAAATGCTCCTCGTGATTGTGACGGCGCATCTCAGCAATTTCGCCGCGTATCTGCTGCTGCCAGCCCGGCTCGCCGGCCAGCACCTGGTTCAGCCGCGACAACTCCTGGTCGACATGATCCAGGTCGCCGCCGCCGCGCTCGTCATGCATCTTGAACTTGCCAAGGTCCCGCGGAAACAAGCCTGCAAATCGCAGCACGACCGGTGCTTCATTAAGAATTACGGGCTTTGAGTTGGTAAACTTGGGCTGTACTGTCATCTTGCTGCTCGGATCTGCTTCTCTGATCCGAGTCTCCGCGAAGACGAAGAAAATCCCGATAGGCTTATTTTTGTTTTTGTGAGGCTTGTAACTCACTAGGCAAGTTGCAATCCCGGGCTGGACCCCGGAATTTCAACTTGCCAGTTCGCGAGGGGGATACCCCCTTCGATCCCCTCCTCGGTCGCAGTCCGGGCTCCGCCCAAACATGCTTCCTGCGGCCAGCAGCCTGCTGGACTCGCCCTGCCGGGGGCCTGGGATGACTTATTGTTTTTCGATAATCTGGAAGGGCAGCAAGCCGATCATGCGAAGTTGGAACCAGACACCTGGGTCATTTCCTCCAGGCGCCCGCACTTACTTTTGCAGATACCCTTGTTCTTTAAGGTGCGCGATCAGAAGCCGTTCAACAAAAGAGGCTACAGACCGGTCATCCTCCGCCGCTGCCTTTTCTACGGCTTTCTTGGTTTCTTCAGTCACTCGTACAGATATCGCTGATGTTCTGGCCATGTGTTCACTTGTGTGCAGTTGACATTCAGATTCAATGGGTGCATATTGCATTTAGTTGCACACATTTGCAACGGACCGAGGGGAAGGTGGAAGCTCCCCGCCCGGCCCTAACCAAACCGATCTCGCGGAAGGAGACCGACTATGGCTGATACTTTCCGTATCATGCGCGAGTGCGCGCTGAAAGACCCGTGGCCCGCATCTGTCGCAGATGGCAGCCCCACCTTCATCAACCACACCTTCGGCGCACTAACCAAGGCAGTGGACGAAGCCCTGAATTTGGAGCGTGATCTGTCTCACTCCCTCGCCTGGGATCCCGCTTGCACCAACTTTCAAGAGGCCGCAGAAGCCAAATGGCAGGATTGCCTTAAACTCAGCGGCGACATCCTGACCGCGCAGGTGGTCCGGGCCAGCGACTTGCCTTTGCAGCGCATGAGCATGCTGCTGCACTTCCTCATCGAGTCCACGGGGCCGGAAGAGGCTCTCAGATTTCAGCAGCTGTTCCATGAGAACCAGGAGCTGTTCACCGTCGAAGATGGTGATTGCCAAGCCCTGCTGCAGACAGGCGCGCGACAGATGAACGCTCTCATCGAACTCTCTGTGGCGGCTGAAGCGCAGAACTTTCTGCCCAACTAGGCCCACCATCCCAGCATTCTTCTGACCCGGCCCGCGGCGGACACGCCGCTGCGCCCGGCTCAGCCATGCCATGTCTGAAGTTTCAGCAAGCGCCAGTTCCGGCGCCTGCCCAGCCCAATTTTGCCTATGCGGAGGCTGCTATGCCCCACTCAACCTGCGAACATTTCCCGCAAACGGTCCATCCCCACTGGCGCGCCGCCGCCAACGCAAAAGGATTCAAAATCGTCCAGCGCATCAAAGACCGGTATCATCTGCTTCTAGCCTGCCAAAGCTGCGGCTTGGCACATGCCAGCAAGATCTTTGTTCTAATGAACAGCCAGCCGCAGTGCCCGCATTGCATCGAAGCGCGCTGGCAGGCCGACGCCGCGGCCGCAGGTTTAAAGTGGGCAGGCCGCGATCCGGAAGACCGTCACTATGGCCACTATATCGCCCCCTGCGGCCATAACTTGCGCCGGCAATTTGAGATGGTGAAGCGGGCAGCCGAAGGCCTGTGCAGTGTACGGTGCGAGATTTGCCACGCTGACAAAGAACAGGCTGAAGCAGAAGAACGGGGGTGGCACCTGATCGGAGAAGACACAGGTGGCAACCAGAACTACCGTCTGTACCGGCATGCGTCCTGCGGCCACGAACAAAGGATCGCCCGTGCCAACATGCAAACCAGCCGGTTTGCCTGCGGGCAATGCGGTGAGGACTGGCCTGCCGCACCAAGCTACCTCTACGCGATGCAATTCCGGCTGGCCTCCGGGTTGCGCCTCGTCAAGCTTGGCTTTTCACGGAACCCGGATTCCCGCCTGCGCCACCAGTTGCTGAAGCACCGTGACCTGGACGCGAAGATCCTGAAGACCGTTCCGATGGCAACCGGGCAGCTGGCCTTGCAGGCCGAGAAGCGGCTGCACGCGAAGCTGCAGGCGGGGTTTTCCGATCAAGTCGCACCGCCAGAGCTCTACAGTGACGCCCTGCGGGTCCGCAGCGAGGTCTATTTCGCCGATGCGGCCCAGGTGATCTTCGCGATGCTCGACGCCATCGAGGCAGAAGAAGACAGCTAAGCGCCCCCTCCCCTTCAATTTCCAACATCTCCCGCCCGGTTTCACCGGGCGCCCGATCCCTTTTGCCTGTTCACAGGAGGCTTGCCATGAGCCAGCTCGATCTCTCCAAATCCGCACGCCCCGATTGGTGGCAGTTCGCCGAAGGCTGCGCCCGCCGCTATCATCTCTATTACCATGAGCTGCAGCAGGCGCGCCGCAAGACACTCAAAGAAGACGCGCCAGACGACAGTGCTGGCGCCGAGGAGCCCCTTGTGCCCCCTGCACCGGATCACCCCCATTCTTTGCTGCAACATCTGAGCGAGCAGCCGGACGCGCGGCATCTGCCGCCGGAACTCTGGGAAGCGCTGGAGCAGGAAGGTGCCGACCCATATGCCTGTGACAACACGGGCCGCTGGCTGCCGGACCCAGACCTGCCGGCAGACAAGCTGCTTCTGCTGCTGCGGATCGCCGCGGCCTTCGGCTCCCCGGCTGCAGTGGACGCGCAGCTTGCCCGTGGCGCCGTGCTGATCCTTCGCAACGTTCCTGCTTCCGGTTTTTCAAGCGTGGAAAACCTCCTTAACCACGCCCTGCTGCCGCCGGGCTGGCAGGCCTATGACGCCCGGCGCCAGGTGCAGCTGCCTCAGCGCGTGACCCTTGCTGTCCCCAGTGCCCGCGATGGTGCGATTGAACAGCAACACATTGATGAGCTGCGCGACCAAATCATCAAAGGCCTGGCGCACAGCCAGCCTTTGTGGATCTGCCTGCCGGATGAGATGGCCCTGCCGGCGCCGCTGGTGGCGGAGCACTGTCATCAGCTGGCATTGCCACAGGTGGACGCAGATTTTCTGATCGCCCTGTTGCGTCGGACCCACAGCCGCACGGGCCGCATTGATGAAGCCGCCGCCCGCGCCGCGCTGCCCCCGAGCGGCCAGCTGCAAGAACTCTCCACCCCCACACTCTCTTTCGCCCTGCGTGCGCCCACTGCCAAAAGGGTCGCGCAGCGCATCACACAAGCGCTTGCTGCCGCTGCGGCTTCACCGCCCGAAGCCCACGCCCCGAGGGAAGAGATCACAGGCATTGGCCCAGCATATGACACCGCCCGGCAACTGGTTGCTGACCTGCGCCTGTGGGCCGAAGGCGGCGTGGCCTGGAATGAGATCCCGCACTCCTTGCTGCTTTTTGGCAAGCCAGGCACCGGCAAAAGTTATCTGGCCAGGGCAATGGGAGGGAGCGCCGAGGTTAATTGCATCGAGACCAGCTGCGCTGAATGGCAGGCCAACGGTCACTTGGGTAACCTCCTGCTTGCGATGCGCAAAAGCTTCGATGAAGCGAAGAAGAATGTTCCCTGTATCCTTTTTTTGGATGAAATTGACGCGATCGGTTCCCGCGACAGCGTCGGCGACAACAGTGCCAGCTACAGGCGCCAGGTGGTCGCCGGGTTCCTTGAGCAGATGGACCGCGTCAGCCGGGAGGAAGGGATCATGGTCGTCGGTGCCTGCAACCACCCGGAGCACCTAGACCCCGCGGTGCTGAGAGCCGGGCGGTTTGACATCAAGATCGAGATGCCGCTGCCAAGCAAGGCGATGCTGCAGCACCTCATTGCTGAGCGGCTGCAGGACGCAGTCCAAGAGGGGGATCTGCAGCTGCTGGCGCGGGACAGCATCGGCAAGACCGCCGCCGACATCGACGCCGCGGTGCGCTCTGCCCGCAGTGAAGCCCGGCACAGCGGCTGCCCGCTCGATCTCCAGCTTCTACGCCGCCATCTGCAAGTCATGGAACTGAAGGAGAGCCATGACTTACTTTACCGCATCTGCGTCCATGAATGCGGCCATGCCATCGTCGCCTGGATCTTCGGCGAGGCGATCACACAGGTCCGGGTGGCTGCCGCAGGCGGAACAATCGAACGGGATGTTCCTCCGAATGCAGGTCTGCCGTCGGATTTCGACCGTCAGTTGTACGTCCACTTGTCCGGTCGGGCAGCGGAGCGGCTCATCTTTAATACTGTGTCCGCGGGCGCTGGCGGCAGTGCCACGTCCGACCTCGGGAAAGCAGCGCGGATGGTCCTGGCAATGGATTTTGAACTGGGTTTAGGCGCCTTCGGCAACAGCTGGTTTGGACCGCAGGATCACGCGCAATTGGCTGAACCCGACCGCAAACGCCTCCGTGAGAAACTCGACTACGCCGAGGACCACGCGCGCGCGCTGCTGTACCCCCATCAGCAGCTGCTGCAGGACATGGCTGCAGACTTGGTGCAGAAACGAGAGTTCGATGCCAAAGCGGTCCGGTCCTGGCTGCGCGACGTGCCGCGCAAAAATGGTCCGGAGCCGGTCCAGGACCAGTAGATGCGCCCGCCAACCAAGCCGCGCCGCCACCGGATTTGCACAAAGCTTATGCGCAAACTTCCGCGGTGCAGGCACCGGTTGACCCAAAATCCGGATAATTCCCTCCTGGAAAAACTTTGCCCAAAACCCCTGCCGGACAGTTCTTTGCCCAACGTCCCTGCCCGGCGCCCTCTGCAGAGGGAAAGTTCCGTATTTCTAGGCACTTATCCACATCTCTCGCCTCTACAGGTTCATAGCGCGGGTCGATCCAACCCAATCGAGCGCCGTAAACTGTCTCCATCAACGCACGCGGGCGGCCGCCGCCCGCCGGAGACAGGAGACCTCGGTCAATGGCACGGGACCGGAGAAGACATGCCAAAAGCCAGCAGGCGCCGGAAACACCCGGTCGCCCGGCCACAATCAACTGCCTGCTTGAGGATCATCCGATGCATGCACTGTCCGAGGAGCGTCTGCTGACCACAGAGGAAGCTATAGCCTATCTCGCCCGCTTCAAAATCTTCACCAGTCGCAGCGGGCTGGACTCCAAATTCAAAAGCGGCAGCCTCGCACGGGTTGAGGTGAGCGGACGAGTTCGCATCCTCTACCGTCCGCCGGATCTGCTAAACGCATTCTTTAAGGGGGAGGTTCAGAGATGCCCCTCATTCTCTTTCGGCGCAAAAACAGCCAAGGCAAACCCACCGGAAATTTCGTCATCCGGGGTACCCTCGCAGGACAAAGCATTTATGAGAGCACTGGAGTTAGCGACAAAAAAGCCGCAGAAATCATCCGTGTAAGACGGTCAGCCGAAATCATCGAGCGTGCGACACTTGGTAAGTCGGCAACCCTGACTTTTGCCGAGGCTGCGCTGACCTACATGGAAAGTGGTGGGGAAACCCGGTTCATCGGACCGCTGCTGATTCACTTCGGGGAAAAGACACGGCTGGCCGACGTCGACAATGACGCGGCGAACAAAGCGGCACGGGCGATCCTGATGCCCGACGCTGCACCCGCCACCATCAACCGGCAGATCATCACCCCCATCAGCGCCATCTACAATCTAGCCGCTGACGATGGCCATGTGACTCCGCGCCGCTTCCGCCGTCGCAAGGAGCCCCAGTCCAAAATCCGCTGGCTGACACCTGGCGAGGCCGAGGATCTACTGGAAGCAAGCGAGCCACACCTGCTCCCGATCGTGACATTCCTGCTTGGAACCGGCTGCCGCACCAGCGAGGCGCTGGGACTGCAATGTGAAAACCTTCACCTAGAAACCCGTCAAGCGCTCATTCCGACATCCAAGAATGGCGAGCTGAAAATGGCCGAATTTCCGGCGCGTGTGATGCGTCTGCTTGCTGCTTCAGGACTGCCGGAAACCGGGGCTGTTTTCCGCACGCCGAAGGGAAAGGCATACAAGCTCAGCACCGGCAGCGGCGGTCAGATTGAAGCTGCCTTCACCAAGGCGCGTGTTGCGGCCAAACTAGGCGGCGATGTGACACCGCACACGCTGCGGCATACCTTTGCCACATGGCACTATGCGATGAACAAGGACTTGCTTCTGCTGATGACGCGTGGCGGCTGGAAGAAACCAGATATGGCGCTCAAGTATGCCAAGCTGGCCCCCGCCGATCTGCCAGAAAAGCTTCTGGCGCACGGCTGGGACTTCCGTACACAGTTGCAGGCCGATCAGGGGCAGAAAGCCATTTTCGGGGCAAAGATCAGGGTGATAAAGTAGGTAGGATGCCGGGGTGAAAAAGTTGATTTGGTTAGCCTAGGCTCCGCATATACGCCATTTTTTAGCCATGAGCGCATTCACTTTCGCAGGCGGGGTGCGGCAAGCTGACCCCGCGCTCATCCGTCAGATTGCGTCAATTAGTGAAGGGTGACACATAGTTTTTTCACTAAGGCGCCACTAACCCCTCAATCTTTTTTTCAGCAGACTCCCCTCTCTCGCACCAGTCTTCATTATTAACTCATTGGTTTGCCATCGGAGCAAGCAGACGTTTATGCTGCGTGCGGCGAAATCGAGTTTCGAGCCCCTAACCTGCTGGTGCTGCGGCTTACAGGAATGTCTGTTTCCGTGTTTCCTACCAGAATGCCGCCTTGTCAGACTTTTATCTGCTGGAACTATCGTCACAGTATCGACAGCAAAAAATCTCTTCGAAGACCAGCAGATTGACGACAGATCAAGGGAAACCTGAGCGCATGTAGGCGATGATCTTCCAGATGTCTTCTTCACTCAGCGTTTGTTTAAAAGCTGGCATGTCTGTTCCGAAGCGTTCTCCACCCTCGGAGATAGCCCAAAGAAGATACTCATCTCCCGACATCGGCATCTGGATCAACCATCTCAGGAGGGCCGGAGAGGGAACGAGCGAGCGTCCGGCTTTACCATCTCCCAAACCCTTGGCGCCATGACACCTCGCGCAGTTTTCCGTGTAAAGTGCCTGACCCTCCGTAAGATTTCCGGGTGTCGCGCGAATGGTGCTTCGAGCCCCCCGATAGGCTGAAGGCACGCCCTCGTTCATGTATGTCCAGTGTCGCTGCATGCGCTGCTGCTGGCCAGGTCCCATGTTGCCATGCCCCCAACCAGGCATGCGTTCAGACCTCATGTGGCCCGGTCCCATTGGCCCATGACCCCACCAGTCTCCTGCTTGCTGTTGGGCACCGGCCACACCGGCAATAGCGATAGACAAAACGCCAAGGGCAAGAATGCGTAATCCACGCCGTGTCATCTTCTCCTCCTTACTGATTCCGCTCGATGAATGTCGCCTCAGGCCGCTTCGTAACTCGTGAACACCTCGGTGCTGCCGTCCTTAAGGATCAAGAATACGTCGTAGGCCTCACGACGATCTTCCGGCCCCATCCCAGGCGAACCGTAGGGCATCCCAGGAACAGCAAGTCCAATGGCGCTAGGTCGCTCCTCCAATAGACGACGAATGTCGGCAACCGGTACGTGCCCCTCGATCATGTAGCCATCGATCTCGCCTGTGTGGCAGGAGATCATTTTTTCGGGAATGCCGTTGTCCAATTTGTGGCGGACGAGCAGTGTTCCAAAGCTGCGCTCCTCGGTAACGCGAAAGCCTTCCTGCCGAAGGATATCGATCCAAGCACTGCAACAGCCGCAATTCGGATCCTTGAGAACATGGATGGAAGGTGTGTTTTGCGCAAACGTGGCAAATGGTGCTGTGCTGGCGAAGCCTGCGGCGTAAGTCAGTATTTGGCGGCGTTTCAGGTGCATAGTGAGAGTCCTCTGTACTTGCGACTCAGTTGAGCAAATTTCGCATCATTCGAGATAGGTTGTCTTGATCCTCGTCAAACATGCTGATGTTCTCCAACTTCCCGGCGCTCGGCGAGCGCTTGGCGCACGATCTGGAAAGCAGGGGAAAGAAACAACGTTGCCATGACCGCAGCAACAATCAGGTCAGGCCAACCGCTTGCCGTGCCCCAGACCCCCAAGGCCGCAAACATAACTGCCACGTTCTGGCGCCAAGCCCTGTCGCTACGGCAATCAAGCAAAACGAACTCGGGCTATGCTACCACCAAACCGGCGAGAAGCAGCAGACCGACCGTGATAAGCGACAGGCTGTCAATGTCTTGCAGGAGAGCTTCAATACCGGTCATCCGATGTGCTCCCAATTCACCCTGCGCAGCAGGAGAGCTGACCTACATCCATGTCAAAGGTCTGCGCTGCGAGTTTCAGCCCTTCTACGGTAGTGAGATAGGGAAATATCGTAGTTCCAAGTGACTTAGCGGTCATTCCGAATTTCAAGGCCATGGCCAGAGTCTGGACGCTGTCGGAGCCTTCCGGCGCCATGATAACACCTCCCAGAAGCTGGTCTGTCCTGGCATCGGCCACCAGTTTAATCAGGCCGCGCGTGTCCCGAGCCGCAAGCGCGCGCGGCACGTTGTCGAGCGTGAGAACGCTGGTTCTCACCTCATGGCCCGCCGCTTGCGCCTGCGCTTCGGTCAGGCCGGCGCCCGCCACCTGCGGGTCGGTGAATACAACCCAGGGCATCGCCGCATTATCGTAGGTCTCTTGACCGCCCAGAACTGCATTGCGGGCTGCCAGTTTCGCGCCATAGGCTGCCATGTAGACAAACTGATCGCGGTCCGTCACATCCCCGGCCGCATAGACGCCGGGGCGGCTGGATTGCATATCCACGCCGACAGCAATGGCCCCTCGCGCATCCGTTTCAACCCCCAGCTCCGCAAGGCCAAGTCCCTCGGTATTCGGGGTGCGCCCGGTTGTCAGGACGAGATAATCTGCCTCCAGATCCTGCACCGCACCGTCCTTTTGCACGTGCAGAACTGCTTCGCTGCCTTCACGGTGGCTACCCTCGTAGCTAACGCCTTCCAAAATCGTAATGCCTTCGTCGCGCAGGATTTCCGCCAGCGCTTCGGAGACCTCTGGCTCAGCCTGCGGCAGCAGGCGAGAGCGGCAGACAAGAGACACACTGACGCCCATCCGGGACATCATCTGCGCCAATTCAACGCCGATGAATCCGCCGCCCAGAAAAATCAAGCGTTCAGGCAAATGCTCCAATTCCAGCAGAGACGTGCTGTCCAGGGACGGCACAGTTTCAATTCCCGCGATGTCTGGCTGTGCTGGCCTCCCGCCGGTTGCGATGATCACCTTCGGCACCTGGATAAACCGGCCTCCTGCCTCGACACCGCCCGCAACCAGCCGCGCGGGGCCTTCTTCGATATAGGTGACACCCTCGTATCCTGGGAGCAAATCGGCATACTTCTTCTGCCTCAGCATAGCGACCAGATCATCCTTGGCCCCGGTTATCGCAGCCCAGTCTGTGACTTCTGCGCTGGCTTTCAGACCGCGAAAGCGATGCGCAGCCATCGCGCCATGCACCGCCTCGGCGGCACGGATCATCGTTTTCGAAGGCACACAACCCACATTCACACAGGTGCCGCCGATGGTGCCGTGCCCGATCAGCGCCACGCGTTTGCCGCCTTTGGCCGCAGTAATCGCGGCCGAGAAACCCGCCGATCCGGCCCCAATGACAGCAAGGTCATATTCTCCATTCGGCGTGCAGCAGTCGCTGTTCATTTTTTGATCCTTTTCAGGGCGCGCGCGGGCGCCGTTGTTTTGTGATTGGTTCATGCTCCGGCGAACTTTGCCGGGATCAGATTCAGCCCCAAAGGAGCACCATCCTAGTGGGGGCAGAAACAGCCGCAGCGCATCGAACGCCAGACCAATGCAAGAGCCGCAGCCGCCAGCCCAATGGCAATCATGCCGTACCCGGTCAGCCACCCGCCAACCGTTCCGACAAGCGCAGACAAAAGGACACGGCCGCCACAGCAGATTATCACCAGCGGTGCCGCCAGGATTGTCGCGGCGAGGCCTCCCATCAGACTGTCGCGCACAGGATCAGCCCTTCTCCATCGCCGGATAACCAGCATTTGCGGAGGCTGCCGAAATAGCTTCAGCGCTTGTTGCCGCGCTGTCAAAAACAACCGTGGCAGTCTTTGCTTCAAAATCCACGTCTACAGAGCGCACGCCACCCACCCCCGCCATGGCGTGCTTCACAGTCACCGGGCAGAGCGCGCAGGTCATATTTTCAACTGCGAAGGTTACAGTCTCCTCCGCTGCAACGCTTTGGGCGGCAGCGGGCAGCGCAAAGGAGGCGATGGACGCCATTCCGAGAAGGCCAAAGCCGAGAACCGCGGCGAGCATTTTTTTCATGAGATATTCCTTTCAATAGAAGAGCGGCGCCCACCAGGTGATGGTCAGAGCTGCCACAACAAGAACCAGCGAGATCCAGAGTGCGGTTTTGGTGATGCGTGCCGAAGAAGGCTTGGCGCAGTAGGAGCCAGGTTCGCAGGTGGCTGGCCTGCGGAAATAGACTTGCCGGAAGCCGGCGCCGATGAAGCCAAGCGCGATCAGAGCGAATACCGGCTTGTAGGGCTCAAGTGCGGTCAGGTTACCAATCCAGGCCCCCGAGATACCGAGCGTGAGCAAAACCAGCGGTCCGACGCAACAGGCGGACGCAAAAACCGCGCCAAGCAGACCGCCCGCGGCAAGCCAGCCTTTGCTGCTTCGGTTCACACCCGTGTCCGCTTCTCCGGTTTGCTTTTCAGCAATCCTCATATTTTTCTCCTCACGAATAGGGCTGGCACCTTGTGTAGGGCCTGTAGTAGCTACAGGGGCAAGGAGGTTATTTACGATGCCAGATCACAAAAACGCGACATCTCTCACTCGGGGGGAGCTGGCCAAGGCAACGGGCTGCAACCTTGAAACCATCCGATATTACGAGAAGACCGGCATCATGCCGGACCCGCCGCGCACGGCTGCGGGCCACCGCATCTACGGGCAGAGCCACATTCAGCGTCTGCGTTTCATCCTGCGGGCCCGCGAGCTCGGCTTTGCCATTGACGAAATTAAAGGGCTGCTTGGCCTCGTGGATGGCGGCACCCAGACTTGCGGCGAAGTGAAAGCCCTGACTGAACGCCATCTCAGCGATGTGCGCCGGAAAATTGAAGACCTTCGCAGGATCGAAAAAGTATTGGCCGCAACAGCAGGCCAATGTTCCGGCGAGGATGTCCCGGAGTGCCCGGTGCTGGAGGCGCTGGCATCTTGACCGGGACGTTTCTGATCTTTGCCCTGGCAGCCCTGGCGGAAATCGCCGGGTGCTTTGCCTTCTGGGCGTGGCTGCGCCTCGACCGTTCGCCGCTCTGGCTCGTGCCCGGCATCGCAAGCCTTGTGCTGTTCGCGTATCTTCTGACGCGCGCAGACAGCGCATTTGCCGGGCGGGCCTACGCCGCCTATGGCGGCGTCTATATCGCCAGTTCTATGTTCTGGATGTGGCTGGCCGAAGGCAATCGCCCCGACCGCTGGGATATAGCAGGAATGATGATATGCCTGATCGGTAGCGCTCTCATTTTGATGCCGTTGCGTAGTTAACGTCCGCCGGCAAGCAATCTTAGAAGAAGGCTGGAGCCCTTCTGTTTCCCTTGGCTCCAGCCTTCAGTTCGGAATCCCTTGCTACGCGCTGTGGAGGGGCGCCGGCCACTCAGCATTTCAGCCGCCTATAACCGTAGTCATAAACTGTAAGGATCCGCTCAGGAAAACCGCTTGTGCAGGGCGGAGTTGACCGCCTCCGACGCAAGCACAAGCACAACAATGGCCATGGTTACCGTCGCGGCCTTGTCATATTGGAACGAGCGCACGTAGGTCTGGACATAAAGCCCGATGCCGCCCGCACCGACAATGCCGAGGATTAGGCTTTCGCGCAGGTTCAGTTCGAAACGGAACACGGTGTCCCGCAGGATGACCGGCGCCATCTGAGGCCAAATCGCCCATCGCAGCTGCTGCGTGCGGCTGGCGCCAGCACTTTCCAGTGCTACCACCGGGGCGGCGGCCACATTGTCGATCGCTTCGGCATAGAATTTCGCCAGCATCCCCGTTGCATGGAAGGTGATGGCGAGGATCCCGGGCAAGGGCCCAAGCCCCACCGCACCAACCATGAGCATCGCCACCAGGATCAGCGGAATGGAGCGGATCATCGCCAGAAGGCCGCGCACCGGGCGCCAAACGGATGACGGCACTAGGGTCTCGGCTGCGAGAACTGCCAGCCCAGCGGACAGGATGACCGCAAAGAAAGTACCGAGGATGGCAATCCGCAGGGTTTCTGCCAGACCCCGCATGACTTCGCGCCAGATCGACAGGTCCGGCGGCATCATCCGCCCGAGGAATTCGCCCAGGCGAGGCCCTGCACCGGGAAGCTTGTCCAGCCCCATTTCTGCGCTTGTGGCGGACCAAAGGACGGCCGCCGCCAGCACGATCCAAGTCAGCACCTGGCTCATCAACTGACCACGCGCAGCCCGGCGCCGGGAACCGTGCCGTGGTAAAGTTCGGCGATGTCGTCGCTGGTCACCTGAGCGGAGGGTTTGTCGAACTGCACTGCGCCGGCTCGCAGCCCCACAATCCGGTCGGCAAAGCGGCGCGCCAGTTCTGGCTGGTGCGAACTGAAGACGACTCCGATGCCGCGTTTGTCAGCTGCGCCTGTGATCAGGCCGAGGATCCGTTCCGCATGGGCGGGGTCAAGGTTGCTCACCGGTTCGTCGGCAAGGATCAGCCTGGGATCCTGCGCCAGGCAACGGGCAATTGCCACCCGCTGCCGCTGACCGCCTGAAAGCTGGTCCGCCCTACGCCGGGCCAGATCGGAGAGACCGGTATCTTCGAGCGCGGCAGCTGTTTTGAGGTGGTCCTGCTCGCCAAACCGCCCCCAAAGGGAGGGCCAGATGCGCATCCGGGAAAGCCGCCCGTTCATCACATTCTGATAGACAGTCAGCCGGTCAACCAGTGCAAATTCCTGAAAGATGAACCCGGCACCGGTGCGCAGCTCACGCGGCGGAGCCTGCGTTGCCGAAAGCGGCACCCCCAGAACCTCGGCCTCGCCGCGCCAGCCGCGCAGGCGGCCGTCGAGCAGTGCGAGCAGGGTGGATTTCCCGGCGCCCGACGGGCCAAGCAGGGCCACCCGTTCACCCGGTGCGGCGCTGAGCGACACTTCGCACAGCGCCGCGGCGCCGCCGAAGTGGTGCGACACTGCATTCAGGGTGAAAGCTGCTGTCATTTCAGGTACCCGTAGCGCCGTGCCGTCTCGCGCACGCCTTCGTAAACGTCCCGGTCCACCGCGATGTAGCCGTCCGGCCCATAGAGATACGCCAGCAGGTGGCGGTTGCCTGGCTCATTGAGCTGCAACATGGTTTCGATGAACTTGGCCTGCACGCCCTTGTCCAGGCCGGGCCGTGCAACAACCGCATGGCTTGGGATCTGTTCGCTTTCGGCCAGGACTTTGACTTCTGCCTGCTGATCCGGCGTCAGCAGAAGATCGGCATACTGGCTGGCGCCGGCGGCATCCACAAGCCCATTCGCCATGGCCTGCATCGCCTGCTGATAGCCCCCGGCAAAGAACTTCCGGCCAAAGAAATTGTCCGCATCGGCGGCATCGGCGATGAGCCCCTCGCGCACGAACAGATCAAGCGGGTATAGATAGCCGGACTCCGATACCGGATCGGCAAAGGCAATGTCACGCCCTTTGAGGTCGGCCAGCGTCTCGATGCCGCTGTCCTTGCGGACAAACACGCGACCCGCATAGCTCGGCTGCCCGCGGTAGACCTCGGACAGCAGTGGCACGGCACCAATCTGATCCTCGGCCAGAACATAAGGCAGAGCGCCCATGAAAGATATGTCTGCATCGCCGTTGCGCAGCGCCTCGACGGCGGCGGCATGGTCGAAGGTCACAAACCCTGTCACCGGCATTCCCATGCGTTCGGACAGCCAGCCGGTGACCGCCTTTATGTCGCCCAGCAGCTTTTCGGGGTTTTCTTGCGGAATGAAGGCCAGTTTCAGCTCCTCACCCGCTGCCAAGGCTGGCGCGGCGAGGATTGCGGCCGATACGGCCAGAAAATTGCGGCGCGACAGCATCAGAACATCCTCTCGTCAATATCGGCTTGCATCGCTTTGAACAGGTCCCACTGGCGGCCTGCCTCCTCCCAATCGCCTTTGGCGCTTGCATCGCCGACAGCCCGCAGGATGGCCGCGAACTCATAGATCTCCGGCTTGGAGTTTTGATTAACCATGACACTCGCATCTGCCGCCAGATCAGGGGCGACCGTATCCACCAGAAGGGCGATGTTTTCGGCATCGCGCATCGGCAGCAGCGTATCCAGGGTGCTTGCGAAAGTGGTCAGTTCTTCCCAGGACAAGCGGAACACGCTGTCGCGGCCTTCAAACGCCTGATAGGGTTCCTCACCATCTCCGACAGCCTCGAGATAGGCGGTCAGATCGGCACGCTGTGCCTCATCCAGCCCCAGAACTTTGCTTTCGTCGAACCAGTCCACAACGCTGGCCAGCGTTGGCAGCGACCCGTCGTGCATATAGGGCGCGGTGAAGTTGATATTGCGCAAGGTGGGCGTTTCAAAGTGGATTGGCGTACCGCCCGGGAAGGGGGGCTCGGCAGTGCCGATGTCGTATGTGAGACCATCGCGGAAGTTACGCTCGGGCGTGTGGCACGAGGCGCAGGAGCGGTCTCCCAGTCCGGCGAAATCGGTGTTGAACAGCTTCTCCCCGCGCTTGGCAGCTTCCGAGGCCAAATTCGTCAGCCTGCCCGCCCTGTCGATTTTCGGATTCGGAAGAAAGTCGAACTGCTTGACATAGGCCTCCAGCGCGTCCAGCTGGAAGGGTGTCGGCTCATCGCCTGCGAACTCGGTCACGATCACATTGCGGATGAACCGCCGCAGGCTGGGCTCGCGCCCATCGCGCCCGTAAGGCGCAGTAAAGCGGATGCCCCGCATTGAAGGCGTGTCCAGATGGTCGTCTACCCGGTCATTGAACATCGGGTTGAAGAAGGAGCCGTCCACATCCATGCCGCCCGCGTATTTTGACAGTCCGGGGATGAAGAAGTCCCGGTTCACATCCGAACGGTTGTGGCAGGTGGAACAGGCAATACCCAGTTCGCGAGCCGGGCCGCCAAAAATTTCCGGGCTGTCGAACAGCATGTCGCCATAGGCAACCAGCGGCAGGTTCGCCTCATCCTCGCCAGCTTCTTCAAATTGCAGCACCAGCCGGGGCAATTCCTGCTGATCGGCGATATTCGACCCCGGCGGCAAGGTTGCAGGCAGCGACACCGGCGTTCCCGAGCGCACTGCGCTTTCGGGGACCGGGGTCAGCGTTTCGCGTTCCGCATAGGCGGCAGGCAAATAATTTTCTGTCAGATAGGTTTCGAGCGTTGCACGTGCTGCGGCAAAGCTCTCTGCATCGGTCTCTTGCGCTCCATGGCCAAGCACGCCAGCAGTGCCAAGCGAGGAGTTCAGGGCGAGCCATGCCCGCCCCAGATCGCGCGCGGCATTCGCATCCGCCGCCTTGATGCCGTCCTCGAACGCCCGGAACAGCGCTTCGGCATTGGCAACCTCATGTGCTGCGTAGGGCTGTCCAAGCGCAGTCTCTGCCGCTGCCAAGTGACGCAGGATACCCTGGGCCACGGCTGCCGTGGCCGCCTCGAACAGCGCCTGGCGGTCATGCGATGCAAGAGCCGCGCTGATTGCGCGGGCCTCATCCGGGCTCACCCGCGACATGGCATCTTCAGACAATGCGCTGCCCGGTGCCGGTGCGGTCCAGCTGTTTTCGATTTTTTCCCAGGGAACCGGGGTCAGGTTCCCCATGAACAGTGTCAGGCGGTAAGCGGCAGAGCGCGGCGCCCATGGGGCTTGCTCAATCGCTGTGGCCCCGGCGGCCACCGGCAAAAGGCCGACTAATGCCGCTGAAATGAGGTTTTTCATGGTCGAACCTACAAAAGTTAGCTTTGGCTAAATTGTGTAGTTTCTTCTATGCCGTTGTCAACCCGCCTTGTTGCAGGCATACAGGGAGGCCAAAATGACATGCGATCTTATGAGCGACATGACCGAAACAGATGAAAACGCCCTCAATCGAAGCCCAGATGAACAGGCAAGCGGTTTTGAGGCCGTACGCACGGCTCATCAAAGCGAGATGGTCGAAGATTATGTCGAGCTGATTGCCGAGTTGATTCACATGAACGGCGCAGCGCGGCCTGTTGAAATCGCCGAGCGTCTAGGCGTGACCCAGCCCACGGTCTCCAAGAACCTGAACCGCCTGAAACGGGAAGGGCTGATTCTGCAGGAGCCCTACCGTTCGATCCGCCTGACGGAAGAAGGCCGCCAGCTGGCCGAAGCCTGCCGCAAACGGCACAGAATCGTTGTGGATTTCCTTGTGGCTCTTGGCGTGTCGCAAGAGGTGGCCGAATATGATGCCGAAGGGATCGAGCACCACGTCAGCGAAGAAACCTTATCTGTATTCCACGCGTTTACCAGTGAACGGACAAAAAGCTGAGCTATTTTTGGCGCTATTGACTGGGGCGGCTAGAAAGCCCACAAAATTCCCGATGAGATCGTGCTGCCCATGACGAGTGCGGCTAATTTAGGCGGGCTTTCAGCACAGCAATACAGCTGCCCGCGCGATTGCCTTCCGGTTTTACCCCTATCAATCTGCAGGCTGGAAGCATCCGTGAGTGATTTATTGCCGGGAGACGAGGAGATCTATTGTCTACCGGCAAGAGGCATCCAATCTTCCTCGGCATGAGACGCTTTCCAAGGCTTCCGCTGGAACCGGTGTGCCTTGCATCGACTGTCATGAACCATGTCCAAACAACTCCGCGCCGGTGTGCATGTTGGCGGATGCCTCAAACTCCAGAACGGAATAGCGGATGCCATAGTGTTTTGCGAGAGACGATTTGATATCCGACTTGATCTGCTCAGCATTGGCAAGGCATCCCTCTTCGACTACCACATGGCAATCGAGCGCGACCTCGTGTTCCTGCATTTGCCAAAGATGCACGTGATGAACATCGGCAACACCGTCCACGCTCCGGATCACTTCCACGACCCCCTTGCCGTCTATGTCCGGCGGGCTGCCCAGCATCAGCGTCCGGATTGGGCGGCCGATCTCGGTCACAGCGAGGTAGAGAATGTAAAGCGCGATACCAATTGTGATCGCAGGATCAACCCACTTCATGTCATAGAGAATGATGAGCGAGCCACCGATAATCACGGCGACTGAAGCCAGCGCATCAGAAAGGTTGTGCAGGAAGAGTGCTCGAATGTTAACACTGCCTTTCTGCATCGAGTAAGTGAGAAATGCGGTTAACGTGTCCACCACCAGCGCAATGCCGCCGAGGATTACGACAGTCCAGCCCGCAACCTCGGGGGGGTCGATCATCCGCATGCCCCCCTCGTAGATGAGATAGACACCAACCAGTATGAGCGTTGTGTAGTTGACCAGCGCAGCGACAATCTCGATCCGGCCGTAGCCGAAAGTCATACGCTCGTCGGCGGGCCGCCGGGCGATCTTGCGCGCGGCAAACGCGATGAGGAGAGATGCCATATCTGAAAAGTTGTGCAGCGCGTCCGCGATCAAAGCGAGGCTGCCCGCGAAAATTCCGCCGACGACTTGAGCGATGGTCAGAAGGGCATTCGCCCAGATCGCGATGGAAATCCGACGGTCTCCAGAAGCAGGATCGATATGAGCATGGCCATGATCATGCGGCATCTTGGTTTTTCTCGTGGCGGTGGTTCACTAGGCCCAGTCCCGGGATGTGCGGCACGTGCCCGGACCGTATTGCGCGGACACGAGCATTCATCCAGTGGCGGATAACTTTGCGATAGAGCCAGTCACGCAAAATTCCGAACGCCTGCCGGTGGTCCCGGTAGAATTCGTCCGGTGTGCCGAAAGTTCCAAAATCCCGGGCAATACCAGTTTTCTGAATGTAAGTGTCTCCACCTGTCCAATCGACTGGTGGCGCGCTCAAACAATTGGTTCCGGCACCATAGCCGCATAGGCTTTCGGTACCGGAAAAGGCGGCCTGGAGCGTCCCTAAGAATGCCTCGTCAAGGATGAAACCCTCGAGATTGACCCAGCCTTCCTCTGTCTCGGCCTCCACCCATGAATGCAAGATCTCGTCTGGAGCAATTGGATAAACGATCTCTGGTACCACGCCCCGCTGCAGCGCCTTGTGGATCGTGAAGCCATGCAGCCGGCACCGCACACCCACTCCGCGTAAAAGCGCCATGAGCAGTGTGCCCTTGGTGTTGCACTGGCCGTAGCCGTCGGTGAGAACCCTGGAGGCTGGGATGTCATCCGCGTGGTTGTAACCAAAGGCAATCTCGTTGCGGACGAAGCCGTACACCGCGCCGATTTGCTCATGCTGGGCCAGTTCCTTCCACCCGCGGTTCGTTATTAGCCTGGCAATTGACGGATGGTCAAAGTCCAATAGCCTCGTAGGCTTAAGAAGCGGATCTGCCGGATACACTGCATTTCTCCTCGAATCTTGCAAGAAGGGGTGTAACCGCTACAGTAACTGTAGCTTCAAGCCCTAATCCTGCAATCGCTATCCAGGATTGTCAGGATCACTTGCCTTTAAGCTGTTATGTGGTCCACTCCTTTTGCAGGCTGTGAGCCTCCAGACTTCGTGCTCGCAGCGGCTGCCTTCGAAAGAAGGCATGTCAGTGCTTAAATGCACAACGCCCCGGATAGTTGAGAGCTGCACTCATGCGCCGATTTCGTCGTGCTCCGTCAGACATTCGGCATGATCACGGAGCACCTCAAGGACCCGGCAATCAGATGTCTTGCCGCCACTGCATTCATGCACCATTCGTTCAATCTCAGTGCGCAGCGCCTCAAGTCTGGCGATCCGCTGATACACCTGCTTCAACTGCCGCCGTGCTATAGCATCGGCTTCGTCGCAGGACCGTTCCGGATGGTCGCTCAGATCGAGTAGTTCCCGGATTGCATCCAGAGAAAAGCCGAGCTGGCGCGCGTGACGGATGAAGGATAGGCGATCAAGCTCGGCTTCACCATAGCGCCGCTGACCGCCTTCGGTCCTGCCTGGTTCGGGCATCAGGCCAATCTGTTCATAGTAGCGGATGGTCTGGACTTTGGTGCCAGTCTTCTTTCCCAAACTGCCAATCGTGAGCATACGCACCCCCAGGACGCTACAGTTCTGGTAGGTTTAATTGGGTCTGGCACTGGCCACAACTCAATTCACAGACACGCGACAAAGTCCCTCTCCTGAAAAAAACGGTTGAACCTCTAGTAGCTGCAGGGTGTAGACGCGCAAAAAATACGTGGAATCAGAAACGGGCTGCTTGCTTTGAAGCTTAAACTCCTTCGGAAAATTCTTTGGGCGCTGGCGGCTGTTGCGCTAATTTGGCTTTTGCTTTGGGCGGATTATCGTGCGGATCAGGCACGTGAGACGCAGTCGGCTTTCCGTGCGGCCTTCGAACTCACGGACCATCAAGGAATAACACGGACGCAGGAAGACTTCGCCGGGCGGTGGATGCTAGTCTTTTTTGGCTTCGCGAACTGCCCCGATGTCTGCCCGACGACTCTCGCTGAGGTCGCCGCTGTGATGGAAGGTCTAGGTCCGGACGCCGGGCGGATTCAGCCGCTCTTCATCTCGATCGATCCCGAGCGCGATACACCAATGACGCTTGCAGATTTCGTACCGCGCTTCGAGGCCGGCATCATCGGTCTCACGGGGACCCCGGACCAGATCGACCGGACAGCGAAGAGCTTTCACATCTTTTACGAAAAAATCGAGGAGGCTGCGGCCCCCGGCGGTTACACTATGGGGCATTCCTCGCAGCTGTTCCTTTTCGATCCTGAAGGTGGCTATGTCACGGCGTGGCCCTATGGCACGCCAGCAGAAGAGATCGTATCCAGTCTGAGAGAGCAGATTTCCTTATGACATTCAGGCTATCATCCGACACGTCGCTCGCAGCCGCATGGATCGTTGCACTAGTTTCCTCACTGTCTGTTTTGTTCATTGGCGAGGTTCTGGGGCAGACGCCTTGTGTCCTCTGCTGGTTTCAACGGGCATTCATGTTCCCGCTGGCGGTTGTGCTGGGTTGCGGGCTCTGGTGGCGGGACAGGAGGGCCGGCCGCTACGGTGTCGCGCTTTCTCTCGCCGGCGGAGCCATCGCATTGTGGCATCTCGGCCTTTTCTGGGGGCTCATTCCCGAACGCATCCAGCCCTGTACTGCGGCAGGTCCGTCCTGCACTGACCAAGGCCAGCTTGTCCTCAGCGTGCCAATCCCGCTGCTCTCGTTCCTGGCCTTTGCCCTCACCGCTGCCCTGTCAGCCGCTTCTTTGAAGGAAAATACCGAATGAACCGCCGCTCATTGATCCTTTCCGTTTCTGCTCTCGCAGTTGCGGCCTTTTCTGGCGCCTCTTGGTATGCAACGCGATCAGAGCCCATTGGGGAGGCCTCTTCAGTCACCCCGGAGATTGCCGACGCTTTGATCCGGCCCTATTCGCCGGTTCTCGGCCCCGAGGGTGCGACCGTGACGATCGTGGAGTTCTTCGATCCTGCGTGCGAAGCCTGCCGCGCATTTTACCCGGTCGTGAAGGATATTATGGCCGAGCATGGCGATACAGTGCGTGTGGTGATCCGCTACACACCGTTTCACGGGGAAGCTTCGGAAGAAGCGATCCAGGTCCTCGAAGCTGCGCGCATGCAGGGGGTCTTTGAGGAAGTTCTGGAAGCGATACTGCGGGATCAGCCCCGCTGGGCGTCCCACGGTGCGCCCGAGCCCGGCCTCATCCTCAATATCGCTGCGGTCGCAGGTCTCGACGCAGAAGCCGCGCGGACGCAAATGCGCCTGCCGGATATTGTAGGCATCCTCAATCAGGACCGTGCCGATGTCGAAGCCGTGGGTGTGCGCCAGACGCCGACCTTCTTTGTGAACGGCAAGCCGCTCGCTACTTTCGGCGAGGCAGAATTGCGCGCGCTGGTCGCAGCCGAAGTCGCGGCAACCAATAGCTGAGTGACAATCTGAAAGGAAACTGGCGAAATGAAACCGGTACTTCATGCTGCCCTTGCAGCACTTGTGCTGCCACTCGGCGCCGCCTCCGCCGCGCTGGCCGGTTCCGGCCAAGTGAGCATCGAGAATGCCTGGTCGCGGGCATCTATCGGCACCAGCCGTCCCGGAGCTGCCTACATGGAGATAGTGAACGAAGGCGATGAGCCGGTCACACTGACAGGTATCAAGACTGATATTGCCATGATGCCTGAAATTCATCGGAGTTCGACGAACGAACAAGGCGTCAGTTCAATGGCTCCCGCGGGTGACGTGTCTATTGCGGCAGGAGAGACCGTCGCGCTGGAGCCCGGCGGTCTGCATGCCATGCTGATGAAACTTCAGCGCCCGATGAAGGAAGGGGAGACTTTTCCGCTTTCGCTTGTTTTTTCGGACGGTGGCTGGGTAACGGTCAACGTGCCGGTTCTTGGCATCGCAGCGCGCGGCCCGGGAAACTGATGCGGCGGCGTTCAGCTCTCGGATATGGCGCGGCGGCATTTGGTGCGATTGGCCTGACACTCTTGCTGGGCTGGTGGCGTGTAGACGGCCCCGGCGCACCAGAGCCCATGGACCAGCGGCCCTTGCCGCTTACGGCGATGGACTTCCGCCTGACTGACCACAAAGGGCAGCCAGTCGGCCCTGATACGCTTGTCGGGCGCCCGTCGATGATATTCTTCGGCTTCACCTACTGTCCTGACGTCTGCCCCACGACGCTCTCGGACATCTCAAGCTGGCTGGACATGATGGGCGAGGACGCCGAGCGGCTGAACACCATCTTTATCACGGTAGATCCCGAGCGCGACACTGTCGACGCTATGGCAGAGTATGTCGGCTACTTCCATTCGGCGATCCGCGGCTGGACCGGTCCAGAAGCGCAGATCAAGCGTGCAATCGAGGGCCTTCGCGCGACCTATGAGAAGGTTACTGGCGAAGATGGGAGATACACGATGAACCATACGGCGAAGGTCTTTCTGTTCGATGCCGAGGGACGCTTCGTCAGCACTATCGACTACCACGAACCGAAAGAATTCGCAGTTCCGAAAATCCGACGCGCGATGAAAGTTAGACTGGAGGGAGCAACATGAGGTTGAGGTGCCTGATGGCCGGGCTGGCGGTAACGAGCGGGATTTCGGCGGCGGTCGCAATGGTCGCCACATCCTACTCAACTACGCCTGTTCAGCCGACCCTAGCCGAGGCTGGCGTTTGGGAACCTGCGCCTCTCACACCGCCTCGGTTTGTGGAAGGCCCCTCTTACAGGCTTGCCCGCACGCGGCCTGGAAGTGCGCCGGACTTTCGTCCGCCGTTCCTTCCGGCCGTGGTAAGGAACGATGCTCCGCTGACTGCCATAGAACCGCCACTCATCACATGGTCACGCGAAATAGCTCCGGGCGAGACGCTTGATGCGGTTCTGGCCGAGGCCGGGCTTGCCGCCACAGACCGCGCAGAGATCGCCCTTGCGATTGACGCAGAATACGATCTCCGCCGACTGCGCCCCGGTCACGCAATCACTGTCATATCCACGACAGATGGAAGCCCTCGCAATGTGACCCTTGTTGTCGAAGAGGGCATACGGATCGAGGCATTATTTGGAGAGCAGCTCGCCACCCGGGTTGTGGCCCCTGAACCCGAAATCGTGACCCTTGCTGGCGAGACCAGGATCGAAACCTCGATCTTCGGGGCACTGGACGATGCCGGGATACCAGCCCGGTTCGCCGTCGATCTGGCGCAAATGCTGGGCGGCACAGTGGATTTCCGGCGCGAACTGAGCGGCGGCGAGACGCTGCGCCTTCTCTGGCGCGAGGCGCGGGTTGCGAACAAGGCTGTCCGCCAGCCCGAAATTTCGTTCGCTGCATTGGACCTTGGAGACGCTCTCTATGAAATCGCCTGGCCAGAGGATGGAACCGGCAAGGCTACAATCTATCTCGACGGCGAAGTGCTGCGTGTCTTTTCCCAGCCAGTAGAGGGCGCGCGGCTAACTTCCGTCTTCGGCCGCCGCAAGCACCCGGTCTTTGGCAATGTCCGCATGCACACTGGTGTGGACTTTGCTGCAGCGCGTGGAACGCCTGTCCGCGCCACTGCGCCCGGAAGTATTGCGTTTATTGGATGGCGCGGTGGCTATGGCCGTGTTGTCGAGATTGCCCATGGTGCGGACACACTGACCCGATATGCTCATCTCAGCGCCGTGCCCGAAGGCCTTGCTGAGGGTCAACGCGTGTCGGCCGGGGATACCATTGGCCGGATCGGCGCGACGGGCACTGCGACCGGCCCCAATCTGCATTACGAGGTGCGCGTAGACGGCCGGCCCACTGACCCGCTCTCCGATGACCGGCTCGCCGAGGCCACCAGGCGTGCAACACCGGACACAGCGGCGCTTACACGCCTGAGGGCGGCACGCGCCAGGCTGGAGGAGCAGCTTGCCAGCGTGATCGCCGAGAACCCCAATGAAAGGCTTTGACCATGAAACGACCGATCGCCGCCCTGGCATGTGCTCTTGCCCTGCTCCCCGCCGCACAGGTGCTGGCCCAATCGACGCCCATTGAGGTTAAAAAGACCAATGGCTGCGGTTGCTGCCTCGCTTGGATGGAACATCTGGGGGAAAGCGGGTTTGTTCCAAGCGGAAAAAACATGTTCGCAGGGCTGCTCGTGCGGTTCAAACTCGACAACGGTGTGCCGCAGCGCATGGTTTCTTGCCACACAGGTCTCACCGAGGGTTACGTAATTGAGGGGCATGTGCCCGCGGCCGACATTCGCAGGCTCCTTGCCGAGCGTCCCGACGCAGTGGGTCTTGCCGTACCCGGCATGCCGCTCGGATCGCCTGGTATGGATCAGGGCAGCTGGCGAGAGGCTTACGATGTGTTCCTTATCAACAATGACGGCTCGACCGAAGTCTACGCCAGTTACCCCGGCAACTGATCAGCACGATTGCACGCGGGCTGAGAACGGAGCTGTATTCCTCTGTTCGCCTGGCCGTTCAGGCTACCTTGCAACCAAATCACTTGATGATCACAGACCGGTTTCGTTTCTACGGACGGAGTATACCGATGCCTGCGAGGTGATCGTGATGGTGTTTGCAATCTCGGCCTTCAATGCCGCAATTCAAGCACCATTTGCGTGACTGCCCGCCGTCGAGCGCGGTCTATGCATATATTTCGATGGGCGTCCCGTCCCGCACCATTGCATAGACCTCTTCGATCTGGCGGTCGGACACAGAGATACAGCCTGCGGTCCAGTCGCGTTTGTTCATTGGGTCAATGCCCCGTCGCGGCCCGCCATGGATGAAGATGTCACCACCCGGAGATTTGTCTTGCGCCGCTGCAAATGCGATGTCCGCCTCGTTTGGATAAGAGATGCCGATGGAGAGGTGGAACAGACTGTCAGGATTGCGCCGGTCAATGAGGTAGGCGCCTTCGGGTGTTCGTCCATCCCCCTCAAATTGCTTATGACCTTCCGGTGCAAACCCCAGCCCGACCGGGTAGGTGCGCAAAACACCCTCAGCGCCATCCAGAACAAGCAAACGTTCTGATTTGTAGAGCCGCAAACGGGTAACTTCGGGCCCGGTATAACTACGGAACTTGCTTGCACAGCCGGATAGGAGGACGGCAATGCCGCCCAGTAGAATTCTGCGTCTCGGGATTCTGTTGATCATCGCTGCTCGGTGCCATTATTGACGGCTTGTTACCACAACCCTAGTTGAAGGGCCGGCACCAAATCAATGACCATGTGCCAAAGCGCCCTTCGCCATTTGTTCACCTGCTGGCTCGCCGCCTTCCGGCGGCGACTTGTGGCGGCCGTCCGCGTTCAGAAGCCGCAGCGCATTGGCCACCACCAGCAACGACACACCCACGTCCGCAGCAATGGCCCCCCACATCGAGGCCATTCCGAATGCAGTCGCCACGACAAAGGCGGTTTTCGTCGCTAACGAAAGGCCGATATTCTGGCGGATGATGCTCATCGTGCGGCGCGAATGGGCAATCAGCCACGGCACCTTGGCGATGTCATCTGTCATCAGCGCGATGTCCGCCGTCTCGATGGCCGCGTCCGAGCCTACGGCGCCCATGGCGATGCCGTAATGCGCCCGCGCCATGGCGGGGGCATCGTTTACGCCGTCCCCAATCATGGCAACAACCGAATGGCTGTCCACCAGTTCCTCGATGGCGGTTACCTTGTCTTCTGGCAGCAGTTCAGCGCGAACCTCGTCGATACCGACTTCGGCTGCTACCGCGCGCGCCGTGCGCTCGTTGTCGCCAGTTAGCATGACAACGGTGTTGACACCCTGTGCGTGCAATCGAGAGACGATGCCTTTGGCGTCAGGCCTGATCCGGTCGCGCAGTTCAAGAACGCCCAACACGCCCGTCTCGTCGCCCAACGCGACCAGCGTCGCCCCCGCCCCTTCGATCCGGTCCCGCAACTCATCAGGAATGGCATCCCCAAAACCTTTCTCCGCGGCGAACCGGTCAGAACCAAGCCAGACGGGCCGGTCACCCATGCGACCTTCGAGCCCTCGCCCCGGCACCGTGCGGGTATCCTCCGCAGCGGCTACTGAAACGGCGTCCCGCCCGGCGCGCTCGAGGATAGCGCGCGCTAGCGGGTGCGAGGAGCGCATCTCCAGCGAAGACGCCAGCGCAAGCAGGTCCCGCGCCTCCACCATTCCAAGCGGATGGATTGCCGCAACCTCCGGTCGGCCCTCGGTGATCGTTCCGGTCTTGTCCAAGGCCAGCGCCGTCGTGCGGCCAGGTGCCTCGACATAGGCGCCGCCCTTGATCAGCACGCCCGCCCGCGCCGAAGAGGCCAGCGCCGCAACGATCGAGACAGGCGTCGAAATCACCAGCGCACAGGGGCAGGCGATGACCAGGAGCACCAGAGCATTGTAGAACCAGAAGCCCCATGCGCCGCCAGCAAGTGGCGGAAGAACCGCGAGAGCGATTGCCAGTGCCATGACTACCGGCGTGTATATCCGCGCGAACTTCGCCACCCACTGTTCCACAGGAGCGCGGCGGGAATGCGCGTCGCCAACCATGCGTATGATTTTCGAAAGCACTGTGTCCGATGCCTTCTTCGTTGCCCGCACAGTAAGAGTGCCTTCACCGTTGATGGTGCCGGCATAGACTTCGTCGCCCGGTTCCTTTGGCACCAGAGCGCTTTCACCGGTAATGGGGGCCTGATCAACAGCACCCGCTCCCCCTACGACTTCACCGTCAAGCGGAATGCGGTCGCCGCCGCGCACAATGAATTTTGCATTTACAGCTACCGCGGACGCTGGAACCTCCGCTTCCGATCCATCGTCATAAAGCACCCTTGCCGTGGGGGGCGCGAGGTCCAGCAGCGCCGAAACTGCGTTCCTCGCCCGGCCGACACTCCAGTTTTCGAGATAAAGCGAAAGCGAGAAGAAAAAGGCGACCGTCGCGGCCTCGAAGAATTCGCCAAGGCCGATGGCGCCGGCCACGGCGACGACCATCAGGAGGTTCATGTCGGGCGAGAACCGCCGCGCTGAGGACCACGCCTTGGGAGCGACGAGCCAGACGCCAAAGAGGATCGCAACCGCGAAGAGTCCGGCTTCGGCCATCGGCATCGGTCCCTCCCCATGACCAGCGAACAGCCCTATAGCCCCGCTCATACCGGTCTCGACGATGTGGTAGAGGAAACCTGCTGCCCAAAATCCGCCACTCAACGCGGTGAAGCGCCATTGACGTGCCAGATGCGCTGCCTGATCCTTCGCTGCGTTCTTGACGTCCCAGGGCTTCGCACTCATCCCGGTACTAGCGACCAACTTGGTGACCTCGGAGTCGGATAGTGCTATTGCGGTATCAAGGATCGTCATGCGTCCGTTGATCACGTCAAACGCCAGGTGCTCGGTTCCGCCCACACTCGGACCCACGGCCCGGTTCAGAATTGCCACCTCTTCGGCGCAATCGAGTCCGGAGACCTGGAAACTGCGCCCGTTAGCAGGGGGCGGGCCTGCCGGACCAATGTCCCCGCAGGTTGAAGCACCGCCGCAGCAGGCAGATTCATGATCCTGCGTGCAGGTGCTATTGTCATCGTTACGGCGGGTTTCGAGCGGCATAGGCGGACCTTCAGATTCGACGAGATCCTTCGAACCTAATTCCTACAGCACCTAGAGCTTCAAGTGGTCAAACGCGTTTTTTCGCTAGACGCTCAAATGCGCCGTAAATGCGAGGGTCCGACCTCTGGCTTGTGGCGAAACATACCGTATGCCAGATTGCCGACGGGAAACAAAAAAGCAAACGGCAGAGGTTCAGATGCAGAAACGAAATGCGGCAATCGTGGCCACAATGCTAATTCTGGCAGGATGTTCTTCCTCTACTAGTGTCTCCGGCAACGCCGCAACGCGGGTCGGAAACGTGCCTGACGCCGTCGTTGATCTCGCGGCTCCGGGACAAAATCTTGCGTCTGCACGGCTTCTGCCTGAAGACGGCTGCTACTGGTATGAGCATAGCGGGCCAGTTGAAACCACGTTGCTGCCGCTTAGAACAACGGCGGGAAACCCGATCTGTTCGAAACCAAACGCATAGATTAGGTCACCAACCTCCCCCTCAACTCCGTGAAGTGATGCCGTCTTCGGCCTCATACAGATAGGCCGTCGAGCCGGTTTCCACGTTTGGGTAGAGATCGTTGATATGCGCCATAACCATGCGGACGCATCCTGAACTCGCCCTGCCACCGATCGAACGCGGCCAAGGCGTTCCATGAATACGCAGGTAGGTATCGCGGTTTCCAACAAACAAATAGAGAGCGCGGGAACCTAGCGCGTTCTTGGGGCCTGGTTCCTGCCCGTCTGCATACTGGGAATAGGCCTCCGGGTCGCGTTCGATCATGGATTGAGTAGGCGTCCAATGCGGCCACTCAACTTTTCGCCGGATGGTGTAAGTGCCAGGTTCGTACAAATTGCCACGGGCTATGGCCACACCATAGCGCATGGCAGTTCCCCCCTCTTCAATGTGGTAAAGGTATCTCGCAATGGCATCGACATGGATGTCCCCCGGCACCAACCCGTCGTTTGCAACGACCCGGGTGGGAAGGAAACGTTGGTGCAGCCCCCATGGATTAGACGTTGCCGGATCATAGTTTGGCGGTGTGATTTGAGCGTCCCAATTTGCCTTCTGTGTGGCAGTCGGCCAAGATCCGGCCCACACCGGTTCTGCGATTGCAGTAGAGAACAGTGCTGACGAACTTGCGACAAAATGGCGTCTCGTAATCATATCTGAGATTTTCTCCTGTGCCCTTTGATTGCTTCAAATTACCCCACTCCGATAAGAGCTACAGCTACTAAAGGGTCAAGGGGTTTCTGAGGCCAGCGTAGATTTCTGGACCGAGCTATTTTTGCTTACTGTCCCAACCTGGCAAGGCCTCCGTGGGTAGGGAAAACTGATCAGTTCATCACATGGAGGTTTCTGACAGAGAAGTTGAATGGCAGATTTCGGCCCATTGCGCCACGCGGTGGCTTCGATGGCAGGGCGAATATCGGCGTGTTCAAGTCACGGCTCGTTCAAGTATTCTGACCTTAGAGACGGGGTAGTTGTGCCAAAATCGATTCAGAGCCATTTTGAATGCCTATGACGCGTCCCGACATCATGCCGATTGACACGCAGACCGTTGTAATAGACGTGGCGCAGCTCTTGTACCGTACCGGATAAGTCTTGACACTCCAGCGCCGGAAAGCTGCATTGTGTCTGTCAATGAACCGGAAGCTGATCATTGATGTCCCTTTTTATACGGGCGAGGCGGACTACGGCCAACTCGCCCGGAACGTTCATGCGCTGGATCCAACCGCGAGGATCGACTGGGCGGCCGACTGCCGGCTCGTGCAGATAGAATCCAACTCTAGTGCCGGCCTTGTACTCGCGGTGGTGGAACAGACAGGTTTGATCCCAGGATCGGTGCTAGGAGTTTGACAATCATTTGGCTGCTAGCCGATCCGCCCGAGGACCGGAAAGACATCGAGCAGCCAGTAGGACAGCGCGGTGAGCTGCCCGGTCATCATCGCAAGCCCCATCACGACCATGACCGCGCTCGCGGCCTGATGCAGGCGGCACCCGACCCGTCTGGCGCCTTGCAACCGGCCGACAAGCCGATCGGTGAAACCCGCAACAATCAGGAACGGCACGCCAAGGCCTGCAGAATAAATCGCCAGTAGCAAGACCCCTTGCCCAACCATGGCGCTCGCCGCACTGGCGGTGAGGATCGCACCGAGAATTGGGCCAATGCAGGGGGTCCAGCCGAAGCCGAACGCGAGGCCCAGAACATAGGACGCGGCCGGCCTGCCGCCGGGGACGTCGAGATGGAACCGAAGATCCCGTTCCATGGCGCCGATCCGCGCCGCGCCGATCATGAACAGCCCGAACAGAATCACGATGCCACCGCCAACGAGGTTGAGTTCATAACGCCACCGCAACAGTGCCTGACCCAGGGCCGTTGCCGAAGCCCTGAGTGCCATGAATATCGTTGAGAACCCGAGCACGAAGCAGAGGTTGAGCCAAAGGGTCTGAGCCCGGCTGACCTCTTCGACATCACCAGCAGTGGCTGGAAAGCTGCGATGAGCGTGCCGCGGTTGCGAGCGAATGCTGCGTCAGCAAACACCCGAAAAGGCAACGGCTGCAAAGTTCCGCACTGTGATGGAGTGGATGCCCCTCCCGACGGCATCGTGATGTGCCATGCTGGTACTGTCTTAACAGACCAGAAACAGAGGAGGCGACAATGGAAATGGTTGCGATCATAGGAGTAGATTTAGCAAAGCGTAGTTTTCAGGTGCATGGGGCAGCGGCTGACGGCAGTGTTCTGTTCCGCAAAAAGCTGTCTCGGGCGCAAGTTTTGGCATTTTTTGTACAACAACCGAATTGCACAGTTGCTATGGAAGCTTGTGCAACCGCGCATGACTGGGGGCGTCAGATCGAGGCACTTGGCCATGATGTGAAATTGATACCGCCCATCTATGTGAAACCTTTCGTCAAACGGCATAAGAATGATGCGGCTGATGCAGAAGCGATTGCCGAGGCTGCGTCACGTCCAACGATGCGAACAGTCGCCGTGAAAACACATGAGCAGCAAAGTCGGGCGGTTTTGTTCCGGACACGTGACCTGCTTTTGAGGCAACGCACGCAGCTGATCAACGCCCTGCGGGCTCATCTCGCCGAGTTTGGCCGGGTGGCACCAAAAACGACGACAAATATCAAAAGTCTGAGGGAAATCTTGGAAGATCCCGAGAACGGTCTGCCAAAAGTGGTGACAGATGTTGGATCAATCTACCTTGGTCAGATCGCTACACTAACAGAACAAATAGGCAGGCTTGAAAAGCAGGTACGCATCGAAGCGACAAGAGACGATAACGCACGCCGTCTCCAGACCATGCCAGGCATCGGTCCGATAACTGCAATGGCTGTCTCGGCCTTCGCCCCACCTATGGAAATCTTTCGTCGGGGTCGGGATTTTTCTGCGTGGGTAGGGCTGGTACCGAAGCAACACTCGACCGGGGGAAAGCAGAAATTGGGCCGAACGTCGAAGATGGGGCAGAGAGATATCCGCAGGCTCTTGGTCATCGGTGCCATGTCCGTAGTGAGGATGGCGATTCACAAGGGTGCCCCTGAAGCATCTTGGCTCCAAAGGATGCTCGCAAGAAAACCACGTATGGTCGTCGCAATTGCACTCGCAAATAAGATGGCGCGCAGGTTATGGGCCATGTTGGTGAAACACGAAGATTACAGAGACCCGGCTATCGCCGCCGCGTAAGCGTTGCGATGGCCGGTACGTCGGGAATGTGAGGAGGTCTTTGAGTGTAAGGGCAAATGATCGGAAAGATCGGGTTCAGTAAAACCAGGAACTCACACCGGGATAATCAACCCGCCACTGTGATGTGGAACTGAACCGCGTATCTCCATACCGGCCAGCGGCGTCTGAAACGCCGCATAAACAGGCCTGACAGATGACCGCATCCGTTCACATTCCCAAACGCTCAAAAAACAACTTGCATTAAAGGGGGCCTCCACAGATGTGAGTTGTGGCAGGGATGGTGAAAGTTAGTTTCTGATCTCCCCGGCAGCTTCCATCCGACGGGTCGGCACGTTCCTGCAGTCTGCCCGCATCAAAAAATGCCGGATCCTGGTTCCGCATTGAGCATCGCCGCGCCAATGGTTCAGAAAATCACCCGCTTCGGAAAAACACACCCCAGTACTAATTTTTTGCTCTTCCACGTCCTTCAAAAGAAGCTCCGTCGCACGCCTATCCGGCGTCCCCCGTCCCCAATGCACGTGCCGGTCAAGCCAGCTATTTCGGGCCCGGCCACCTTCAGCCCGGTCATTGGATTAAGTAAGAGAACTCAACAAGTACCGCCCTTTCCCCTTCATGGAGTGAATGCCGTACTGCCAACGTGATGATGAATGAGGTCAGCCAGTGCAGCTCCGCATGCTCAAATGAGAAGATCAGGACAGACTGATGGGCTTTCCAGCAGGGAACATCCGCTGACCGGGTGCGGTAGGCCTACTGCGAGCAAACCTGTGCAAAATCCGTGCAAAGGGGTACGTGTAGTCTGGTTTTTCCGATTGTTTTAGAGGTGTTATCTGTTGGGTGCATGCCCCTTAGCAGGGGAGCGCCTTCGACCACTCGGCCACGTCTCCGCTGACCCGTATATGTGCCGCAACCCAGAGAAACAAGGCGTTTTTTCAATTTTCTTCCAGCCCCTGAAAAATATGGAATTTCAGGCCGCTTCCCGGATTTTTGGCAGGGCTGCACGCGATTCGCGTGCAAAATCCCTGCAGTCGCATGCCCTGTTTGATGGCAAGTTCCCGCGAGTGAACTCACCCGCCGCAAGCCAAACCTTCAATTGAACACGACCTGAAGGTTTGGCTTGCCGTTGCCGCCCATCACCTTTGAGATAAAGACAGAATGGGAGCCGATTTTTTCATGGGAAAGCGCAAGCGTATCGTGGTCGCCAACAAAATCTTCCGGGCATTCAAACAGCAGCGAGAACTGCGCTCTGAATTCGGCGGGTGTTTCCGGCCCCATGTCAATCGAAGTGAGTTTGGCCTCAAGATGTCCGATATTAAAGGCCTCGCCAACCAGACCTGCAAAATCGTTGTGTTCCAATTCCTTGATCGCTTTCATGATAACCTCCATGGGTGGTGCTTTCGCGCATCGGCCTGAAGCCAATGCAATGGATGCCAGGCAATTCCGGCTTGGCCGCGGTCAAACCGGTCCTGACCTGGCTGTGAGGGGCTGCAGCCGCCGAATGGTTACATCTGGCGGCACGAAACAGCCGCTGGCCAACTGCTCATAGTCGGGGTGGAACCAGCGCATCAGAACATGGCGGTTGTTTGAGCTCTGCGCTTCAAATCCGAGCCTGTAGTAGAAGCGGTAGGCTGCGGCGTTCAGACTATGCACATGCAGTGTGACCGGCAGATGCTTTCTAGCGGCGGCGGCACATACACCATGCATGACAATGGAGCCAATGCTGCGCCCGCGGTATTGCGGCAGCAGAGCAATGTCCAAAATCCGGAATTCGCTGTCCCGTTCGTCCAGGTACAGCCGGCCGATCGGCGTGCCGCAAAGCAGGATGATCCCGTATTTCGCAACGGAATAGCTGTTGAAGTAAACGTCGTGGTGGGCGTCGTACTGCTGCGCAAGCACCTTGTGGTAGTTTTCTTCGTCGCCTGCATTGAGAAGCGGAGCAAACTCCCAATGCCGCTCAGCCGCATGCACCTGCTGGAGAAACGCTTCATCTCCTGCCCGGGCGGGCCTGATTTTCACATCTAAGGGATTCACTGCAGTCATCAGAATTCCTTTTGCTTCTCAGGATGGTGGGGCAAAAGCTAGGATCTTGAAGGGTATGCACCCCTAAGCGAAATCTCGTAGCTCATGCACATGAACGGATCCATGATAGAAAAAGGGGTGCTTTGCCCTGAACTGACAGTCCGGCTACCGCTGTTGCCGAGAGTAACCTCGCTGCCATCCGGGGCAGCATAGCCGCGGCCAGCCACATCCCCCACCTTGGGAATGGACAATACAGTGCCCGGCCCCGGGTTTTCGCTTCCGTCATCCTCGGCTACTGCAAAAAACACGTTGCCGTGCGTGTGCGGAGGAAGATTGCCCGTGGTCAGCTTCTGATTTTCGGATCCTGCCATTTGGCCCAGCGGATAAGTCCCATTTGTGTTGCGGTGAACCGCCACACGGCCGCGCATTTCCGGAAGGCCAAAAGTAGAAACCCCGTTTCCGCCAAACCTGCTTCCGACAAGCGAAAAGAGGGCATTATACTGGGCGATCGCAAGAATCTGGCCGTCGCAAAAAGCCCAGTCCCTGACAGCATAGGTCAAAGGGAATATTGAAATCTGCGACATAAATGGTTCTGACATTTCCTGCCTCCACTCGTTTGAAACACCCGCTCAGGGCGGTGGCTGGGTTGGATAGGTGGGTGAGACACCGGGTGGCTAGCTGCGCGGCGGATAGGCCCCGAAAAGGGCCATTTCATACATGACAACCTGGTAGGGAGAGATTGTTTGAATGGCGGCACTGTTCCCACTCGGCGCTGTTGCCGGAGAGCCCAGCGAAGACAGGTCCGTCAGGTTTGACGCTTCGGCGTACCAATCGGCAATGATTGAAGCTCCGGAGTAGGTGCCCTCGGGTATCGCGGTTACCGACCCTGTAGACGGTGTCAGGCTGGTGCCTGGTTCCGGCTTCGCTTTTTGAGAAATCGGATGCGCATGGGCAGGCATCTCCCACGAAGTGAGGCTTCTGTCCCGGAGACTGTTGAAGGACCCGATCTGGCGCGGGGTTAAACCCGGACCCGATCCCGAATGCAGGACTGTGCGCCCTTTCAGATTGGGCACCCCCATGGAATTGATGCCATCGCCACCATAGATATCGCCGATCAGTGAATACAGCGCTTGGTTCTGAGAGATTGCCAGGATTTGTCCCTGGCATTGCACCCAGTCTCTGATGGTGAATCCAAGCCCGAATGCGGAAATTTGGGAGATAAAGGGCTCAGCCATAATGTACTCCTTGAAACAAGGTTGGATTGACAAGGGAAATTCTAGGCCCGGGCCGGAAAGATCCCTTCAATGGCAATTTCGTAACTCACCGCCAGATACGGGCTGCGGACGGAGAAAGGAGTGCCCGAACCAATGCTTCCGGTCTCAGGCAGCCCGCTGCTCACTGCCGCGCTGACGTAGCTTTGATCGGAGAATGAACTGCCCACCGCGGTGGTCCCACCGCGTGTCACCGAAGGCTTGGCCATGACCAAGCCGCTCGCCGGCCCGCTGGTACCTGCCGTATCTGCCACCGTGAGTATGGTGCCCGGGTGGTTGTGCTGCGGCATAGTGGCTGCGTTGAGCGTTACGGTCTCTGAGCCTCCGGTTGAGCCGCGGTCCTCGCCAGGATTTCCAAGGCCGCAGGCCATGCGCCCCTTAAGGTTGGGCAGTCCGAATGTCGTGCGGGCATCACCGCCGTAGCGGGCTCCGAGCAAAGCAAAGAGCGCTGTATTCTGAGCGATAGGAATGTCTTGACCGTCGCAATATGCCCAGTCCCTTACCGCAAAATCCAAGCCCCACAACGATATCTGGGAAAGAAAAGGTTGTCCCATTGTGTCCTCGCCAAAAGTTACCGGAAACATTTTCCGCTCGGAGCGGTAGAAAGCTGGCAGTCCCCACGAAGTGCCACGCCTGAATGACAACTCCTTTTTGTTGCATGAAGTCGCCTTAAACAACCTGTGATATATTTATCTTTATAATCAACACTCAAAGATTGAACGCACCACAGCGCAGACGGCAGCAGGGAACAGCCCGCCGCACCTGCCGCAGCGGGCGGTGAACAGGTACAAAGCTGAGCCAACCGGCCAGGTCAGCCCAGAGGGGATCACTCAGCCCCTCTCCCGGAATCTCCGGTGCCCATCATAAAATGCAGGCAGCCGGTTCTTCAGAAGCTCTACCGTATGCATCAGGTATGATCTGCCCCATCTTTGCACGAAGGCCTCCCTGCCCTCGCCGGCGCGAGGGCAAGGCATTGGCCGGAAACCAAAGCGGATTTCACCGTCCTGCCAATACGCCTCGGCCCAGACGCAGGATGCCCCGCTGGCGTACTGGGCGCGTGCATAAAGAGTTTGCAGGGCGACAGGCCCGAACTCACTGTCAAAGAAACGTTTCGGATCGGTCGGCCAAATACCATCGGGCGCACAGCATAAGATGGCATTCCGTTTCAGGCACATGGCGATTTCGCGAAAGCTTCGTCCGGGGTTCAAACGAACGGAGATATCATTTTGGCCTTCAGCAGAGCGGTGCCGGCGAAGGTCACTAATGACACCCACACTGTCTAAGCGGTCTTCCAGAAACGGCGGCAGGGCCCGGATAGGCCCCAAGTGGGATCCGGCCACAAGACAGCCCTTTCCGCGGGACCGCTGCTGCGCAAGCAGGGCGAAGTCCGGCTGTGCGCATAGAGCGTTCAGCTGCTTCATCACCTCCGCACGGTTGCCACGGTGCGGGCCCAGGTAGCGTGCCAGCGCGGCTGTGGCCTCCCGGTTCCACAATGCCCTGGCTGCCCACGCCGCAAAACTGCCGCAAGGCTGGCCGCATAGGTGCCAGAATTCCAGGTTTTCCGGTTTGGCCGCTGTTTCCGGCGCTGGCGGCTCCAGCCGCTTCAGCAGGCCGCAGATATCACCATTCGACGTGTCGGCTATGGCAGCATGCGAAATTTCCAACCCGCGGGTATCTTCAATTTCGCCAGCCAGGCTTGTTTGAATAAAGAACGCATTGAATGCACGCGTGTCGCCTGCGTTGTTTTCATAGAGCTCCCTGAAAAAGGAAAACGGGAAACTGGCTCCAAGGTCCGCTGGCGGCAGTTTGCACAGGCGCACGGCAATGCGGATCTTGTCATCGTCGTCCTTAACGTGCCCGTCACAGAGCGCCCGCAGCGCAGGGAAATCCTTCAAGGTAATATACAGGTCCGCCAGCCGCCGCACTGCGTTCTGCCGCTGCGGTGTCTCCAAGCCGTCATCGAGAAGCCCGCGCAGAATAGCCGCGGCATCACCGTAAGCCCGCCTGCTGATCAGAATGCCGGCGTGGACAAGAGAAACCCTGGCGTCCGTACCACCCGCCTGATGGAAACCAGCTACAACTGCCATCGCGCGCTCGGCAGCATCCCCTTTCACATATAAACGGGCCAGCGCTGCAGCCGCCCCCGCGTGGGCCGGGTTCAGTGCAAGCACCTGACGGCAGCTTGCTTCGCTTTGCCCGGATTGCCCCAGCTTGTTGTGGCAGCGGGCCCTTATCCACCACCCATCCAGGTTCCTTGGAAGCAGTTTGCCCGCCGCCTCGGCAGCATCAAGCGCTTCCTCAATCCGACCGAGCTGCTCAAGCGCGCGCGCTTTTCCCAGATAGGCTCTTCCCGGCGCTCCGGTTTCCTCTGCCCAGCTCTCGTAAAGCGACAGGGCGTCCTGGTAGTTCCCGGATTGCATCAAACTGCGTGCCTGCTGCTCATTCATGCCGCGGCCCTCTGTCAAACCGGGCCGGGGCCAAAACCGGCTGCCCGGTCTGCACTGGCTCTCTGGTCTGAGTGCCAGTCCGACGTGAAATCGAGCGCCAGTGTTCTGTCCAGTCTTTTCCCGAGCAGGAAAGCTCGCCGCCTGAGGCGTTCAACGCGTTGCTGGTCTTGCAGGTCCACCCCGTCAATCAGACTGACCGAAGAGAGCACGATCAGGTCTTTCCTGGATATTCCAAAAGGGTTCAACAGCTTTCCTGAGGTTGTTTTTTCCGCCTTCGAACGCACGAGCGCACCGGCACCGGCGCGCGGCAGCGGTCCGGTCGCAGAATAATTTGAGTGGTCCTGCAGCCGGATTCGGCAGCCATCGGAATAGATAACCGGCAGACCTTTGCGCAGGGCAAAGTTCATCGCTTCGGCAAGGCTGTCGATGATCGGTTCGTCCTTGTCATTCAAAGAGGTATTGCAAAGCATCGGAATGCCGGTTCGCTCTTTGAAAGCCGTCAGAAAAGCATGCAGCTCGGCATTCTGCTTCCGTGAGACCGTCTGCACGCGAGCGCTTGCGTCCAGATGCCGGATGGCCGGCACGAGATGCGCTTTGCCGGCTCGGATCTGGAAGGTCCGCAGCATGTATGGCGAGCAGGCCGCATTCTCGAAAAAGTCGCCAGCGTCCTCTTCCAGCACAATCGGCGCAACAGGGCGCCACCACTGTCGCTGTTTGATGCGGTTCAGGACACCAAGCGTCTTTTCCGACCGCGGGTCTGCCAGCAGGCTGCGGTTGCCAAGAGCCCTCGGACCGATTTCCGCCGGGCCGCTTATCCGGACAACCGGGCCCTGCAGTATGTCATCCACAAATCTCTCAGGGCCGGCCGGCCTGCTGGATTTGATGAACGGAGAAAATTGAGCCTTGGCTCCGCAGCCGGCGGCCGGGACAGGCCCGCGCCCGTAAAAGGCATGCCCAAAGGAGAAGGTGAAGCCAGGATCATTCTCGAAGAACTGGTGCAGCCCGATCCCCAGCGACAAGCCGGAATCGTTGACCGGCGGCGATTGCAAGACGCCGCGAAACCCGAAACTTTGGGTCAGGAAGGCAGTTGCAGGGCAGTTCAGAGCAAATCCGCCCGACACCGACAACACCGTTTCCCTGGGGTCAATCTGGAAGCGGTCGACAGCCCGGGCCACGTTCCGGTGCATCATCAGGTTCGAAACTTCCTGGACCAGCTTTGCTGCCATGCTGATCCTGTTCTCCTCAAAGGAAAAGCGCGGATCAAGGCAAGTGAAGCCCGTTCCTTCATCCTTAGGCTCAAGAGCATCTATTCTGCCTGCCAATTCCTTGAGCCAACGCCCGGCGGCGGCCGTTTCAGCGGCGTCGCGTATCTCGATGAGCTGCCCGGCCTCTATTTTCGCCCGTGCTGTCGCGGCATTGGCCAGGGCCATCAGGGAGCCTTCAGCCATGCGGTAGTGGCTTTTCAAAAAGGCCCACAGCACTGCCGGCGAAGAAACCGGAAAGAACTCTGGCTGCCCCAGGTCACAGAAGGCCGCAGCGTAGTAGGGTTTCCGGCGGGCTTCGCGTTCAAACAGCAGATCCGGTGCTCCATCCACTGCCATGGCAAGCACCTTCTGATTCCGGAAAACGCTTGTGTCGCTCAGCATACCGGAAAAAAGATGCGCGATGCTGTGATACGGGTAGCTCTGCGCTTCAGGGCTGATACGCAGGCCACCTATTTGTTCCAAACCCGGAGTGCCCCAAATCTCGATAAGATCTGCGCTGCTCATCCCCAGGACGGCCAGTTGCGCATCAATGAATGCGATTGCGTCCCGCCTGCTGGCGAAGGAGAGGCTGTGGTGCTTGATGCCGGAAATCCGTTCAAATTCCCAGTAGCGGATCAGCTCGACCGTCCGCCCGCTCTTTTTCCACAGCGCCATGCTCTGGTCGTGCCGCAAGTAAATGTCATGAGCCGCCGAAACAGGGTCGATTGCGGAGTAAATAGAAAGGTAGTGCCCGTCGGCCAAAGCGTGTTTCATTTTACTCCTGAAATTTTTGCCTGCAGCGGGCGGTCGGGATAAATGCAGGTACCGGCTTCCAGCCCGACTTCCGCAGCTGACGCAGGTTCAACTTCGATTGTGCATCGCCTCAGCAAGGTTTCACTTGCTGCAATCAGCTCCTGCCATGCCAGCGACATGCCAGGGCACCGGTATTCTCCCCCTGAAAACGGCTGAAAGGCCCCTTTGGGAATATTTGCCAGGTTCGCCCGGCTGAAGCGCGTTATGTCGAACTTGTTCGGCTCGGCCCAAAGACCGGAGCGCCGGTGCATGGCGTAATAGGAGACCAGAATGAGGGACTTGGGCGGGATCGTTGTCCCTTCCACCGAAACCGGAACCAGGTTTTCCCGCATGGTTTCGGCTGCTGGCGTCCAGAGCCGCATCGCTTCGCTGAACAATGCGATCAGTTCGGGCCGGATACTTCCCTCGCGTTCCAGCTTGTCCCGCAGCTCTGCCTGATACGCAGGCATTTGCCCCAGCACCCACAGGCCCCAGCCGAGGGTCAGGCCAGTTGTCACATGCCCCGACGCTGCCAGCACCGCCGCATTCGCCCGCACCTCCGGCTGGCTTAACCCGGGAGAGCCGCTGTAGCCTGCAGCGCAGGCGATCTTAGACATTGGGTTTTCATCATCAACGGACAGATAGCGGCCCGTATCAACGTAGGTATCTACCAGCTCCCGGACAACAGATGCCGCCTCCACGAAATCCTGTTTCGGAAGCCGTGCAATCTTTTCAATGGCTTCGCGCACACTTGGCGCTGCCCCCTCATACTCGCCATTGCCGAGAAAGATACTCCAGGCCACATCCAGGGCCAGCCGGCTGGATTCCTTGTGCAGATCAACGACACGCGTGCCTGTCCAGCGGTGCGCAGCATCAGCCGCCGCAAGCCGCGCCGCTTCCGCGGCCCTGCGCAGATTCGCGCCTTCGAAAAGAGGGGCGAGTGCCTTTCGCTGGCGCAGGTTCGTCTCTCCAATCGTCCCGCTGATACCCGGGCCGAACGCCTTATACCCGACCCTGTACTGCGGGGTTGCTTTGGGAAACTGCTTGCTGTCCCGCCTTAGAATGCGATCTGCAGTGCCGGGATCCGAAATGAGAAAAATGTTCCGCCTGCCGGCCGGCACTGGAACAACCCCCTGCGACAGCAATTCCCTGGGCCGGGTGTGCGGGCGAAAACGAATGGCGTCCGCAGCAGAGGTCCAGCGGATTTCGGCCAACGGCGGCAAGGACAGTGCCGGAACCTGCAAGCTCATGCGACTGCCTTTGCGGCGCCTGCGTCAGCCGGAGAATAGAGGAAAATCCGGCCAAGCGTTTCAAGCGAATCCAGCCAGCCTTCAAAGGCTTCCGGGCTGGCTGTATCCCTGGGCTTCGGGATGAACTGGGAGGACCAGCCTCCAGAGTACATGCGGCAGGTTCTGCAATCGACATCCGGCGTGCCGCACTTCACAGGGTTGGGTCTGAGGGAGACATCAAAATACCGCATGGGTTCGCGAATGCGGGATTGGCAGTCCATTGCAATGCCCGTTTCCGGATCAAGTTCGTAACGCGCACCCGGCTGGCAAATGTAGTCATTATACGATTTTGAGTAGATTACAGTCTCCGGGAAATCTTCAATCGCCTGATTCATTGCACGCCGAAGCCGCTCCAGCGCAGCATCATCCAGTTTCGGAGATGAAAGCGGCGAGCTGACCCGGAAAAAATCACTGTCGTTCGGCGCCGAGATAGACAGCTTTCGGTTGAATTCATGGGTTGGAGAAAAAATATTGAATGTCAACGGGAGGCCGTGATCCTTGCACAGTTCAGCGACACGCGGGATCTGATCTACTGTCCAGTTGGACACAGTGAGCAGTATGATAGCACGCGGGTCGCCCGCATAATTCCTGAGGGCTTTCCGAAAAACACTCCCCCCACGCAGCTGCTTGTCGGATTCGTCGTCGCCAGCCCAAACCGAAACACCAATGCGGTATTGCACACTTGGGTCTATCCTGATCGTGCCGTTGGTTCCGATGTTTCCATAAGGGAAGTGCTCAGCCGCTGCCATGAGCCGGTCCGGCGCCATAGCAGGCTCTGCCCCGACAAAATAGGCCATGCTGACACCGCGTGCTGCTTCATCGGCGAAGAACTTCTTCCAGTCGTCAATACGATCTCTGGCAGGGATCGACGCAGTCTTCCCGCCTTCGAAATAGTAGCAGCCTTCACACTTCAGATTGCACTTGGTGGTGACTTCATAAAATGCGGGCGACTTGAAGGCCCGGACGATTTTTCTGGCACGAGAGTACTTTTCCCGCAGGTGCGGGTGCTCTGCCTGAATCTGCCGGCATGCTGCCAGCACCGACAACCTATCAACCAAACCTTCGCCTCACAATCTGAACATGTATCTTAGAAAAGCTAAAATCAGCTGGCGCAAGCAAAAATCAAAGATGTCTGCCAGCAAATCCAAACTACCGCACATGAAGAATGCCATAGCACTCCGATATCACAATCGGATTCTGAAGTAATACTCGTCAAAGCTGAAAAAACGTGACGCAACTGCAGCGAAAGGCCATCGCCTCGACACTGATGATGTGACCGCGCCGCTGGCGCAACGGCCTGCCAAGGCGAGACAGCAACGGTCCGCAGAGCAGAGCAAGCATGGCAGGTTTATCACCGTTGCGCATGATCCAGCGGGTTCAGGCGCTGGAGATTTTTGCTCAGCTGCCATCCAGCGCGACCGCCATGGAAGCCTGCCGCGGTACCCATTCCCGGGCACGCAAGGCGGGCAAGCCGCACAGCACCTGACAATGCGTTTCGGCCAATGAAAAGCGAAGGGATGCAGGGCGCGGCGATGCAGACCGGCTGCGCGAGATCTTGCCCCGGCAGCGAACGCAGACGGCTAATGCTCAGCGCGGTCAGCTAACCGGGTGCGGCTGCCCGGAAAACAACCGGGCCGCCCGGCCACCCCCCCTTATGGCAGCAGGGCCAAGCGCTTGAGAAACAATGTTTTCACCGCGTCCGCTTCAACCGTCATGCAGACCTTAACCGGGTCGCGGGTGCTGTCTGGCGCAGCGACCGTGGCGCCGGAAGTCTCGCCCTCGCAGGACACCTCAAGCGCCACATCGCGCATCCCGAACAGCTCCGGGTTGGTGCAGGCAATCACTGCCGCCGGATCATGCAGCGAGCAGCCGTTAAGGCCCGCAACCTCCCGGTAGAACTTGATATAGAAATGCGACATCTCCTGCAGCATGCCGCCCAGCTCCGGCGATTTAGCGGCGATGGCCTCGAAATCCTCCGGCCGGCACAGGATGCGGTGGGTAACGTCCAGACCCACAAACACCACCTTTGAACCGCCCTGGCAGACCACATCCGCTGCGTGCGGGTCGTGATAGATATTGGCCTCAGCATGGGGTGTGATGTTGCCGCCTTCCTCCAAAGAGCCGCCCATCACCACGATGGCCTTCACGTTTGCAATGAAATCTGCATCACGCTGCATCGCCAAGGCGATATTGGTCAGCGGGCCGATCGGGCAAACCACCAGCTCGCCCTTGTGCTCGCGTGCCATGCGGCAAAGGAAGTCCGCAGCGTCCTCCTCCAGCGGTTTGCCCTTGGGCTCAGCCGCCGGGATGTCGCCAAAACCTTCGTCACCATGCACATAGGCCGAGGGTTTGAACGGCGGCAGCACCAGCGGAGTGGTGGCACCAGCCGCCACCGGCACGTCCAGATCCGCCGCTTCCAGCAGGCGCAGCGCGTTGCGGGTGGCCGTTGCGGTGGTCACATTGCCGAAGATCGTGGTCAGGCCCAACAGGTCGATGTCCGGGGCCGCGGCGGCATAGAAGATCGCCATTGCATCGTCGATGCCCGGATCGGTGTCGATAATCAGTTTCACCATCTGTCTGTCTCTTCGCTTTTGACCTGAGCTTACTTGAACTTGTCCATCAGTTTCTCCAGCGGCGAGCGTGTATCCGGCGCCACCTCCTCCTTGGCGGGCTGTTTCGCCTCCGCCTTGGGCTTGGTGGTGGAGCTGCGCGGCGGTGCAACGCGCAGCGCAACCGCGTTCATGAACTTGCCGCCATCGCCGCGCGCCAGTTCAGCCGCGCCGTCGGAAATACCGCGCATCAGATCGTCCAGCCAGCCCTCGTCCGCCTTGGGGAAGTCGCGCAGCACATACCCCGCCACCGCATCCTTGTGGCCCGGATGGCCGATCCCCAGCCGCACCCGCGCGTAGTCCGCGCCGATGTGCGAATGGATCGACCGCAGCCCGTTGTGGCCGGCATGGCCGCCGCCCTGTTTCATCCGCGCCTTGCCCGGCGCCAGATCCAGCTCGTCATGCAGCACCACCACGTCGGCCGACGTCAGTTTATAGAACCGCATCGCCTCCCCCACCGACTGGCCGGACAGGTTCATGAAGGTCTGCGGCTTCAAAAGCAGCACCTTCTCGCCGCCCAGATTGCCCTCGCAGATCAGCGCCTGGAACTTGGACTTCCAGGGGGAAAACCCGTGATCGCCGGCAATCCGGTCCAGCGCCATGAAGCCGATGTTATGGCGGTTGCGCTCATATTTCGGGCCGGGATTGCCAAGGCCGACAAAGAGTTTCATGGGGTCTGCCCGATCTGCGTTTCAAGGAAACCGAGTGATGCCCTATTTGGGCTGCGGAATCCAGAGCCGCGCGGCGTCAGGCGAACCTGCGGTTTGCCGAAAAAGGTGCAAGATCCACATTCGGCTGGCGGCCTTCCGCCAGATCCGCGATCAGCCGCCCGGTAATGCCGCCCAGGGTCAGCCCGATATGCTGATGGCCGAAGGCATACAGCACTCTGTCCGATTGCGGGCTGCGGCCAATGACCGGCAGCGAATCCGGCATCGTCGGGCGGTAGCCCAGCCACTCGCTGCTGGGTGCGGGCAGCTGCCCCAGCATCTCCGCGCCCTTGCGGGCAATATAGGCCAGACGGCGCATGTTCATGGGCGCATCCAGCGCCGCGATCTCCACCGTTCCGGTCAGCCGAAGGCCTTTTGCATGGGGAACAGCGTAAAACCCGGCCTCGCCCCAGCCCACGGGCCGCGTCACCCTATGCGCCTCACCTTCATACATCACGTGGTAGCCGCGCTCGGTGCCCAGGGGCAGACGCTCCGCCCCTGCCCCCGCGATCCGCTTGGAAAACGCGCCGCTGGCTATCACCGCATGGCCTGCAATGACACTCTGGCCGCCGGCCTGCACCTCCACGCCCGTGTCCGAAGCCCTAACCGCCTCCGCCCCCGCGCGCAGGGTGGTGCCGCCCAGCTCTGTGAAGGCCCGGTGCATCCGGGTGATGAATTCCAGCGGATCACGCAAACTGCGGGCTGCATGGAAATGCACCGCACGCCTGACCGGCAGCTGCAGCCCCGGCTCCATCTCCAGCGCTTCTTCCGGGTCCACCTCCCGCCATGGCACCCCCAAGGCGCGGCGGCGCTCCAGCCCGTCGCTTGCGGCCTTGGCGGCTTTCTCCGTCGACCACACAGACAGCTGGCCGCGCTCCACCACCAGATCCTGCGCACCTGCGGCCTCGATCAGCGGATTGATCCCGGCATCGGCGTGCGACAGCAGCTCCGCCAGATGACCTGCGATCCGGCGCGAAGGGGCTGTGCGACAATTGGCAAGGAAGGACAACATCCAGCCCGGATTGCGCAGCGCATGGGCGTAGGACAGCGACAGCGGGCTGTCCTTGGAAAACATCAGACTGGGCAGCGAGGTCAGCACCGAGGGGTCATTGACCGGCAGGCAGGCATAGGTCGCCAGCGTGCAGGCATTGCCGTAACTGGTGCCCGATCCCGGATCCTCCGGGTCGATCAGCAGCACCCTGTGGCCGCGCATTTGTGCCCACAGCGCGCAGCTCACCCCCACGGCCCCAGCGCCTGCAATGGCAATATCGTAATCCGCCATGCCCGTTCCTCCCAATCCTCAGGCGGAAATGGGACAGCGGTGCGGGCAAAAGTCAATCACCGGCAAACGGCCTGCCGCACAAAAGAAAACGGGCCCCCGGATGGGAGCCCGTGAAACCGTTGCCCGATGGGCGCCGGTCTTATTCTTCAGCAGCTGCTTCCACTGCTTCACCTTCTTCGCCTTCACCTTCTTCATCGTCGGAAGAGGACAGGCCGCCGGGCGACGCGATGTTTGCAATCACGAAGTCACGGTCGATGGTCGGCTTGGCGCCGGACGGCAGCTCGATCGACGAGATGGTGACAACGTCGCCGATGTTCAGGCCGGCCATGTCGACAACCAGCTTCTCGGGGATATCGCCAGCGGTCACAACCAGCTCAACCTCGGGGCGGGTCACGTTGAGCATGCCGCCCTTCTTGATGCCGGGGGCCTGGTCTTCGTTGATGAACTCAACCGGGATGAACAGGTTGATCTTCGAGGTGCGGCGCAGGCGCATCAGGTCGAGGTGGGTCGGCAGGTCCTTCACCACATCGCGCTGAACGTCACGGCAGATCACGCGCACGTCGTCATGGCCTTCCACTTTCAGGTTCCACAGGGTGGACTTGAACTGTCCGGCTTTCAGCTTTTTCAGCAGTTCGTTGAACGGGATCTGGATCGCGACCGGATCCACGTCGCCGCCATAAACCACACCCGGAACCATGCCTGCGCGGCGCGCAGCGCGAGCGGCGCCCTTGCCCGTCCCCGCACGTTCCTGGGCTACGAGATCAGGAATCTCTTTTGCCATCTTAATTCTCCATATGTCTAACCGGGGTGCCTCCAAGGCTGTCACCCCGCGTGAAGCCGTGCCTATAGACCGGAATGTGCAGCATGGGAAGGGGCAAAGGCCCCTGCCCGGCCGCCTGAGCGCACTATTCCTGCCAGCGGCCGCCGAAATCCTCCGGGATCAGCAGATTGTGGCGCCCCAGCCCCTCGACAGAGCGTTCGCCGCAGAGCGCCATGGTGGTATCCAGCTCCTTGCGAATCACCTCCAGCGCCGCGGTGACGCCCTTCTGCCCCATCGCCCCCAGGCCATAGACAAAGGCGCGCCCGATCATGGTGCCCTTGGCCCCCAGCGCCAGCGCCTTCAGCACGTCCTGGCCGGAGCGGATGCCGCTGTCCAGATGCACCTCGACGTCGCTGCCCACCGCATCCATGATCTGCGGCAGCATCCGGATCGAGCTCAGCGCCCCGTCCAGCTGCCGCCCGCCGTGGTTCGACACCACGATGGCATCAGCGCCCAGTTTGGCGGCCATCCTGGCGTCCTCGGCGTCCAGGATCCCCTTCAGGATCACCTTGCCGCCCCACATCTCCATCAGCTTTTCGACCTTGCCCCAGTCCAGCGCCGGGTCGAACTGCTCCGCCGTCCAGGCGCCCAGCTGCGAGGTGTCGGAGACCCCCTGCACATGGCCCACGATATTGCCGAAATTGCGCCGCTTGGCGCCCAGCATCTGCAGGCCCCAGGTCCATTTGGTCATCAGGTTGGCAATGGTGGCGGGAGTCAGCTTGGGCGGCGCGGACAACCCGTTCTTCAGATCCTTGTGGCGCTGGCCCAGGATCTGCAGATCCAGTGTGATCACCAGGGCGGAGCACTTGGCATCCTTGGCGCGCTGAATCAGGCGGCGGATATAGTCCTCGTCCTTCATCGTATAGAGCTGGAACCAGAACGGCTTGGAGGTCGCCTCCGCCACCTCCTCGATCGAGTTGATCGACATGGTCGACAGGGTGAATGGCACGCCGAATTCCTCCGCCGCGCGGGCTGCCTTGATCTCGCCATCGGCATGCTGCATGCCCGTCAGCCCCACCGGTGCCAGCGCCACCGGCATCGCCACGTCCTGGCCGATCATTTGGGCCGCGGTCGTGCGCCCGGTCATGTCCACCGCCACCCGCTGGCGCAGGCGGATGTGTTCGAAGTCCGACGTGTTCTCGCGGAAGGTCTGTTCCGTCCAGCTGCCGCTTTCGGCGTAGTCATAGAACATCCGCGGCACACGGCGTTCATAGATGCGCTTCAGGTCGTTGATATTGGTGATCACCGGCACTGGATTCTCTCCCGATCTCATTTGGTAAAATTTCTTTACCAATTCAAGCCAGCAAAAGCAACGCCCGGTTTGCCGCACCCCTGAAACGCAAAAAACCGCGCCCCAAGGCGCGGTTTTCCAAACCTGTTGGTGTCCGTGTGTCAGCCCTTGTGGGCGCCATCCGCCAGTGACTTCACAAATGCCAGCACCTCTGCCGGGGATTTGCCCGCGCCGATCTGGCTGACGATGGCACTGCCCACAACCGCACCGTCCGAAATAGACGCGATGTTCTGCGCCTTCTCCGGCGTGTTGATGCCAAAACCCACGATGACCGGCAGATCGGTGGCCGCCTTGATGCGGGCAACCTCAGGGCCAACATCGCCGGCCTCAGCCTCAGCAGCACCGGTGATGCCGGTGATCGAGACGTAATAGACAAAGCCGGAGGTGTTCTGCAGCACCTTGGGCAGGCGCGCGTCGTCGGTGGTTGGGGTCGCCAGACGGATGAAGTTCAGCCCCGCCTTCTGCGCCGGGATGCACAGCTCGTCATCCTCTTCCGGCGGCAGGTCGACCACGATCAGCCCGTCGATGCCCGCGGCCTTGGCGTCTTCCAGGAACTTCTCCACGCCGCGGCTGTAGATCGGGTTGTAATAGCCCATCAGCACGATCGGGGTGGTGTCGTCGCCCTTGCGGAAATCGGCAGCCAGCTGCAGCGTCTTTTCCAGCGTCATGCCGCCGTCCAGCGCGCGCTGACCAGCCAGCTGGATGGTCGGGCCGTCAGCCATCGGATCGGTGAACGGCAGGCCGAGCTCGATGATGTCCACGCCTGCGCCCGGCAGCCCCTTCACCACCTCCAAAGAGGTCTCGTAGTCGGGGTCGCCCGCCATCACATAGGTGACAAAGGCTTTCTTGCCGGCGGCATTCAGTTCGGCGAATTTGGCATCAATACGGGTCATGGGCGGGCCTTTTGAAATCTGTCCGCCCCGGTGTGCCGAATGTTGCGCGGGAAATCAATCCCGCGCGAGGTCCGGCTGCCCGGCTCAGCCGCCGAGCGGAATGTGCCAGCGCAGCGTCAGCGAGTTCACGCCCGGGTTCTCATCCGCGGTGGAGGCGTTGGACTTGTGGCTGATCGCCAGCGACACCGCCTTGCCGTTCTGGAACCGCTTGCCCACCGCCAGCAGGCTGCGGATCTCGAAAGCGGAGCCGAGATCGTTCTCCGGAGAGCTTTCGTGATAGGCGCCAGGCATCACGCTGGTTTCGATGAACCAGTCGTTGTTCAGATCAATCACGCCGCTGATGCCGACACCTGCAAAAATGTCGCCCGCATCCTGCACCTCCAGCGCGGCACCGAACCGCGCCGACAGACGGCCGCGCTCATGGAACGGCGCATGCAGGTAATCCAGCGTAAATACCGCCCCGTCGTCCGCAGTCTCGCGGTGGTAATCGGAATACCCCAGCCCCAGCGCGACTTCCTGCGCCGCAGCGGGCAGTGCCATGGCCGCTGAAACCGCGGCCGCCAGCAACGTTGTCTTTTTCATTTCCAGCCCCTCGGAAAAATTACGGCTTTTGGCCAAGCCTTTTTCAACCTTGTTCTAAAACTCTCTAAATCTTTGCCAAGGGCGTTATGAAAAATCAGTGTGCATACTGTCTGTGAAGCGGAACACAGATCGCAACTGTGGCAGTTCTGCCAGCCAGACTTGGCTTGCACGGGACCCCAATGCTGCCTAGAAGCAGCTCCCAAGTGGTATCAGGAGGCCGGAATGGGCTTTAAAATGGGAATCGTCGGCCTGCCCAACGTGGGTAAATCGACACTGTTCAACGCGCTGACCAAGACCGCCTCTGCACAGGCGGCCAACTTTCCGTTTTGCACCATCGAACCCAATGTGGGTGAGGTCGGCGTGCCGGACGCGCGGCTGGACAAGCTGGCGGCGATTGCCGGCTCCAAGCAGATCATCCCGACCCGGATGACCTTTGTGGACATCGCAGGCCTGGTCAAAGGCGCCTCCAAGGGTGAGGGCCTGGGCAACCAGTTCCTGGCCAACATCCGCGAAACCGACGCCATCGCCCATGTGCTGCGCTGCTTTGAAGACGGCGACGTGACCCATGTGGACGGCCGCGTCGACCCGGTGACCGATGCCGAGGTGATCGAGACCGAGCTGATGCTGGCGGATCTCGAAAGCATCGAAAAACGCCGCGCCAACCTGGTGCGCAAGCTGAAGGGCAACGACAAGGAGGCCCAGCAGCAGGACCGCCTGCTGGCCGCCGCGCAGGCAATGCTGGAAGACGGCAAGCCAGCCCGCCTGGTCGAGGTCGATGCCGAGGACGCCAAGGCCTGGAAGATGCTGCAGCTGCTGACCACCAAGCCGGTCCTGTACGTGTGCAACGTGGGCGAGGCGGAATCGGTCGAAGGCAACGAACATTCCGCCAAGGTCGCGGAAATGGCCGCGGCGCAGGGCAACAGCCATGTGATCATCTCTGCCCAGATCGAGGAAGAGATCAGCCAGCTGGAAGCAGAAGAAGCCCAAATGTTCCTGGAGGAAATGGGTCTGGAAGAAGCCGGCCTCGACCGTCTGATCCGCGCGGGCTACGAACTTCTGCACCTGGAAACCTACTTTACCGTCGGCCCCAAGGAAGCACGCGCCTGGACCATCCGCACAGGCACCGCAGCGCCGCAGGCGGCGGGTGTTATCCACGGCGATTTCGAGAAGGGCTTCATCCGGGCCGAAACCATCGCCTATGACGATTTCATCGCCTGCAATGGTGAACAGGGCGCCAAGGAAGCCGGTAAGATGCGGGCCGAAGGCAAAAGCTATGTCGTCAAGGACGGCGACGTGCTGCACTTCCTGTTCAACACCTGATCCGGCGTTCAGGTAAGCTATTCAGCCGCCCGTCAGCCCCGCTGGCGGGCGGCTTGCGTTTGACAGACCTGCCCTGGCACGGGAAATACCGGGACGGGCGGTGGATTTGCCCTATCATTACACTGAACCATATCCGGGACGGGGCACCCCATGGACAAAGACGACAGCATCAACGTATTGGGCGGCCCGCTTGCGCTCTGCTCCAATGGACCGGTGACCGGGTTCTTCCGCGACGGCCATTGCAACACCTGCGCCGAAGACCAGGGAAGCCACACTGTCTGCGTGGTGACCACGGCGGAGTTCCTCGCGTTCTCAAAATACGTTGGTAACGACCTGTCGACGCCGCGGCCCGAGTTCAGCTTTACCGGCCTGCAGCCCGGCGACCGCTGGTGCCTCTGCGCCGCGCGCTTCCTGCAGGCCGCCGATGAGGGCTGCGCGCCCAAGGTCATCCTGGAGGCCACTCATGTGCGCGCGCTCGACATTGTGCCGCTGAGCGTGCTGCAAAGCTACGCCGCCGATCCGGCCTGAACAGCGCGCCAAAGGGCGGCAAGAAAAAGGCGCCCCGCGGGGCGCCTAATATTCTACCGTGCTGTCCGGCCTCACTCCTCGAAGGTGCGCCCTTCTTCGGTGTCGGACATGTCAAAGCCCAGATGTTTGGCGACGGTGAACACGTCCTTGTCGCCGCGGCCGCACATGTTCATCACGATGATGTGGTCCTTCGGCAGGTCCGGCGCGATCTTCATCACATGGGCCAGCGCGTGGCTGGGCTCCAGCGCCGGAATGATGCCCTCGGTACGGCAGCTGACCTGGAACGCCTCCAGCGCTTCTTTGTCGGTGATCGAGACATACTGGGCGCGGCCCGTGTCGTGCAGCCAGGAATGCTCCGGCCCGATGCCCGGGTAGTCGAGGCCCGCGGAGATAGAGAAGCCCTCCTGGATCTGGCCATCCTCATCCTGCAGCAGGTAGGTGCGGTTGCCATGCAGCACGCCGGGGCGCCCGCCAGTGAGGGACGCGCAGTGCTGCATCCGGTCATCAACGCCTTTGCCGCCTGCCTCGACGCCAATGATATTGACGGAAGCATCATCAAGGAACGGGTAGAACAGACCGATGGCGTTGGAGCCGCCGCCGATCGCGGCAATCACGGTGTCCGGCAGGCGGCCTTCGCCTTCCTGCTCAGCCAGCTGCCAGCGGACTTCCTTGCCTATGACCGACTGGAAATCTCGCACCATCGCCGGATAGGGGTGCGGGCCGGCCGCTGTGCCGATGCAATAGAATGTGTCGCGCACGTTGGTCACCCAGTCGCGCAGCGCGTCGTTCATCGCGTCCTTCAGGGTGCCGCGGCCCGACGTTACCGGGATCACCTCAGCACCCAGCAGGCGCATGCGGAACACGTTGGGCGCCTGGCGTTTTACGTCATGCGCGCCCATGTAGACGATGCACTTGAGCCCGAACTTGGCGCAGACGGTGGCAGTCGCCACTCCGTGCTGCCCGGCGCCGGTTTCAGCGATGATGCGGGTCTTGCCCATGCGGCGTGCCAGCAGGATCTGGCCCAGCACGTTGTTCACCTTATGCGCGCCGGTGTGATTGAGCTCGTCGCGCTTCATGTAGATCTTGGCACCGCCCAGTTCCGCGGTCAGGCGTTCGGCATGGTAAAGCGGGCTTGGACGGCCGACGTAGTGTTTCCACAGGTCTTCCATCTCGGCCCAGAAGGAGGGGTCGTCCTTGGCTTTGTTGTATTCTTCCTCAAGGCTCAGGATCAGCGGCATCAGGGTTTCGGAGACGAAACGCCCGCCAAAGATGCCAAAACGGCCCTGTTCATCCGGACCGTTCATAAAGCTGTTGAAAAGATCGTCGGCCATGGTTCTTCCCTCACTTTCGCAGCGCCCGCCATGACTATAGCGCGCCAGCGCCTTGGTAAAGGGAGATTGCGCAAGCGGCTGCATCCGGCCAAGGCGCCTGCCCTGCCGGTGTGCTGCTGGTTTCTGCTGTGATCTGCCTATCTAAAGGCCGGAAGTTTAAGTTTGGCGGCGCCGCCAAGGGGCGGAGGCGGGACGGGAGTTTCCTCCCGCACGCGAAACGTCGTCTGTGCGTGCCCCTGCCAAAGGGCCCTGTTCCAAAGTGCCGGGGGTGTCAGGCCCGGCGGTGACCGCGATCAGGAAAGATCGTGGCATATGGGACTTAAGATCGCGTGTGACCAGCGTACGCCGGGGGCGCAACACCCTGGGCGCTGCGGTTGCGCTGTGAGTATTTATAAAAAGATGAAGGCGCAGGCCCAGTGTTTTCATCTTTCTCCAAATACTCAAATCCCTCTCTTTGCGGCATATCCTGAAACCCGCGGCGGGGAGGCCGTCAGCCGCGGGCGGCGTGGGCCGCCTTTGTAAAGGCCTCGATCAGACCTGCATCCTTTTCGCCCGGCGCGCTTTCGACACCCGAGGAGACATCAACTTGCCGGACTCCGGTCATGCGGATGGCCTCCGCCACGTTTTCAGGTGTCAGCCCGCCGGCCAGCATCCAAGGTTTCTGCCAGTATTTCCGCCCCGCTAGCAGCCGCCAGTCAAAGGCGAGGCCGTTGCCGCCGGGCAGCTCGGCCTCCTTGGGCGGCTTGGCGTCGATCAACAGCTGGTCGGCCACTTGTTCATAAAGCGCGATCTGGGGAATGTCGGCGGCATCCGCAATGCCCACCGCCTTCATAACCGGCAGCCCGTAGCGGGCGCGCACCTCCGCCACCCGTTCCGGGGTTTCACGCCCATGGAGCTGCAGCATGTCGAGCGGCACCGCGCCGGTGATGGCATCCAGTTCATCATCAGAGGCATTCACCGTCAGTGCAACCTTGCACAGACCAATAGGCGCCTCGATCGCCAGCGCAGCGGCCTGGGCGATGGAAACATTGCGCGGCGATTTCGGGAAGAACACGAAACCCGCATAGGCCGCACCGGCAGCGGCAACGGCAGCCACATCCTGCGGGACGCTGAGCCCGCAGATCTTGACCCGGATATTGCTCATGGCTGGCTCAGTTTGCGTCTTCGAGAAGCGCCAGGACCTCGTCCTTGCCTTGGTTCTTCTGCTTCTTGAGCCGGGTCACTTCGCGGTTCAGCTTGCGCGCCTCGCGGGCCTTCTGCGCGGCCTCGCTGCGGTGCTTGTGCTCGCGGATCCATTCCCACAGGAAGCCGATCACCAGCCCGGCGCCGACCCCGCCCAGCACCACCACGAACAGCGGCAGCGCAATGCTGTAATTAAAGCCGAACAGCTCCGCCAGCGCAGCGGGCATCAGTTTCAGCTCAACCACCGTGCTGTTGGCCAGACAGACGGACACCAGCACGATGGCCAGGGCCCCAAGAACCGCGTAGCGAATGTAACGCATCAGGCTTTCCCGTTCAGGCGGTCCCTCAAGAGTTTACCCGTCTTGAAGAACGGCACATGTTTCTCTTCGACTTCGACCGTCTCGCCGGTGCGCGGGTTGCGGCCGGTGCGCGCGTCCCGCTTCTTGACCGAAAAGGCCCCGAAGCCGCGCAGCTCGACCCTGTCGCCGCGGGCCATGGCATCAGTCACTTCCTCGAACACCGTGTTCACGATCCTCTCTACATCCCGCTGATACAGGTGCGGGTTTTCGTCTGCAATCTTCTGAATCAACTCAGAGCGGATCATGTTCTTTTTCCTCCCAGGTGCCGGTATGTTTTGGCTATTATTCTGAGAGTATAGGAAAAATTCGCGCGCGGGGGAACAAAATGCCGCAGGTTTGACGGCCAAATCAGCGGCACTTTACCCCCTTTTCAGGCCGCCGGGCCCCAATCGCGGGCGGCAAACCGCCGCCGCAGCGCGGCATCGGCGTCAACTGCGCAGGCCGGGGTCCGATTGATTCGGGGGGGCTGCCGGCAGCTCACTTCATTGCCCGGATTCCGTCACATTGCCGGTCAGGCAGCGCGGGATGCGGCATCAGCCCGCCCCGCGTGCCGCATATGAAACTATATTTCCGCAAAGTAAAATTTTTCATTGTAAAGCGCCCCGCATCGCCCATCCTTTTCCTAACCAGGCGCGTCAGCAAACTGACCGGATCTGGTGCCAAACGAACCGGCGCGCCCGTCTCATGGCGGCAACGGGCGCCGGACTGCCGAAGCTGGTGGCGAACAACCGGCAGGCAGCCAAACCAACTTGGAGAGAACTGGAAATGCCATTGGACATGAGCACGATACATGTGCAGCAAGTTACCCTGAACTCCCTGGTGCAGAACATTCTGTACGCATCGGGCATCGTCGGGGCCATCCTGGTCGTTGTCGGCCTGCTGCTGATCGACGCGGGCACCGCGCGGCGCAGGAACCTGTTCAACTCGACCATTGAAAAGACGCTGGGGTTCTTCCTCGGCTTTGCCACCTATTACGTCATCGGTTTCGGCCTGTGGGCCGGGCAGTATTACATCATGGAAGGCGCGACCATGATGGATTCGATCAAGGACTGGTGGCTGGGCGGCGCCATGACCAATGCGCTGGCGCATCACACCGACCCGGCAACGTTTCCGGGGCTGAACACGTTCCAGATCTTCATCTTTTTCCTGGCGGTGTTTGCCGGCATCATCAACATCCTGCTGCATTTCGCGGTGTCGGAGCGGATGAAGGCCTCGGCCTATTTCATCACCTGCATCGTGGCTGCTGTGGTGTCCTCCGCGCTGAGCTGGGCGACCTGGGGCTCTGTTGGGCCGCTGACCAATGCGGGTTTCCATGACTTCTTTGGCGTTGGTTTTGTTTACCTGTTCCCGGCAGGCATGGCGCTGGTGTTCACCCCCAAGCTGGGCGCCCGCCCCGGCATGATGGCGCCGCATCCGCGGATCTCGGCCTATCTGGCTCCCAGCATCGGCCTGTGTGCGCCGGGCTTGCTGCTGATTTTTGCGGGCCTGCCGATGGTGATCCTGTCGTGCCTGTTCTTCTTTGATCCCGAAGCGCTGGCCGTCAGCGTCACCATGGCGGATACCAGCGTCGGCATCGCCATCAACAACTACGCGATGGTCTGGGCCGGCGGCGCCATCACCGGGCTGCTGATCGCCTATGCCACCGGCAAATACGCCTATACCCTGCTGGGGCCGCTGGCGGGCTATGTTGCCGGCGCATCCGGCTTTGATGTCTATCTGCCCTGGCAGGCCTTCATCGTGGGCCTGGTGGCGCCTTTCGCGGCCTATGCGGTCTATGAGTTCACGCTGAAGCGCGGCATTGACGAGCACAAGCTGTTCCCGCTGTTCCTGGGCTGCGGCACCCTGGGCATGGTTCTGCTGGGCCTGTTCAAGGCGGGCACCCCGCGCGGCGGCTACTTCGGCATCGAGGAAGGCGCCTATGCGTTCCAGCACGGCGAGATTTCGCTGGTGATGCAGCTGGCGGGTACTGCCGTCTGCATCGGAACCGGGGTGGTCACGGCGTTGATCCTGTCCTTCCTCCTGGAGCGCACCGTGGGCTTGAAGGTGTCCGAGGACGACCAGATCGACGGTCTGGACGGCAAGAACTGGGACCTGGAGCCGGATGTTGTCACCCACGCGGACAGCACCCAGCACGCCTGATCCATCACGAACCGCATCAGGCCCCGGCAATAGCCGGGGCCTTTTTTGTGCCGTTCCGGCCTGTGCTGCAAAGAATCGGCTATAGTCAAATCCATCAACAATGAGGAGACGACCATGCTGTACCCGCTTGCCTCGCTTGAGGCTGACAAACTGGACGCGATCAAGAGCCTCGAAAAAGACATCGGCAGCCCGGTGGTGGCGCTGGCGGAAGTTGAGACAACCACCGCCGCCCTGCCTGACGAGAAGCTGAAGAAGCTGCAGGAACTGGAAGAGGAACTGGGCGTCGTGCTGGTGGCGGTGCGGCCGAACTAGGGGCATCCGGGGCAGCCTGATCGTGCCGCGGCGCCCTTAGCGGGAACGCCGGAGCCGCCCGGTCATCTTCAGACCATCGCGGAAATTCAAGCCCATCATGAACAGGTTTCCGGCGCCGGCGATCAGCTCGACCGTTTGGACCGCGTAAAACGTGCCGTCAAATTCGCCGGCAGCGGCTTTCCCGGCCAGAAACCAGGCGGCAGGGACGAGAACCAGCAAACCATTCAGTGCAATAACCGGCATGCGCTTCTTCTTGGCCCTCGCCGGCGCGTCTTTGCGCCGCCGGCCCATCGCCATCCCGGACCCGCCAACTATGATCATGGCCGGTATAAGGACGAGCATACCCTTCAGGATCGATGCTTTGACCGCCGCGACCGTCTCGTGGCCGGCAAACAATTCACTTAGGGCCGTCGATGTCCAGAACACCAGGATCATCAGAAAACCGATGGCGCCTGCAATGGCGTGAATCTTCGTCTTCATTTTACTTCCCAATTAGTAGATCCGCAGAACAGGCCGTCAGGACGTGCAGCAGTTCGGCACGGCAATCTTTTCGAACAGATGCGGAGCCGTTACGGCACTGGAGGGATAGTGGCTGAGCTGCTGCTGGAACTCCGGATTGGAAAACGCCGCACGGAAGTCAGCCACGGAATCCCAGACCGCATAGTTCAGATACATGCTGCCATCGCCGATGGCCTTGTGGAGCTGGGTGCTGATGTAGCCCGGCTGTTTCTTCATCCACAGGGCATCACTCCTCCACGCTTCGACCAATGCGTCCTGCTCAGCGGGATCAACGGTGAAAAGATTGACCAGAACAACAGGCCCTGCCTCGACCGCCAGTTGATGATCAATGGGGAACTCAGGGTCCAGAGGTTTGAAATTGACCATCGCAGGGTGCTCCTTGTATGCCGTTTCAACTTGGTGTCATGTTGTCATATGGGAGCCATAAACCACAATGACAACACATTGTCAAAAATTCAGGGGGCGTCATGCCTGAAGTGCAACGAAGCGAGGCGGGAGAAGCGGTAACGGAGCTGATCCTGGATGTGTTCCGGCTGAATGGCCGGTTGCAGATTGCTGGTGACCGCCTGGTTTCCGGGCTGGGGCTGACCAGCGCGCGATGGCAGATACTTGGCGCCATTGCCTATGCGGAAAAGGCGGAAACTGTCGCCTGGCACGCCCGTACCATGGGTGTTCACAGGCAGGGCATTCAAAGGATCGTCAATGAGCTCAAGCGCGAAGGGATCCTGGAGTTCCAGCCCAACCCTCAGCACAAACGCGCGCAGCTGGTCGTCATGACGCCCAAAGGAAAGGACCTGTACGATGCCGCCATTGCAAAGCAGATCCCCTGGGTAAACGCGCTTGCCAGCGGCCTGCTGCCGGAGGAAATTGCAGCGGCGCAGCACGTTATTGGCCGTCTCAAAGCGCGGCTGGAGGAAGCGGCTCTGCCCCAGGAAGACAGCAGCAGCGCAAGCTGACGCTGTGGCTGCCGAGAACTAACGCTCTTTCGCCAAACAAAAAGCCCCGCAGATATCTGCGGGGCTTTCCGTTTTTTAAGCCGTGAGGCCGGGGAGATTAGTCGCCCGACTTCAGTGCGGCGCCCAGGATGTCGCCCAGCGATGCGCCGGAGTCCGAGGAGCCATACTGTTCCACTGCTTCTTTCTCTTCCGCAATCTCGCGCGCCTTGATGGACAGGCCCAGGCGGCGGGTCTTGGAGTCGACGTTGGTGACGCGCACGTCGACCTTGTCGCCAACCGAGAAACGCTCGGGGCGCTGGTCGGCACGGTCGCGGGACAGGTCGGAGCGGCGGATGAAGGACTTCATGCCTTCGTATTCCACTTCGATGCCGCCGTCTTCGATTGCGGTCACTTCCACGGTCACGATCGAGCCGCGCTTCACGCCGCCCACGGCTTCAGCGAACTTGTCGCCGCCCAGGGCTTTGATCGACAGCGAGATACGCTCTTTGTCGACATCCACTTCGGAGACAACGGCCGAAACCATGTCGCCCTTGCGGTAGTTCTGGATCGCGTCTTCGCCGCGCTCGTCCCAGGACAGGTCGGACAGGTGAACCATGCCGTCGATGTCGCCGTCGAGGCCGATGAACAGACCGAATTCGGTGATGTTCTTGACTTCGCCTTCGACCTGAGTGCCCTCGGGGTTGTTCTCGGAGAACACTTCCCACGGGTTGCGCATGGTCTGCTTGAGGCCCAGGGACACGCGGCGCTTGGCACCGTCGATTTCCAGAACCATGACGTCGACTTCCTGGGAAGTGGAGACGATTTTGCCCGGGTGGACGTTTTTCTTGGTCCAGGACATCTCGGAAACGTGGACCAGACCTTCGACGCCCGGCTCCAGCTCAACAAATGCACCGTAATCGGTGATGTTGGTGACGCGGCCCTTGTGCACGGAGGACAGCGGGTACTTGGCGCCAACCAGATCCCACGGATCTTCCTGCAGCTGCTTCATGCCGAGGGAGATGCGGTGGGTCTCTTTGTTGATCTTGATGACCTGAACCTTGACGGTTTCGCCGATCGACAGGATCTCGGAGGGGTGGTTCACACGGCGCCATGCCATGTCGGTGACGTGCAGCAGGCCGTCAACGCCGCCCAGGTCAACAAACGCGCCGTATTCGGTGATGTTCTTGACGACACCGTCCACGGCCTGGCCTTCGGACAGGTTGCCGATGACTTCGGCGCGCTGCTCGGCGCGGGACTCTTCGAGGATCGCACGGCGCGAAACCACGATGTTGCCGCGGCGGCGGTCCATCTTCAGGATCTGGAACGGCTGCTTCAGACCCATCAGCGGGCCGGCATCGCGCACGGGGCGGACGTCAACTTGCGAGCCGGGCAGGAAGGCAACAGCGCCGCCCAGGTCGACAGTGAAGCCGCCCTTGACGCGGCCGAAGATCGCGCCTTCGACGCGCTGATCGTCTGCGTATGCTTTTTCCAGGCGGTCCCAGGCTTCTTCGCGGCGGGCCATCTCACGGGAGATGACGGCTTCGCCACGGGCGTTTTCTGCCGAACGCAGGAAGACTTCCACTTCGTCGCCGACTGCGATTTCAGCGGCTTCGCCGGGGTTTGCGAATTCTTTCAGATCAACGCGGCCTTCCATCTTGTAGCCGACGTCGATGATGGCCTGGCCGGCTTCGATTGCCAGCACTTTGCCTTTGACAACCGAACCTTCGTCCGGGGTGTCCATTTCGAAGCTTTCGTTCAGGAGGGCTTCGAATTCCTCCATCGATGCGTTTTGAGCCATGAGGTCTCAGGTTTCCTTTACTAGTGTTTCTGGCCGGGCGGTTGTCTCCGCCGGTCTTGGTTAAGCCAGTCCAGAACGTGGCCCGGAGCACATCTGATCAAACAAACACAAAGGGCCGAGGTAGTCCTCAGCCCTGCTCAGATATGCCGTCCGGACGTTGGCCGCCCGTGTTCTGACAGCGCGCGATATAAGCGGATTCCCGGGGGCGCGCAAGGGAAAAGCCCTGCATGGCAAGGGGAAGAGGGTTTTACGGCGACTGGCTGCCCGCTGCCGCTCTCTGCGGACGGTTCAGGGTGCCTTGTGGCTGTATTCCTGTTCCAGCAGGACGACACCCACAAGCACATAGTCAACCGACACCCCCTCTCCCCGCAACGGCAGGTAGAGTTCGGAGGTGCTGCGGTATTCCGGCAGCGGTCCGACATAGGGCAGTGCAGCGAGCAATGGCCGGGAGGTGGATGCCACTTCGTGAAAACAGCTCCAGATCATCGATCCGGGTCCAAAGCCGGGATGTTCGGACAGCCGGGTGCCGACGTACTTGCGACTCAGCGTGTTGATGATCTTGTTGCGGATATACAGCGCCTTGAAGTCAGCAGGTTCACCGGTTTGTGTCCGTTCTATTTCAAACACTGACAGGATGTTCGGTGCCGGATGGGCATTTGGCAGTTCGAATTGGGTGAGCCGCGGGAATTTCCCGTCTTCAGCAGCGTTCCGCCAGTGGAAGAAGACCTGCTTCAGCTCCGGCTGCAATTCGCCTGCAGAGAAATCAGAAGTAAACACGCTTGGGCAGCCCCGGCAAAATCACACCACTCTGCGGCCCTTTGGAAGCGGCAAGAGCCGTACCTTAATCAATAACACTCAGCTGTTAATGTAGCCTGAAATCAGCGCATTAAAGGATTCAATTCGAATTGATTGCCTTTCGTGTTCCGCACGGAGGGCAGCAGGCGGCCGGAAATGCCGCCTGCTGCCCTCATGCGGGGAATGCTCAGGCGATCTCTGTCACGATGGTTTCACGGGATTTGCGCACTTTCTTCATTGGCAGCAGCCAGTCGCCGTCTTCGGCGCGGTAGCCCAGCGGCAGCAAGAGTACCGAGCGCAGGCCCTTGTCCTTGAGGCCCAGGATCTCGTCGATTTTCTCCGGCGTGAAACCTTCCATCGGGGTGCTGTCCACTTCCAGCTCAGCCGCGGCGGCCAGCGCAAAGCCCAGCGCGATATAGGCCTGGCGGGCGGCGTGGTCGTGGTTGGTGCGCGACTCGCGCGGCAGGTAGGTCGCCTTGAGGTTATCGTAATACTGGTTCAGCATCGGGATCTCGCCCCGCTCCTCGGTCATCTGGCGGGTGACGGCGTCGATGCGGTCTTCGGAGTAGTTGTCCCAGGCGGCAAAAACGATCAGGTGCGAGCCGTCAGTGATCTGGGCCTGGTCCCAGGCGTGCGGACGGATCTGCGCGCGGATTTCCGGGTTGGTGATCACGAAGACCTCAAACGGCTGGGTGCCGGAGGAGGTCGGCGCCATGCGGATCGCCTCGATGATCTGGTCGACCTTCTCCTGCGGAACCGCCTTGGAGGGGTCCATCTTCTTGGTGGCGTAGCGCCAGTTCAGCTTCTCGATCAGGGTGCTCTTGCTCATGTGTCCGGTCCTTTCGGGGCCTTATGTGATGGGTGGTATAAATTTGTAACCGGCTATATAAGCGGTACCGGAAAGGGCACAAGAAGGCACATTCTTTAGCCCCGGTAACACGGAAGGAACCGCCATGGCGGAGGGTCAATGCCCGGAATGCGGGCGCATCAACGAAGTGCTGTCGCGGGTCGGCGACCGCTGGAGCGTGCTGATCGTGATTTCATTGGCGCAATACGGCGTACTGCGCTTTAACGCACTGAAGCGGCATCTGGGAATATCCCAGCGGATGCTGAGCCTGACCTTGCGCGAGCTGGAGCGGGACGGGCTGGTGAGCCGCACCTATCACCCGACAATCCCGCCCAAGGTGGAATATGCGCTGACGCCGCTGGGCGAGTCGTTTCGCGAGCCGGTCAGGGCTCTGGGACTTTGGGCGCTGGAGCATCTGCCGGTGATCGACGCGGCCCGGGCAGAGTTCGACGCTGCAGCCGAAGCGGACAAGAAGACCGCCTGAGGCGGCGGTCTTCGTGTCTAGGAGCAGGACCCATTAATACCGCAACGTCCAGACACGGGCGTCCCGTTTCAGCATAGCCTGTTCAGCGGCGTCCAGCCGTGCGGCCGCGGCAGCTGGATCGCGGCTGCCGCCCGCCCTGGTCCAGATCCTGAGCGCCGAGGCCGGGCTCCAGGGCAGGCAGGCGGAGGCCAGCCACTGCCGCAGCCCCGGCGGCAAGGCATCGTAGGCCTGCATCGGATCCCCTGCCCTGCGCCGCCGCTTCAGGCGGGAGTTCAGGTTGCGGCGTGCCCTGCGGTCAGCCATTGCGGCGCCAGCTTGGGAATGGGTCCTCCAGGGAGGCCCAGGCCGGGTCGAAGCCATTCGCCGGTTCCGGCATCAGGCAGGCGTCGAGGCGGGCGGTGGTGGCTTCCTTGTCGAGGCCTGCACCGATGAACACCAGTTCTTGGCGCCGGTCGCCCCAGGTCTCGTCCCAGTTCTGCAGGAATTCGCGCCGGGCCTCAGGATGCGTGGGCCAGCGTTCCGTTGGCACCGCCGCCCACCACAGGCCCAGCGGGCGGACCGAGGAGATGGCGCCGGCCAGCGAGAATTCAGCGGCCCATTCCGGGCGGGTGGCCAGCCAGAAGTGACCCTTCGCGCGGATCACGCCGGGCAGGTCGCCATTCAGCAGCGCATGGATCTTGGCAGGATCAAAGGGGCGTTTGGCGCGGTAGACAAAGGAGGAGATGCCGTATTCCTCGGTTTCCGGCACATGGTGCTCAAACCCGTAGAGCTCCTTGGCCCAGAGGGGGTGCTCGTGGGCCTTGTCAAAGTCAAAGCGCCCGGTGTCGAAGATGCGGTCCCCGTCCACCTCGGAGAAGTCGGTCTGGATCACCTCGGCATCCGGGTTCAGCGCCTTGATCACCAGCATCGCCGCTTCTGTTTGGGCCGGCCCCGCTTCAGTTACCTTGTTCAGGATGATGACGTTGGAAAATTCGATCTGGTCGGTCAGCAGATTGACCAGAGTGCGGTCGTCCTCGGCGCCCAGGCTTTCGCCGCGGTCGCTGAGGAAATCATGGCTGGAGAAGTCCTTCAGCAGGTTCACCGCATCCACCACAGTCACCATGGTATCGAGGCGGGCGACGTCCGACAGGCTTGCGCCCTGCTCATCCCGGAAATCGAAAGTTGCGGCCACCGGGAGCGGCTCAGCAATGCCGGTGCTTTCGATCAGCAGATAGTCGAACCGCCCTTCAGCCGCGAGGCGGCGCACCTCCTGCAGCAAGTCGTCGCGCAAAGTGCAGCAGATGCAGCCGTTGGTCATTTCCACCAGCTTCTCATCCTGCCGCGACAGCTCCGTTCCGCCGCGCACCAGGTCCGCGTCGATGTTCACCTCGCTCATGTCGTTGACGATCACCGCAACCCGGCGGCCCGCGCGGTTGTTCAGGACGTGGTTCAAAAGCGTGGTTTTGCCCGCCCCAAGGAAGCCCGAGAGCACAGTTACCGGCAGTCTGTTGTTCGTCATTTGCGAATCCAATTATGTTATATCATAACAGTATCGTCTGCGAGATAGCACCCAGCTGCTCAGCTCACAACCCAGAAAGCCGGGAAACGGCAAGCATCCGGGGGAGCAATCCGCCGCCCGAGTGCCGCAAACTGACGTTCAGGCGCCGCCTTTAGCCTTCAGTCTAGGGAGAAGGACAAAATTGGGAGGGAAGGATGGCGCAGCAACCGAACTTACTGGTGATCATCTCGGACGAGCACCGCAAGGATGCGATGGGCTGCGCAGGACATCCCATCGTGAAGACCCCGAACCTGGATGCATTGGCGGCGCGCGGCACGATGTTCACCGCGGCCTATACGCCCTCTCCCATGTGCGTGCCGACCCGCGCGGCGCTGGCCACCGGGGACTGGGTGCACAAGACCGGCCACTGGGACAGCGCGACGCCCTATGCCGGAGCCCCGCACAGCTGGATGCACGCTCTGCGGGAGGCGGGCCGCGAGGTGGTGTCGATCGGCAAGCTGCATTTCCGCTCCGCAGAAGATGACAACGGGTTTTCCGAAGAAATCCTGCCGATGCATGTGGTCGGCGGCGTCGGCTGGGCGATTGGCCTGCTGCGGGAAAACCCGCCGCCCTATGACTCGGCAGCGGAGCTGGCCGGGGATGTCGGCACCGGGTCGAGCACCTATACCGACTATGATCTCGCCATCACCGGGGCGGCGGAGGCCTGGCTGGCGGATCCCAAGCGGCAGCAGCAGCCCTGGGCGGCCTTTGTGTCCTTGGTCAGCCCGCATTACCCCCTCACCTGTCCAGAGGAGTGGTACAGCCTGTATGACCCGGCAGAGATGGACCTGCCCGTGGGCTATGGCGAAGGGCTGCCGGAGCATGAGGAGCTGCGCAACATCGCAGGTTTCTTCAACTACGATGATTACTTCGACGAGCAGAAGATGCGCGAGGCCAAGGCAGCCTATTACGGGCTCACCTCCTTTATGGATGATTGCGCGGGCCGGGTGATCCGCGCGCTGGAAGCCAGCGGCCAGCTGGAGAACACGGTGATCCTCTATGTGTCGGATCATGGCGACATGATGGGGGATCAGGGGTTCTGGACCAAGCAGGTGATGTATGAGCAATCCGCCGGGGTGCCGATGATCGCCGCCGGGCCGGGGATTCCGGCGGGGCAAAGGGTGGCGACCTGCACCAGCCTGACCGACATCGCCGCCACCGCGCGCGAGGTTTGCGGCGTGGCGGAGGATGCGGAGCTGCCGGGCGTGTCGCTGCGCGCGATTGCCAATGCCCCCTATGACGAGAGCCGCACCGGCTTTAGCGAATACCACGACGGCGGCTCGAAAACCGGCGCCTTCATGGTGCGCTGGGGCAAGTGGAAATATGTCCACTACGCCGGGATGCAGCCGCAGTTGTTCGATCTGGAAGGCGACCCGTATGAACTCGTGAACCGGGCGATGGACGGGGTGAATGACCCAGAAATCAGGGCGGCGCTTAGCGAAGGCGAACGGCGGCTGCACGCAATTTGCGACCCGGAGGAGGTGAACGCCCGCGCCTTTGCCGATCAGCGCCGCAGGATCGAGGAACTGGGCGGTGAGGAGGCCTGCCGCACCGCCTATGTCTTCAACCATACGCCGACTCCTTCGGAGCAGGACAAGATGCGCGAAGGCTCTCCATTGTAGCTCTTGCCGCCCGCCCTGCCCTTGCCTAGGGTCGCGGGCGGGAGGGCCGTGCCATGACACTGGAAGAAGCAATTGCAACCCAGCCGCTGTGGGTGCAGGTCTGGGTCAACATCCTGTTTCTGGGTGCCTTTGTGCTGCCGCTGGCACTGCTGATCTGGAAGCCCAGCCGGATCGCCGGTCTGGTGACCGTGGCAGCCAGTGTGCTGGCGGCTGGTGGAGTCTACTGGATCTACGGGCAGCTGGGATATGTGCGGCTTTTGGGGGTGCCGCATGTGATCCTGTGGACGCCACTCGTGGTCTGGCTGTGGCGCCAGCAGGCGCGCCCGGATATGCCCGTCTGGCCGCGGCGGATCATTCTGACGGTGTGCGCGGTGATCGTGGTCTCGCTGGTATTCGATTACGCGGATGCGGCCCGCTATTTGCTGGGAGAGCGGCAAGCGTACTGAACCGCCGCTGCCCCGCGCGCAAAAGTTTTCAGCAAAACTTTTGGCAATTTTCTTTCACAAGAAAATTGTGCCGCCCCTTCCAGCCCCGCGGCTCAGAGATCGATTTCCAGCACCCCGTCCGGCGCCTGCGCCCGGGACTGGCACAGGATGATGGCGCCCTCGCGCTGCTTATTCGACAGCACAAAGTCGCGGTGCTCGGCGTCGCCGGAGATCAGCCCGCACTTGCAGACGCCGCAGATACCGTCAGAGCATTTCACATCCACGTGGATGCCGCTGTCTGCCAGCGCTTCTGTGGCAGTCTGCTCTGCCGGAACCAGGATTTCCCGGCCTGATTTAGCAAGCTTCAGGGTGAAGGGATGGTTTTCGTATTCGGGCTGTTCGGGAACCGAGAAGTATTCCATATGGCGGGCCTCTTCCGGGAAGCCATTGGCTTCTGCCGCCTCCAGCACAGCCTGCATATAGACCTCCGGCCCGCAGGTATAGACGTGGCTGCCGGGCACGTATTGCAGCACTTCGTTCAGGTCTGCGCGGGTGCCCTGATCGGAGAAATGCAGATGCACTTTGTCTGCCCAAGGGAAGTTCTGCAGGTCTTGCAGGAAGCCGGCATTCGTCATTTTCGAACAGGAATAGCGGAATTCGAAATTCCGCCCCAGCGCGTGCAGGCGGTGGGCCATGGCGATCATCGGCGTCACCCCGATACCGCCCCCCATCAGGTAGGATTTGGCGGCATCCTCCACCAGCCGGAAGTGGTTGATTGGCTCGGAGATGAAGACCATGCGCCCCTCCTCGAAGATGCGGTGCATCAGCTTGGAACCGCCGCGGCCCTGATCCTCGCGCAGCACTGCGATCTGGTATTTCGAGCGGTCCGCCGGGTCGCCCGACAGCGAATACTGGCGGAAGAACTCCGGCGCGACGACCACGTCGATATGGGCACCGGCTGTTGCAGGCGGCAGCAGAGAACCGTCCGGGAGGGAGAACTCATACTTGGTGACGGCCTCCGTCACGTGCTCGACCTTCGACAGACGCACCCGCATGACCGGCGTAGCACCCTGATCGGCAGAATAGACATGCTCCGGCGGCAGGCCCTGCGCGCGGCGGCGCTTGTGCTCCGCTGCCGGGATCATGGCCTGATAGGCGGCAATCCCGGCCTCGCGGTCCATCGGGGCAGGCCAGGCATAGGGCGGCGGTGCCAGTGGCGCCGGATAGACCGCCAGGGTCTGATCCTCGAACTTCAAGTCCAGATCTTTGGAGAGCTTGCGGGCATTCACGAGATGCTGCGAGGGGGCATAGGGTCCTTCGTCCACCATCTCCAGATCCCACCACCATTTTTTGGCCGTGTTGACCTCGCCATTGCCCAGCGCGTCGTCGAGTTTCGCCAAAAGCGGCGCGCTGCCGGGCACATTCATCGCGGCCCAGCGGAACGGCGCCTCTGCAAACAGCCCTTCCAGGTTCCAGGGACAGGTCTTCATGCAGCGGCCGCACATGGCGCCGCCGGGCACGGTGACCCGGTAGGTGGTGCATTTCTGGCTGTCGGATTTCCAGATCTCGTAGCCGTTGAACATCAGCTTAGGGCCCGCAGTGATAGCGCCGGAAGGGCATTCGCGGGCGCATTTATTGCAAGCCTCGCAGAACCGCTGCAGGCCGAAGTCTACCGGCTTGTCATGGGTCATGGGCAGATTGGTGGTCACGGCACCGGATTTCAGGCGGGGGCCGAGGAAGGGGTTCAGGATCACCTCGCCGATGCGGGAGACCTCGCCGAGGCCGGAGAGCAGCAACAGCGGCGGCTGCAGCACCTCGCCGTCCATCACCGAATGCACCCGGGCGGTATAGCCGAGGTTGCGGATCTGTTGCGCGATCACCCCACCCAGCAGCGAAAACCGCAGGTAGGCGCGCATCGACTGGGCGCAGGCGATCCAGTCGTCGCCGGAGGCGCCCTCCATCGTCTCATGGCCTTGGTCGATGATGATGCTGATGGCGTTTTCGTGGTAGGGGGCCAGTGGTTCGCCTGCAGCGTCGTGGGAGTAGTAGGCCCAGTCAGGGCAGCGTGAGATCCCCACAGCGTCGCAACCGAGGAAATAGGCCGCAGCCTTGATGTTGGCGGCGTTGCGTTCAGCATCGGCGGCGCTGGGGTCAACCTGCGGTGCGGGCTCGCCGTCCTGCAGCAGCACGAAGGCCGCAAGCGAGGATCGGAAGGCAAAGGCGGAGGAGGACTTGCGGACATAGTTGCCGTTCTTCGCCGCTTCCTGCGGGCCTTTGCCAAGGTCGCCGAACAGGGAGCGTGCGAACATGTCGGCGCGCTTTGGCACGCGCGCCACGTTCACCTCGTCAATATAGGTGGTGGGGTCAGCCACCCGCTTCAGGGTCTCGAACGGGTGCGGGCCGTCCATGAAGCGGCGCTTGGCATAGGGGTCGCGGCTGGCAGCGCTTTTGGCGTGGCTACCAAGGCCCAGCCGGTATTTGAGGCCCGGCGCCTGCCCCGGCACCAGCGGCAGATCGGCGGCCAGTTCCAGGGTGGTGGTGACGGCGGCGATGCCGAAGCGATTGCCAAGGAACGGGTTTGTCAGTACGCCATCCTCGCAGGTGGCAAGCCCCGCCTGCACCGCCAGCTGGCCCAGATGCACATCACTGGCGGCACCGGTATGCGCGCGCGCCTCCCACCCCAGCAGGCGGATGTAATTGGCAAGCGTCACCACGGTTTCTGCCGCCCGCAAGCAGGCGCGCTGATCCTGTGCATCCGCCAGCCAGTCGGTGCCGTCTTCACCGGCTTCAGGATCACGCGGGAACTCGTAGATGCAGACCAGCGCATGCGTGTGGTGGCGGCAGTCCGCGGGCGGGGCCTGCATCGCCTCGCGCAAGGAAGCCATCACCACGTCGATGCCGGAGGCGAAGGTTTTGGTCTGCTTGCTGCGCAGGGTTTCCGAAAGCGCCGCCACATCCGGGTTCACCAGCGGCGCCTCCAGCCAGGCGCCGGAAGGCACCGCGCAGGCACCGGCCAGAGAGGCGTCGCAGAAGTAGCCGAAGGCCTTCAGATGATCGGTGCGCTCCTGCGGGCTGGCGGGGATCTCGGCACGCTCCTTTTTCACCAGTCCTTCGCGGGTGGCGTCCAGCATCGCCTGGTAGTCGCGCATCGCATTGACGATGGAGAGCGGTGCACCGGGGCGGCGGAAACTGACCTGCTCCTGTGGCGGCAGCGCGTCCAGCTCTTCCGGCTGGGCCTGCCGGGTCAGGGTCTCCATCGGGTACGGCCCCAGGTGCACAGGCCGGTTGCGGTAGGAAAACAGTTTGCCCATGGATGGCCCCTTTGAGTTACAGCTTGGCGACGATGCGCGGCTCGTCCTGCAGCAGCTTGACGGCGGACTGGCGCAGCTCGGAAAGTTCTTCACCGCTCAGCTTGGCCTCGAAATGCGCGGCGTTCTCCTGCGCGATGGGCAGAACCGCCTGCAGCGCCGCCTGGCCTGCAGCGGTCAGCATCACCCGGATCGAGCGCCCGTCGCCCTCTCCGCTGCGGCGGGTGATCAGCCCGCCCGCCTCCATCTGACGCAGGGCGCGGGAGGTGGCGGTGCGGTCAATGCCGATGAAATCCGCAATCTCCGACGGGGTCGTCAGCCCCTCTTCCCCTACTGCCAGCAGCACGCACCAAGTCACGCGTGTCAGCCCGTGTTCCGCGATGCGCTGTTCAAAGCGGCGTTCGATCACACGCGCCAGCATGGTGATCTGGTAGCCAAGGGAGTGATGCAGGTGAAAGCGTGTCTGGGTCATGATAATTGACAATGTCAACTATCTGCCCGTCAAAAGCCAGCGAATTCTGCACGCGGCCTCTTGGCGGCCTTTACGGATCGGCGTAACGCGAACTGCGCCCTGCCGCGGGCGTTGCATCAGCGCGGACAGCCTGTATCGTCAAATCAGGCATGCTTCCAGGAGAACAGCATGAAATTCCGCTTTCCCATTGTCATCATTGACGAAGATTTCCGTTCCGAAAACTCCTCAGGCTCCGGCATCCGCGCCTTGGCCCAAGCCATCGAGGACGAAGGGTTCGAGGTGCAGGGTGTCACCGGCTATGGCGACCTGTCGCAATATGCGCAGCAACAGTCCCGCGCCAGCGCCTTTGTGCTGTCGATCGACGACGAGGAGTTCACCCCCGGACCGGATCTGGACCCCGCGGTAGTCGCCCTGCGCACCTTCATTGAGGAAGTACGCTGGAAGAACGCCGATGTGCCGATCTATATCTACGGCGAGACCAAGACCAGCCGCCACTTGCCCAATGACATCCTGCGGGAGCTGCACGGCTTCATCCACATGTTTGAGGACACGCCGGAGTTTGTCGCCCGCCACATCATCCGCGAGGCGAAGAGTTACCTGGAAAGCATCCAGCCGCCATTCTTCAAGAAGCTATTGGATTATGCCGAGGACGGCTCCTATTCCTGGCACTGCCCGGGGCATTCCGGCGGCGTGGCGTTCCTGAAAAGCCCGGTCGGGCAGATGTACCACCAGTTCTACGGCGAGAACATGCTGCGCGCCGATGTCTGCAACGCGGTCGAGGAGCTGGGGCAGCTGCTGGACCATAACGGCGCGATTGGGGCGTCGGAACGCAACGCGGCACGGATCTTCAACGCCGATCACTGTTATTTCGTGACAAATGGCACCTCGACCTCCAACAAGATGGTCTGGCATCACACGGTGGCACCGGGCGACGTGGTTGTGGTTGACCGCAATTGCCACAAGTCGATCCTGCATTCGATCATCATGACCGGCGCCATCCCGGTGTTCCTGAAGCCGACCCGCAATCATTGGGGCATCATCGGCCCGATTCCGCATTCGGAATTCGAAATCGAGAGCATCAAGGCCAAGATCCGCGCCAACCCGCTGCTGGAGGATGTGGATACCGATGCGGTGAAGCCGCGGATCCTGACGCTGACCCAGTCGACCTATGACGGGGTGCTCTACAACACCGAGGTGATCAAGGGGCAGCTGGACGGCTATACCGAAAACCTGCATTTCGACGAGGCCTGGCTGCCGCATGCGGCCTTCCACCCGTTTTACGGCAGCTATCACGCGATGGGCCGCAAGCGGGCGCGCACCAAGCATTCGGTGACCTATGCCACCCAGTCGATCCACAAGCTGCTGGCGGGCATCAGCCAGGCCAGCCATGTGCTGGTGCAGGACAGCGAGGAGACCAAGCTGGACCGGCATCTGTTCAACGAGGCCTACCTGATGCACACCTCCACCAGCCCGCAGTATTCGATCATCGCCAGCTGCGATGTGGCGGCGGCGATGATGGAGCCGCCGGGCGGCACCGCGCTGGTCGAGGAAAGCATCATGGAGGCCCTGGATTTCCGCCGCGCCATGCGCAAGGTCGACGAAGAATACGGCGCCGATGACTGGTGGTTCCAGGTCTGGGGGCCGGAGGATCTGGCCGAGGACGGCATCGGCAGCACGAAAGACTGGGTGCTGAGGAAAACCGATGCCGACGGTGTGCAGGCAGGCGGCGAGGACAGCTGGCACGGCTTTGGCGACATGGCGCCGGGCTTCAACATGCTGGACCCGATCAAGGCCACCATCATCACCCCGGGCCTCAACCTGGACGGCCGGTTCGAGGACTGGGGCATCCCGGCCTCAATCGTGACCAAATACCTGGCCGAGCACGGCGTGGTGGTGGAGAAGACCGGGCTCTATTCCTTCTTCATCATGTTCACCATCGGCATCACCAAGGGCCGCTGGAACTCGCTGCTGAGCGCGCTGCAGCAGTTCAAGGACGACTTTGCCCGCAACCTGGCCGTGCCGCGCGCGATGCCGGAATTCTGCGCCAGCCAGCCGCGGTATGAGCAGATGGGCCTGCGCGACCTGTGCGAACATGTGCATGCGCTGTACTCCAAAAACAACGTGGCACGGCTGTCGACCGAGATGTACCTGAGCGACCTGACCCCGGCGATGAAACCGAGCGATGCCTTCAGCCACATCGCACGGCGCACCACCCAGCGGGTGCCGATTGATGATCTGGAGGGGCGCATCACCACCAGCCTGGTGACCCCCTACCCGCCCGGCATTCCGCTGCTGATCCCCGGCGAGGTGTTCAACAAGAAGATCGTGGAATACCTGAAGTTCAACCGCGCTTTTGCGCGGGACTGTCCCGGTTTCGAGACCGACATTCACGGGCTGGTGCAGGAGACCCGCCCTGACGGGGTGACCCATTACTTCGCCGACTGCGTGGCGGAATAACGCAAAAGGGCGGCCGTGTTTTCGCGCGGCCGCCCCTGTATTGAACCGTGGCTGCTATGGCAGTGCCAGGCGATCAGCCGGCCGGCACCGCGTTGCTGACCCGTTTGCCGGCGGTCAGGCCGTTCACCTTGGCCACGATGGCGGCAGCGTCCAGCCCGTGGTGGCGGTAGAGATCGCCGATGGTGCCGGTCTGGCCGAAATGCTCCACACCCAGGGGCACGGTCTGGTGGCCCGCAACCCCGCCCAGCCAGGCAAGCGTCGCAGGGTGGCCGTCAATCACGGTGATTACCTTGCAATGCGGCGGCAGGTCCTGCATCAGCGTTTCAATATGGGACCTGGCGGCGGCGTTGCCGCGCGAGCGTGCCCGCTGCGCCGCGGTCCAGCCCGCGTTCAACCGGTCGGCAGAGGTCACCGCCAGCACGCCCACGTCGCGGCGGCTTTCACCGATGATGCCCGCGGCCTTGATCGCCTCCGGCGCCACTGCGCCCTGATAGGCAATTACAACATCGCAGTTTGGCCCCGGCTTGCGCAGCCAGTAGCCGCCGTCGATGGCGCCCTGGCGGAAGTCCTCGTCGGCGCGCTTTCCGGGCTGCTCCATCGGGCTGGTGGTGAGGCGCAGATAGACCGATCCGCCGGTCTCGTCGCGCAGCCAGGTGCGCTCATCCGGGTCGCCCTCGCCGTCACGCTGCAGGTAGTCGAAGGCCCATTCCATGATCACTGCCAGCTCATCGGCAAAGGCAGGCTCAAACGCCGCCAGCCCGTCCTGTGACATCCCGATGAGCGGCGTGCCGATGGACTGATGCGCGCCGCCTTCGGGCGCCAGCGTCACCCCGGAGGGGGTGCCGACGATCATGAAACGCGCGTCCTGATAGCAGGCATAATTCAGTGCATCGAGGCCGCGGCAGACAAAGGGGTCGTAGACGGTGCCGATGGGGATCACCCGCTTGCCGAACAGCGAATGCGACAGGCCCGCGGCCCCCAAGAGCAGGAACAGGTTCATCTCCGCGATACCCAGCTCCAGGTGCTGGCCCTCCGGCGCAAAGTTCCATTTCGCGGTCGATGGGATGCGGTGCTCGATGAAGGCATCCTGCTGCACCTCACGGGCAAACAGCTTGCGCCGGTTGACCCACGGCCCCAGCCCGGTGGTGCCGGTCACATCGGGCGAGGTGGTGAGGATCCGCGCCGCAAGCTCGCTGTCCCCCTTGGACAGATCATCAAGGATCTTGCCAAACGCCATCTGGGTGGAGATTTCGCGGGAGGTGTCGATGGCAAGCGCGGGCACCGGCAGCGGCGCGTCGAAATGGCGGCGCGGGCCTTCGGCAAAGAACGGCACCTGGCGAAGAAAGCCTTGCAGCGCGGCGGGGTCGGCGACGGTGGCGAAGGGCTCCCACTCCTCCCCTGCGGCGACGCCCATATGGGCCTGCCAGTCCGTCATCTGGGCCTTGGTCATCAGGCCGCCGTGGTTGTCCTTGTGGCCGGCAATCGGCGTACCCCAGCCCTTGACCGTATAGGCCAGGAAGCAGACCGGGCGGTCGTGGTCAATGGATGCGAAAGTGTCCGCCATCGTCTCGACGCAGTTGCCGCCGAGGTTTTCCATCAGCTCCGCCAGCTCATCATCGCTGCGTTTCTCAATCAGCGCGCTGACATCGCCCTGGTCGCCCAGATCATCCATCAGGTGCTGCCGCCAAACCGCGCCGCCCATGTAGGTGAGCGCGGAATACTGCTGGTTCGGGCAGGCGTCGATCCAGGCGCGCAGAGCTTCGCCGCCCGGCTCCTCGAACGCGGTCCGCTGCAGGGCGCCGTATTTCACCCGCACCACGTCCCAGCCGAAGGCGTCAAAGATCTTCTCGATCCGCTCGAACAGGCCTTCGCGGACAATGCCGTCCAGCGACTGGCGGTTGTAGTCGATGATCCACCAGGTGTTGCGCAGATCGTTCTTCCAGCCCTCCTGCAGCACTTCGTAGATGTTGCCCTCGTCCAGTTCTGCATCGCCCGCCAGTGCCACCATGCGGCCGGTGCGGGCATCCTTGCCCCAGTCCTTGGCGGTGATGAAGTCCTGCACCATGGAGGCCAGCGCGGTGATCCCGACACCCAGCCCGACAGAGCCAGTGGAGAAATCCACGTCATCCACGTCCTTGGTGCGGCTGGGATAGCTTTGCACACCGCCGAAGCCGCGGAAGTTCTCCATTTTCTCGCGCGTCTGATTGCCCATCAGGTACTGCATCGCGTGAAAGACGGGCGAGGCATGCGGTTTCACCGCCACCCGGTCGCCCGGTTTCAGCGCCGAGAAATAGAGCGCCGTCATGATCGACACCATCGACGCCGAAGAGGCCTGGTGCCCCCCGATCTTGATCCCGTCCGCCTTGGGGCGGATGTGGTTCGCGTTGTGGATCATCCAATGCGACAGCCACAAGAGCCGCTGTTCGATGGTCTTGAGGTGGGTCAGATCGGGGCGCATGGCTCTCTCCTTACTCGGCGGCGTGCTGCACGGGGGCGGGCAAGGCCTGTTCCAGATCGGCCAGAATGTCGGCCACATCCTCCAGCCCCACCGACAGGCGGATCAGCCCGTCGCTGATGCCGTGCTCGGCGCGCTCTTCCGGGGTGTAGGTCGAATGGGTCATCGAGGCCGGATGCTGGATCAGTGTTTCCGCATCGCCCAGCGATACCGCCCGCTGGATCATCTGCAGACCGTTCATGAAGGCAATGCCGCCCTGCAATCCGCCCTCGACCTCAAAGGCGATCATGGCGCCGGGCTGTGCCATCTGGCGCTTAGCGACATCAGCCTGGGCAAAGCTCTCGTGTCCCGGGAAGGACACCGATTTCACCGCGGGGTGGGCGGCCAGATAATCGGCCACGGTGACGGCAGAAGCACAGTGGCGGTCCATCCGCAGCGCCAGGGTCTTGAGGCCGCGCAGGATCAGCATGGCATTGAAGGGCGCCATCACTGCGCCGGTCATGTCCTTCATGCCGACCAGGCGGATTTCAGCAATCTGCTCGGCGGTGCCGACGACAAGGCCCGCCACCACATCGCCGTGGCCGCCCAGGTATTTGGTGGCGGAATGCAGCACGATATCAGCGCCCAGCTCAATCGGGCGGGTCAAATAGGGGGTGGCATAGGTGTTGTCGACCACCACCTGCGCGCCTGCGGCATGGGCAATTTCAGATGCCGCCGCGATGTCCACCAGCCGCATGTTCGGGTTGGCCGGGGTCTCAAAATAGACCACGCGGGTCTTGTCCGAGACAGCGGCGCGCAGGTTTTCCATGTCGGTCATGTCGACATGGGTGATGGTGATGCCCCATTTCGCCAGCCCGTGGCGCATGAAGGCAAAGGTGCAGCCATAAAGCGTCTTGTCCACGATCACCTCGTCACCGGGCGATAGCAGCGTCCATAGGACCGCGGTGATGGCGCCCATACCGCTGCTGAGAGCCAGGCCCGCCTCGGCGCCTTCCAGCGTAGCGATCCGCTGCTCCAGCAGGTCGCAGGTCGGGTTGGAGATCCGGCTGTAGATATGGCCCTGGCGTTCGCCTGCGAACATCTCGCCACCGGCCTCGGCGGTCTCAAACGTGAAGGTCGAGGTCAGGTGCAGCGGCGGCGTCAGCGCGCCTTCGTTGTCCTGCGGGTCATAGGCGTGGTGGATGGCACGGGTGGCAAAGCCGCCGGAGGTTTTCATGGGATGCTCCTGTCTGTTGTTACAGGCATCATCCGCCCGTTTCAGCGGCATTGGATTGCGAATTATTTCTGAGTAGATATAAATATTGGCAGATTCTGCCAAACAGGACCTCAAAATGGACAGCAAGGACCGCCAGATCATCCGCGCCCTGCAGCGGGACGGCCGGATGACCAACCAGGACCTGGCGGAGGCAGTGAGTCTCTCCCCCTCCCCCTGCCTGCGGCGGGTGCGCAATCTGGAGGCCCAGGGCGTGATCCAGGGCTACAGCGCGGTGGTTGATGCCAAATCCTACGGACTGCCGATCACCGTCTTTGTCCGCATCAAGCTGGAGCGGCACGGCGAGGCGGACGTAAAGAATTTCGAACGCAAGATGCAGCTGATCGACGAGGTGCTGGAATGCCACGTGCTGACGGGTGCGATGGATTACCAGTTGCGGGTGCTGGTACCGGACCTGGAGGCCTATGAGGAATTCATCCGCACCCGCATCCACCCGATCGGCGGCATTGCCTCCATCGACACCAGTTTTGTGTATGGAACGGTCAAGCGGACGGCGGTGTTTCCGCCTGCCCGCTAAGTTGCCAGCCGCCTTTCAGGATCAGACCCTGCCAGCCTGAACAATCAGCAAGAGCATCAGCGCCAGGGAAATTGCCGCCCCCATCGGCATTTTCCCCGGCGTCTGAAGCGAGGCCCACTGCCGCCAGCCGGCGGCGGCCTCTGTCCGGCCCAGCAGCGTCAAGGCCAAGGGCACGGTGAGCATTGCAGCGCTGAAACTCCAGCCAAAGGCGGCAAGCGCAGAAGACGGCACAAACAGCATGGCCAGTGCCATCATCTTGACATCGCCGCCCGCCAGCACCCGCCCGCAGAACAGCGCGAAACACAGCGCAAAGACAATGCCAGCAGCCAGCAGCCGCAGCCCGGTTTCCGCCAGCGGCAGCAGCGGTGCTGTCAGCAGAAACACGGCTGCCAATCCCAGCATCTGGCGGTTGGAAATCCGCAGGCATCGCAGGTCCCCCAGCCCCGCATAGATCAGCACCGGGCTGGCCGCAGCCAGCGGCAGCAGCTCAACAAAGCCTGTCATGCAGCAGAACTCCGCCGCGGCGTCTGGCCGGCGAAGGTGTCAACCGAGACCAGCTGATAGACCAGTTCACTCATGTTGCGGGTGCGTGTCTTGGCGTAGATGTTGCGCAGATGGGTGCGCAGCGTCGATTTCGAGATCCCCAGGTCCGACTGCACCCGCTTGGCCGGCTGGCCCTTGCTCAGCAGAACGCAGACCCGGTATTCGGCGCGGCTCAGCTGGGCCGGGTTTTCCATGCTTAGCAGATGCGCCGCGACTTCGGCATTCCGGGCAACGCGGCGTTCCTTCAGGCAGGCCTCAGCATAGAGGCCGGGAGAGCGGTTGGTCCATGTCCGCACCAAAGTGCCGGAAATGATGTTCAGCAGCGCTTGCTGCACCGCACCAGGCCGGGTTGCGAAATGCAGCTCCAGGAAATCGGTGTGCTGCTCGCCCGAAGACAGCGGGATCACCGCCAGCTCCACCAGTTTGCGATCGCTGTGGAACCGGTCCAATGCCGGATCCGCCGCCTCATCGCTCATGGATTTGTACCAGATCAGCCCTGGTTTGGCCTTGTCCAGATAACTGCCCAGCACCGAGCAGGCAAAGGAGCGCTCCAATGGCAAGCCGTTTCCGCTGCCCGCGGCCCTGTCATAGATAACTGATCCTGAAGCCCGGCCCTTGCCAGCCGATACCCTGCAAATTGCAGCTGCTTCCCCCTTAATGGCCGCCGCCAGTCCGCTCAACGCGTCCCTGAAAGGCGCACAGCCGTGCAAACACTCACACCATCGCGCAATTGGCGCGATCATTCCGGCCTCAGCAGCCCGAATGGTGTGGGTGTCAAATAGCGCATTGGTCCCCATAACGCGCATCCCCCCACAGCAATACTAACTTTTAACATAGCGCTTTTAGTAACTTAGCAAGCGCCCGTACCAATCATCTCCTTATTGCGTCCCGCCATGCTGGCCGGCTCTTTCAATTGCGTCAAGAATTTGGCGCAAATTGCAGGTAAACGCGCATTTTTGCAACCATAAGGAGATTTATTCAGTGCTCCGGAGCTGACCCGCCGAACCAATGGCCGCCGATTGCGGCAATTGTCCAAACGGAATTCGAATCAGCTTGCGATAAAGCGGATGTAGCGGATTACCACCGGGCCGATGGTGATCATGACCAATGCAGGCAGCATCAGAGAGGCCAGCACCGCCGACATCTTAACCGGAAGCTTGCTGGCCATTTCCTGCGCCCGCATCTCCCGCTGGCTGCGCAGGTCCTCGGAATAGGTCGCCAGCGCCGATGCCATGCTGGTGCCAAACTGCATCGACTGCAGGGCAACATTGGCAAATGACCGGACCGTGTCCACTCCGGTGCGGCCAGCCATGTCCAGCAGCGCATCACCGCGGGCGCGGCCCGCCTGAATCTGCCGCTGCACGCTAAGCAGCTCAAAGGCCAGATCCGGCGAAACCTGCCCCAGTTCGTTGCCGACGCGGGTCATCGCGGCGTCGAAACCCAGCCCGGAGTCCACTGAAATCCTCATCAGGTCCAGCGCATTGGGAAAGGCCTCCTCGATCCGGCGGCGGCGGGCGGCGGCGCGGGCGTTCAGCACATAAACCGGGCCGAAGTAACCTGTCCCAACCAGCCCGCTCAGGGCCTGAAAGACTTGCAGATTTGTCCATCCGGCCACCTGCGCCGTGAACGGGTTGGGCGGCAGCAGACCGGGCGTCTTGGCGGCGGCGATGACCAGAAGCAGCAGCCCCGGCACCGCCAGCCCGAGAAAAACCCGGATCAGAGTAAACCTGCGCAGCGCTCCCTCTTGCGAAAAACCGGCCTGTGACAGCTTGTTCTCCAGCTCCGACCGTTCGCTCCGGCTGGCAGGCACAAAGGCCTTCATCAGCCCGCCCGGCTGGGCACCGGGAGCCTTCAGCAGCGCCAGGTCGCCAGATTGGCGGCGGCGGGCCTCGCCCAGAGACGACAGCCGTGCCGCGGCGGGTGATTTCCGCGCCAGGCTGGCAGCAGCGCCGAAATACAGGAGCAGCACGGCAGCGGCAGCCCCAACCGCTGCCAGTGCGCCGGGCGGCAGCCCGGTCTGGGTCAGGAGGCGTGTGGCAAACTCTTCCATGGCAAACCTCCTCTATCAGATCCGGAAATTGACAAGCTTGCGCAGCGTCAGCGCATTCAGCACCGTCAGCAGGACGATCGCGCCCATCATCGGCCGGAACATCGGGTCATCGGCCACCCCGGCGTAGTAGCTGGGTGTCAGAACCGACACGGTGGCAAAAATCACCAGCGGCAGCGCCGACAGCAGCCAGGCCGTCAGCCGTCCTTCCGAGGCCAGTGCATGCACCTTGCGGCGCAGGGCAATCCGGTTGCGGATGACCCGTGCCAGGGTTTCCAGCATCACCGACAGGTCGCTGCCGGTGCCATGCTGGATGCTGATGCTGGCGGCCAGGTATTGCGCATCCTCCAGGCCGGTCCTGTCCGCGAATTCCTGCACCGCATCCGGCAGGTCATCGCCATAGGTCACCTGATCATAGATAATGCCCAGTTCAGTGCCCGCCGGGTCCGGCATCTCCCGCGCTGCGATGCCGATGGAGTTGTTCAGCGGATGGCCTACCTTCAGCCCGCGCGCGAGCATTTCCAGCGCATCCGGCAGCTGGTGAACCAGCTTGTCCATCTGCTTGCGCTGACGCCCGATCAGCAGGGCAAATGGCAGTCCAAAGCCGCCCAGGACCGCAATCGCAGCGGCCTGCAACAGCCCCGCAAATCCCGCCGCGGCAAGAAAGATCAGCACCCCCAATGCGCCGCATGCGGTCCAGAACACGCCTGTGCTTAGCGGCACATCCGCCTGGCGCAGGATCTTCGGAAGAGCACCGGCCACAGGAATGCGCTGCCAGCCGGTGCGGCGCGGCGGCGGCTTCAGGATGGCAAGGCGCTCGCTGCCGCTGCGCCCCTGATTGATCAGCCGCATCCGGCGGCTGCGGAAGACCACCGAACGGCTCTTGCGGCTGGTCAGCTGCCGCAGGCCGGACAGCAGCAGCAGAACGCCCACCGCCACGCCGCAGTACACCGCATATCCGCCCAGATGGCCGTTCCATTCATGCAGTTCTTTCAACAGATCATTCAGCATCAGGCGCCCTCCGGCTGGAACAGAGTCTGGTCAAAGCCAACGCCCGCAGCCTCCAGCAGCGCAGCGCATTGCGGCCGGATGCCAGTTGGAATGAACTCGCCCGCGATGCCGCCCTCCGCGGTCTTACCCATCCGCCGGAACACAAAGATGTCCTGCATGGTGATCACCTCCCCCTCAAGGCCGGTGAGTTCGGAAATGCTCATCACCCGCCGCTGGCCGTCCGACAGCCGCGCCAGCTGCACGATGATCTGCAAGCCGGAGGCGATCTGCGCCCGGATTGCCGGCAGCGGCAGCTCCATCCCCATCATCGAAACCATCTGCTCGATCCGGCCCAGCGCGTCGCGGGCGGAATTAGCGTGCACCGTGGTCATCGAACCGTCGTGGCCAGTGTTCATCGCCTGGAGCATGTCAAAGGTCTCGGCACCACGCACTTCGCCGACTATGATCCGGTCCGGGCGCATCCGCAGGGCGTTGCGCACCAGGTCTCGCTGGCTGACGGCACCGCCGCCGGACGGATTGGGCGGACGGGTTTCCAACCGCACCACATGCGCCTGCTGCAGCTGCAGCTCCGCAGCATCCTCAATGGTGACGATCCGTGCACGCGGATCGATCCCCGCTGAAATCGCGTTCAGCATCGTGGTCTTGCCGGAGCCGGTGCCGCCGGAGATCAGGATATTCATCCGCGCCTCGACCAGCGCCTGCAGGAAGGCGGCTGCACGCCCGTTCAGCGCGTTGCCCGCCACAAGCTTCTCCAGCGTCAGCGGGTCACGGGCAAACTTGCGTATCGACAGCGACGGGCCGTCGATGGCACAGGGCCGGATGATCGCGTTGACCCGGCTGCCATCCTCCAGCCGGGCATCCACCCAGGGGTTGCTCTCATCCACCCGGCGCCCGACGCGCGAAACCACCTTGTCGATAATCCGCAGCAGGTGCTTTTCGTCACGGAACCGCACACCCGTCTGCTCCAGCACGCCGCTGCGTTCGACAAAAACCGTCTTGTGGCCATTGACCAGAATGTCGTTGATGCCGGGGTCCGCCAATAATGGCTCCAGCGGGCCCAGCCCCAGAACCTCGTCGATCAGCTCATCCACCAGGCGGCGGAATTCATCCGCGCGCAACGGGTTGTTCTCCTCTGCCAGAACATCGCCGACCAGCGCCGCCACCTCGCGGCGCAGCTCTTCCGGCTCAACCTTGTCGATCACCGCCAGATTCAGCCGGTCGATAACCGCTTCGTGCATCCGGCTTTTCAGCTCCAGAAAGGCTGTCAGCTTGCGGGTTTCCTCACTGATTTCCGGCTCGCCCCCAGGCGGCTGCGCGCCTACCTCCGGCCACAGCGGCACCACAGTATCCGCAGGAGAGACGTTTTCTGTTCGCTTGCCAAAATTCCTGAACATCTCAAACCGCCTTTCCGTGCTGGGGCTGCGCCGCACCGGCGCGGGCATTCTTAGTTTCAATCAGATCGCGGGACAGCCGCCGGATCGCCTTGGCCAGGCTGGAACGCCCAGCGGCTGCCGACAACGGCACGCCCCTGTCAGCCGCAGCAGAGGCCGCCGACGGATCATTGGGCAGCCAGTATTTGAACGGCTTCTGCAAAAGCTTGGCCGCTTCCTTGTGGTGGCTGGCAGCGATCAGCGGCTTGCGCTCGCGGCTGATCACGATGTCGGTCTGCAGGCTCATGCTGGCCTCGGCATAGAAATCCAGCAGCCGACGCGCCTGACTGATTGCCGGCACTGAGCTGCCGGTCACCATCAGCAGCCGCTCGCTGGCCTCCAGAACCGGTGTCAGCCAGTCTGCCAAGGCGCGCGGCAGGCCGATCACCACGAAATCGAACTGCAGGCGCAGATGCGCAATCAGCGTCTGCACCTGTTCCGGCCTCAGCGCATGCAGCGGCGCGATCTCGGCCGGTGCGGCCATGACCCACAGGCCCGGCGCCGCCTCGGTCAGCGACTGTTCGGCAAAAACCTGGTCAGGCACGAAACCTTCGCTAGCCAGTTCATAAAGGCAGCGGTTCGGCGGCAGATCTAGAAAGCTGCCGATGGCACCGAACTGCAGGTCGAAGTCAAGGAGAGCGACCTTAAATTCCGCCTCCTGCCGCCGCAGCCCGCGCCGGCAGGTCATGCAATCAGCCAGGTTCACCGCCAGCGTCGTCGCCCCGGCACCCCCGCAGGACTGGCTGACCGCAATCACCATCCCCTCACGGTTGCCCCGGGCACCGCCGGGGACGGGCTGCGGCTCATCTGCCCGCAGGCATTTGCGGATCGCCGCCGACATCTCATCGGCAGAGGCCGTATCAGGCAGCACGTCCTGCACCCCGGCCTCTGTCAATTGCCGCAAATCGGCAAACGGCATACTGGAACCCGCCAGAGCCAGGATCCGCGCCGCACCGCCAGTGTGGCGCATCATCTCTTGCACCGCAGCGGCATCGCGAGCCGCATCTGCCCCGGCACGGAAGATGATCAGGTCGTTTTCCTTGGCCAGCTGCAGCGCGGTGCCGTTAATTTCGCTGAGCGCCGAGGCGCATTTCCGCACCCCGGTGCCCGGCTGGAACTGCGCCACGCTGGCAACCAGCGCACAGACAGCCGGGTCTTCTGAGATGACCACGATGGATTGTGTCTCAGCCTGCATCGGCCTCTCCTTCCTCTATCGCTTCAGCCGCTCTGGCCCAGTGCCAGATCCTCGCCCGGCAATGACACACTCATCGACGGAAAGGGCACCGAGGCGCCCAGCGCGCCTCCCCCGGCGGACCCCGCCAGCGCTGCCAGCCGCCCAAGCGGCGATACGAATTCAAACGTCTGGTTTTGCAGCTCCACCGTGACCACGGGAACATAGGGCCCGCCCAGGAAGCCGAGGCTGCCGTCGTAGCTGTAGCTGAACGACAGCGCGGCAATGGTGGCGTCGGGCGGCATCGCACCGCCTACCAGTGCCCAGATTTCATTCGCTGTGGCGTTGGCCGCGGAACCTGAGCAGGTCACCGTGCCCGCATTCAGGCAGATGTCCGGCCCTGCCCGGCAGGAGGTGCCGTAAATGGGCAGCGGGGCATTGGCAGACGGATCGCGCCGGTGGATCTGCGGTACCCCGGCACAGGCAGGCGGGCGCACCGCCGCCACCCGCGCGGCCACATTCATCGCCCGCTCCGCCACCACGTAGTGAAACGCCATACGGCCGTAGTCGATGATACCCATGAACAAGAGCAGGAACAGCGGGATCGCAACCCCCAGCTCCACCAGCGCGGCGCCGTTCTGGTCCCGGCGGAAACGGCGCAATGCGGCATATGCCCTTCCTGGCCCGATCATGTCCCGAACACCCGGCTTTGATCGGTGATGACCGTGTTGATGGTGTTCAGGCTGCCGCCGTTCAGCGCAAAGATGCCGGCAAACGGAAAGGTCATGGTCAGATTGGCCTGCACCTCCACCACCGGAGCCGGTGAAATCCGGTAGCTTCCGGCTTGGCAGGTCAGGCTGGGGGTGACTGCGGTCACGTTCAGGCTGGGTGGAAACAGCGCATCGCCATCAATGCTCTCACGCACGATGTCCAGCAGCTGCGGCTGGTGCGCGGCGACGGAGCCGCCGGTGGAGCAGATGTCCTGCGGCGCCACCCGCGCCAGGTAGCGCGCAGCATCGCGCACACCGGAGATTGCCGCCTGGTAAGACCACATCATCCGCCCGCCTTCGATGATCACCGCAAAGACCAGCAGCATCAGCGGCAGCATCAGGGCAAACTCCACCAGCACCGCCCCCTCTTCTCCTTTGCGAAAGGCGGCCCAGCGGGCGGCGGTATGTTTTGCCTCCCCCATCCCGCTCACCTGTAGAGCTGCACGACGTCGCGGAAAATGCCCGCATCGCCGGTGCCCCCTGCCCCGCCGCCAGCGCTGCCGACAACCTCGCCCCAGATATTGAGCGTCGGAGGAGAGGTTGTGTGGGTGCCAACCGGCTCAGTCAGGAAGATCTTCACGAATTCCTCAACCGGAACACCGGTGACGGACCCGCTGACCGGATTTGCCGTGCAGTCGATCCCGGCTGCAATGACAACGCGGCGGTTAATGTCAGCGCTTTGATTGGCTGAGCACATAGGGCGGCCGGTTTCGTCCAGACCCGAGAGAATGGGGTTGCCGGACCCTGGCCCGCCTGCTGCGTTTATCTCTGCCACATAGTATTCAAACCGCGTGGCGGCGGCGGGGTGCGGATCCACACCACCATAGTTTGCGTCCACATATTTGGTCCGGCCCGCCGCCCAGTTCCCATCTCCAAAGCGGGCGCATCCGCCGCTCTCGAAACAGTTGTCCCTGGGCAGCGCCACTGAATCGGCGGCTTCCTCATTGTTGCCGATGCAGCTGCCACCTCCCTTTGGCTTGCGCCCCTTGATGACATTGGGTGCGGGCGGGTAGTCGGGGTCATTGCGCTTGCCGTTCATGATCGCGTGATACATGTCGAAGCGCACGTTGAAGACCGCATCGCGGATGCCGACCTTCTGGCCCGGCTCGATATCGACGCCGCGCTGGCTGAAACACTGGGTAATGCTGCCCTCGGCGCCCAGCAGGCAGGCATCCAGCTGCGCGCCGTTGAGACCCGCACAGGGGCCATCCTCATCGACCAGCACCTTGCCCGGATCAAGAAAACCGAAATCCCCCGGCCCCCAGGCGGCCCCATTGCCGCCGGAGCGCAGCAGGATCATTTCGCCGATGCTGGCATCCGCGGAAAACCCCGGCGGCACGCAGAACATCAGCGGGGTGATATCACAGGCATACTGGGTGAAGCCCGCCACTGACGATGCCCGCGCCTGTTCGTTCGGGCGGTTTGTTCCGGTCAGCGCAGCAAAAGCCGCGCCGTAATAGGCGCCAACCGTGCTGGGCGTTGCCACGGCACGGACAAAGGCCGCCTCTGCCGGATCGGTGGTCACAGATGTCAGGGCAGCAGTATCGTCTGCGGGCAGCTCGGAAAAAAACGTCAGCGTGTAATCGGTATCGCCGCTCAGCACGCTGCCACCGCCGCCAAAGGTCTTGCGGTCGCTGATCAGATTGGCTGCTGCGGCGCGGGCGCGGGTGATGGCATCGTCCTTGCCGTCCAGTTCCCCCGCAGCCGCCAGCGCCACATTGTCCGTAAACGATTGCAGCTCGCTGCGGGTGATACCGGTGCGCCCCAAGTCGAAGGACATCGCGGCAATGCCCAGAAGCACCACGAAAGTCAGCCCCCAGGTGACCAGCATGGTGCCGCTGTCTTCCCGGGCAAACTGTCTTATGCGGGTATTCAGGCTCATGGTCTGGCAAGGCTCCCGGGGCCGCGGCCCTCAGCGGATTTCGGTTTCGGACACTTCGGTGCCGCGGCGGATCAAAACGGTCTTCCGAACCGGCTGTTCGACCTCCTCCTGCTGCGGCCGCAGATTGCGCAGCACGTCGTTCAGGCTGATCGAGTCCAGCGGCACTTCCTCTGCCGGTGCATCCAGATTGCGCAGGGTCAGGCTCAGCGTGCCGGCCCGCTGCGCCAGCGCCAGGCGCTGGCCTTCGTCCGGGGTCACTTCAACCGTGACGGTGCGGGCCACACCGGGCGTTTCGGATTCTTCGTTGGCATCCTGGTCCACCCCGATCACCCGGGCGTTCTGCAGAATTGTCACGGTCTTCAGGCCGGCACCGCGGCCCTGGGTCAGCAGGACATCAACGCTGTCACCCGGCGTCACAAAGCCGCCCACCGCGGTTTCCGCGCTGACCTTGATGGCCATCGCCCGGTGGTCCGGGCTGAGCGTCTGCACGATGGTCACCTTCTCGCCGAACTTGGAAATCTTCGCAGCCCGGATCAGCTCCCCCTGCGCAATCGCGCGGCGGGCGCGGCGCGGCGGCTGGCCGGGATCCGGCAGCAGCACGTCATAGCTGGTGAATGTGCCTGCGGGCCGCGCTTCGGCCGGCCAGGCGATGGTAGTCAGGGACTGCGCCGTCAGCGCTGTGCCGAAAGCAATATCCTGCGACGCAACGACGACCTCGACCAGCGCCGGGCCTTCTGAACCGCCCGTCACGGCCTGGCCGTCGATGTAATCCTTGGCGACATAGGCGGAGCCGCCCGCCAGGGCCAGCCCGGAAATCATGCTGAGAAGTGATGAAATATTCATGCCAAACATCCTTTCGTCGCTGGCTGACGCAGCAGAAGGACGGTCCCGGCATGTGGTTGACGACTGAGTCCGCAGGCTTCTGCTTCCTGCCATGCTTGCCGCCGCCCTTCTGCCGGGCGGCCTTCAGGCGCACAGGCTCTGCTCCCCCTTGCAGAGCCTGTGCTGCCTTGCTGGCGAAACCCTACTGAGTTGCAGGGCGTTCGCCGGGCATTTCGTTGCCCGCGGCGATCATGCCGCCTTCGACATCCAGCGCCAGGTTGCTCAGGGCAGTCACGCCCAGCGCCACTGCCAGCGCAATGGCAATGCCGTATTCCACCAGCGTCACACCGCGCTCATCACGGCGCAGCTTGGACAGCATCTTTTTCACATATCCAGTCATGTCAGTCTCCCATCAGATAAACACCGGCACGCCGGCGGTTCATATGGCTGCAGCACCATCCGGCACCGGCCTGCATTGACTCTAGCGGGCGCGAAACGCGCAGCGCATCAGCCGGAAAGACCAGAAACACACGTCATGGATGTATTTGTCCCCGGGGCCTTCGCGGGCGGGAGGGGAGTCGTCAGGACAGGGAGTTTGACCGCAGCAGATACGCTCTGCGCGCTGCCTTACTTGGCCGACGGTGTGCTGCGCGGCACCATCAGCTGCTCCTGCAGGCTCATCGGTGCGGCAGGCGGCTCGTCGAAGTTCAGCCCTGCCTCCAGATGGCGCAGGTGCTCGTCGGCCAGCCGGACCAGCTCATCGGTACTGCCGGCCTCCAGCGCATCGACAATCCGGTCGTGCTCATCCTCGGCGCAGGAGGAACTGCCGGTGGGGGAGTAAAGCCCCAGGATCAGCGTGCTGCGCATGGTCAGCTCCGACAGGAACCGCTCCAGCACCAGATTGCCGGCAATCTGCGCAATCCGCATATGAAACTGGCGCGAGGCGCGCAGCTCTGCCGGTTTGTCACCCGCTCTGCGCGCCGCGGCTTCCTCCAGGATGTTGCCCCGCAGAAAGGCAATGTCGTCCGGCGAGGCCTGCCCGGAGGCGTGGCGCGCAATGGTGCGCTCGATCGCGCGGCGGGCCTGGAAAATGTCGCGCGCCTCCTTGGGCGAAGGCGTCATCACAAAGGCGCCGCGGTTCGGGCGCAGCTCCACCACCTGCTGCGCCGCCAAGGAGGCCAGCGCCCGGCGCACATTGGCACGGTTGCAGGAAAACAGATCGCTCAGCGCCTGCTCGCCCAGCTTGGTGCCCGCTGGCAGCCGCTGTTCGGCAATCGCGTCGAGAATCGCATTCACGATCAGATCTTCGGGAGAATCCTTCATGGAGCCTCAAAAAAGTTTTCCTGCGCCGCCGCAACTTAAGGGCCGTCAGAGCGCTTGGCAATGGCGCCGCGGCGTGGTCGGCTTGACGTGTTATCAAATATTGTTAACAATAAATGACAACAAAGGAGGAGCGCATGAAAATCCTGGTCGTCAATCCCAACTCGACCGAGTCGATGACGCGGAAGATCGTCGCGGCTGCCGAGGCCGCTGCCAGCCCCGGTGTCACCATCATGGGTGCCACCGCAGCAGGTGCGCCCGCCAGCATCGAAGGCCATTTCGACGAGGCGATGTCGCTGCCCGGCCTGCTGGCCCAGGTGGCGGCGGGCGAGGAGCAGGGCGTGGACGGCATCGTTGTCGCCTGTTTCGACGATCCCGGCATCGGCGCCTGCCGTGAGCTGGCGTCCGGGCCGGTGCTGGGCATTTGCGAAGCGGCGGTAAAGGCGGCCAGCATGCTGGCAACCTCCTTCACCGTGGTCACCACCCTGCCCCGCGCAGTGCCGGTGATCGAACATCTGGTCCACGGCTACGGCCTCAGCCACCAGTGCCGCCGGGTGCGCTCTGCCGCGATCCCGGTGCTGGCGCTGGAGGAGGAAGGATCAGGCGCGCGCCAGAAAATCCGCGCCGAGATCCTGCGCGCCATCGAGGAGGACCATTGCGAAGCGGTGGTGCTGGGCTGTGCCGGCATGGCCGATCTCACGGCGTGGCTCAGCCAGGAAACAGGCATTCCCGTCATCGACGGGGTCAGCGCGGCAACGCGGATGATCGAGGCGCTGGCGGGCTGCGGCCTGAAGACCAGCAAGATCAACGCCTATGCGCGCCCCAACCGGAAATAATGGTATCGTCAGGGAGGACAACATGACCATGAACGCAGAACTGGAAGCCGCCAGCCCCGGCGGTGTAACAGAGGACCACAGCAGCAAGGGCATCGGGGAGGAGAGCCTTGCACCGCAGGAAACGCGGATCATGGATCCGTGGTCCTATCTCTTTGCCTGGCTGGGCGGCTGCGTGTCGATCGGCACCTTCACCATCGGCTCCGGCCTGGTGGGCACACTGAACCTGCTGCAGACCTTTGTTGCCATCGCCATCGGCTGCACCGTGATCGGCCTCGCGCTGATGATCAACGGCCAGGCCGGGCACAAATACGGCATTCCCTTCATGGTGCAGGCACGCTCTGCCTTCGGCTTTGCCGGAACCCGCCTGCCGGCGCTGGTGCGTTCCGTTCCCGCCATCGTCTGGTTCGGTTTCCAGAGCTGGATCGGCGCAGGCGCCCTGAACCTCGTCTCCGACACGCTGTTCGGCTACGACAACATCGTGGTGTTCTTCATCGGCTTCCAGCTGCTGCAGATCGGCCTGTCGGTGCTGGGCTTCCACGGCATCAAGTGGCTGGAGAACATCGGCTCCGTCTTCATCATCGGCTCGCTGGTCTACATGTTCTTCAGCGTGATCAGCAAATACGGCGAGGAAATCTCCGCCAATCTGGTCAATGTCGAAGGCACCTGGGGCGCGCCCTTCTGGGGAGCCACCATGCTGTTCCTGGGCATCTACAGCACCATGATGCTGAACGTCTCCGACTACTCGCGCGAGCTGCGCCGCAACGTCGGCCCGTTCCGCCAGGTGGCGATCTATGCCAACTCGATCCTGCCCGCGACACTGTTTATGGGGCTGATCGGCCTGATGGTCTCCGGCGCCACCGGCGAGGTCGACCCGATCAAGGTGTTCTCCAGCGCCGTCGACAACAAGCCGCTGCTGGTCATCACCCTGCTGTTCATCGCCTTTGCGCAGGTCACCACCAACATCCTGAACAACGTGGTGCCGCCGGCCTACGCACTGATGGATATCTTCAAGATCAAGTTCAAGACCTCCGCCGTTATCGTCGGCCTCTTGGCCTTCGCCACCTTCCCGTGGGAACTGGTCAAGGATGAATCCGCCGCTGGCCTCAGCCTGTTCATCCAGACCTATTCCGCCTTCCTGGGCCCGATCTTTGCGATCCTGGTGGTGGACTACTTTATCCTGCGCAAGCAGAAGCTGGATCTGGACAAGCTTTACGATGAAACCGGCCCCTACCAGGGCGTGAACTGGGCCGCGGTCATCGCCATGGGCATCGGGGTTGCAGCAGCGCTGATCTTCTCCGGCATCTCCTGGTACGCCAGCCTGCTGCCCGCCGGTGTCTCCTACTACTTGCTGATGCAGCACTTGCCGGCCGCCAAACGGTTCCTGGACTGACCGCAAGGCACCAGGCAAATGGAAAGCCCCGCCGATGGCGGGGCTTTTCCTGTGCGCCGAAATGCCGGATCAGACAGCCGCCTTCACCGCGGCAATCACGATATCGAGCGCCCGGTCCAGATCCTCGCGGGAAATGGTCAGCGGCGGTGACAGGGTCAGCACGCTGCCCTGGCTGATCTTATAGCTGAGGCCGGCCTCAAGGCAGGCGTAATAGATCTGCTCTGCCATGGCGATGTCGGGCGACATGGTCTGGCGGTCCTCGACAATCTCCACCCCGAACATCAGCCCGCGGCCGCGGATGTCGCCGACGATGGCCACCTGGCCCAGCGCATCGCGCAGCCGCTCCAGCGCGCGGCGTCCCAAATCGGCAGAACGCTCCACCAGCCCTTCCTCTTCAATGATCTGCAGCGTGGTCAGGGCGGCGCGGGCAGTCACCGGGTTTTTCTCATGCGTGTAATGGCCGATGGCAAAATCTCCGCAGACATCCAGATCGCGCCGCGCCACGCAGGCAGCGATGGGCAGAATGCCGCCACCCAGCGATTTGCCCAGCGTCAGGATGTCCGGCACGATCCCGTCATGCTGGAAGGAGAACATCTGCCCGGTTTTGCCCAGCCCGGTGGGAATCTCATCCAGGATCAGCAGCACGCCATGCTTGTCGCAGATCTCGCGCACCGATTTCCAGAACCCCGGCGGCGGCACATTCGGGACCGCACGCATCGCCTCGGCGATGAAGGCGCAATAGTCGCCGTCGCGGCCCAGCACATAGTCGATCATCCGCGCGCAGGCCTCGGCGCTGGCCTCCAGCGACTTGTGGCCATAGGCGCAGTTTGACGGGCTGAACGGCGCCACATGCTCCGTTCCCGGCAGCAAAGGGCCTGCGATATGGCTGCGGAAAGTGGCCTCTCCCCCGACCGAGGCGGCGCCAAACCCCGCGCCATGGAACGCATCCCAGAAGCTGAGCGTCTTGAACCGCCCGGTGGCGGCGCGGGCGATCTTCAGCGCCACCTCATTGGCGTCGGAACCGCCGGTGGTGAACAGGGTCTTGCCCAGATCGCCGGGGGTGATTGCCGCCAGTTTCTCGGCCAGTTCCACCGCGGGTTCATTGGTGAAACGGCGCGGTGCAAACGGCAGGTTGTCCAACTGCTGCTTGATGGCCGCAACCAGTTTGGGGTGGCCATAGCCCAGATGGTGCACAGAGTTACCGTGGAAATCCATGTAGCGGCGGCCGTCCATATCCTCGATCCAGATGCCTTCGGCCTTGGCGATGGTGCTGACGCAGGGGCTGGATAGGCTCTGGTGCAGGAAGGCATCCGCATCCCGCTCCAGCAGCGGTGCGGAATGGGGGCCGATGGATGTTTTCAGCCAGGCCTTGCGGGCCTCGGACGTATTGGATTCACCTTCCGTATGGACGAGCATGTGCCGCCTCCGTGCAGGGGGTCAAAAGAGAAAGCTAAAAAGGCCGGGGCCAGGTGGAGCCAGCCCCGGCGGGCCGGTGTTATTCCGGCCAGGGGAGTGAGTAGGTCTTCACGTTGGTGAAGAATTTCATCGCCTCGATCACACCTTCCTTGACGCCATTGCCCGAGTCCTTGATGCCGCCGAAGGGGGACATCTCGATCCGGTAGCCGGGCTGCTCCCAAATGTTACAGGTGCCCACGTCCAGACCGTTGATATAGGCAATCGCCCGGTTCAGATCATTGGTGCAGACACCCGACGACAGCCCGAACTCGGTGGAGTTGGAGATCCGCATCACCTCAGCGTCGTCATCCGGCACCCGGACGATGGGCACGATGGGGCCAAAGGTCTCCTCCATCACCAACTCGCTGTTGTGCGGCACCTTGTCGACCACGATCGGCGGCAGCAGCGCGCCCTGGCGGCCAGGGTGGTAGAGGATCTCGGCCCCCTCGGCCTCGGCCATGTAGACACGTTTCTCGAACAGCTCCGCCGCCTTGTCGTGGATGACGCAGCCGAGTTCCGTCTCGGGATCCTGCGGATCGCCGAACTTGATCTTCTTGGCTTTTTCCAGAACCAGCGGCACGAAGCGCTCCGCGACACTTTCCTGCACCAGGATGCGCTTGATCGCGGTGCAGCGCTGGCCGGAGTTGCCGGTGGCGCCCGCCACGGCAATGGTGGCCGCCTTTTCCAGATCGGCATCGGACAGATCATTCAGCACGATCAACGGATCGTTGCCACCCAGTTCCAGCGCCTGGCGCTTGTAGACGCCCTTTTCGGCAATCATCTTGCCCACCGGCACACCACCGGTGAAGGTGATGATGTCGATGTTTTCATTGGTGATCATCTCGTCGCCAATGTCCTTGGGCCAGCCGGTGACCACCTGGAACATCTCCGGCGGCAGCCCCGCTTCGTACAGGATATCGGCCAGCGCAATGCAGGTCAGCGGCGTCAGTTCGGTCGGCTTACAGACCATGCAGTTGTTGGTCGCAATCGCGGGCGCAATCTTGTGGCTCACCATGTTCAAAGGATGGTTAAACGGGGTGATCGCCGAGATCGCCTTGACCGGTTCGCGCTTGGTGAAGATCTTGCGCGCCTTGCCGTTGTGCGTCAGATCGCAGGAAAAGATCTCGCCATCGTCCTTCAGCGCCTCGGCAGCGGCAAACTGATAGACGTCCTGCGCACGCTTGGTCTCATAGATCGCGTGCTGGTGGCAGATGCCCAGCTCCAGCGTCAGCCATTTGGCCAGCCACTCTCGCTTCTCGCCGATCAGCTCCCCTGCCCGCTGCAGGATCCGGCTGCGCTCATAGCGGGTCAGCTTGGGCGTATAGTTCGCGGCAATCTCAAACGCCTTGCGGGCGTGCTCGGCCTGACCGGCCGGCACATGGCCCACCACCTCGTTGGTATAAGGGTAGAGAACCGGCACGGTTTCCTCGGTAAAGACCACCTCGCCGCCGATGCGCATGCCCTCGTTGCGGATTTCGGTATCGCTCATCGCCTGATCCTTCATGGTTACAGCGCCGCCGCCTGCGCGGCATAGAAAAACGCATCAAAGTTGCGCAGCACCGGGCGCTCCGGCAGCGGCAGGACGCGGTTGCAGATGAAGGGTACCTCCTGTTCGGTCAGCCCGCCATGGCTGCGCAGCGGTTCATTGAGCGCGGCCAGATCGTGGCGGTGCTCAGACGTGCCGATGCAGATGTTCTCGCCCGAAACCAGGATGATGTCGCCGATCCGGTCGGCGGGCAGCTCGAACCGTGCCACCGCCTCCTCGCGGGTCAGCACACCGGTAATCGCGTCATAACCCGCGAGCCGCTCCATGATCTCCGCACGGTCCGCGCCCTCTGGCAAGTAGCAGGTGGCAAAGGAGCCAAGCGCGCCGTGATGCACCACATAAGGGTCGGTGATCGGCAGGATCACCCGCGCCTGGCCCTCGCCCAGCCAGTCATCCATCAGGTCCTGCACATAGATCACGCTGGGGGAGCCGTCGGCGTGGTGCTTGGGCTTCATGCCGTGGTCGGCGGTCACCACGATGGCAGCGCCCAGCGCGTCAAGCTCCGTCAGGTACTTGTCGAACATCTCATAGAAGGCCTTGGCCTCTGCCTGATCGGGGCTGTACTTGTGCTGCACATAGTCGGTGGTGGTCAAATACATCACATCCGGCGCCCATTCCTTCAGCAGTTTTACACCGGCGGCAAAGACAAACTCGCTGAGTTCAGCCGAGTAGACCTCCGGCTGCGCCATGCCCAGCCACTCGCTGGCTTTCTCCTGTCCGTGCTCGGCTGCGGTCGAAGTGTCGGATTTTTCTGCAGAGAAGCACTTGGCTCGGTCGTCGCCGAACTCCAGGCCTGCCCCCAAGAGCGCCCGCAGCTTGTCCTTGGCAGTGACCACGGCCACCCGCGCGCCAGCGTCATAGAACGCCTTGAACACCGTCGGCGCCCGCAAAAAGCGCACGTCGTTCATCATCACCTCTTCGCCGGTGTCCGGGTCGATCAGGTAGTTGCCGCAGATCCCGTGCACCACCGGCGGACGGCCTGTCGCAATCGACAGGTTGTTGGGGTTGGTGAACGAGGGCACCACCGAATGCGCCAGCCGGTCGGTGCCTTCCGCGCGCATCCGCTTGAGCGTGGGCATCAGACCGTCAGCAATTGCCTTGTCCAGATACTCCGGCTCGCAGCCGTCCAGGCAGATGGCAATCGCGCAGGTCTTGGGCACATCATAGGCGCGGCCGTTTGCCACGACGGGGGATTGAATGGTCATATGTCGAAGTCCTTTATGTCTCAGGCGGCCAGTTTGGCGCGTTCTTCCAGCGCCGCGGCGGGCGGGGCCGCGCTGGCGACGCCCATTTCGGCAAGTGTTTCCTTGGCGGCAGTCACGACCTGCCGCATCACATGTTCATCCATCTGCCCGATGCAGCCGACGCGGAAACTGTCCACAACCGTCAGTTTGCCCGGATAGATGATAAAACCCTTTTCCTTCATCAGATCGTAGAAGCGGTCGAAGACGAAATTCGCATCCGCAGGGCAAAAGAATGTGACGATGATGGGCGACAGCCAGCGGTTCTGCAGCAGCGTCTCGAACCCCAGCTCGCGCATGCCAGCAACCATCACATCACGGTTGCGGGTGTAGCGGCCACCGCGCCCCGCGACGCCGCCTTCAGCCTCATGCGCCTTGAGCGCCTCAAGGAAAGCCGCAACCACATGGGTCGGCGGGGTGAACCGCCATTGGCCGGTCTTTTCCATATGCGCCCATTGCGCATGCACATCCAGCGACAGCGAATGGCTGTTGCCCCTGGCGGCTTCCAGCTCCGCCTTGCGGGCAATGACAAAGCCGAAGCCCGGCACGCCCTCAATGCATTTGTTGGCCGAGGACACCATCGCTTCATAGCGGATCTGCGACGGCTGCAGTTCAATCGCGCCAAACGCTGACATCGAATCGATCAGCAGCTTGCGGCCCGCAGCATAGACGGCCTCGGAAATCTCCTCCACCGGGTTCAGGATGCCCGAGGAGGTTTCGCAGTGGATCGCCACCACATGAGTGATCAACGGATCATTTGCCAGGATCTGCGCCACTTCATCGCCGCGCGGCGGCAGGTAATCGCCCTTGTCCAGCAGCTGATAGGCGCGGCCCAGGTATTGCAGCGTCTGCGCCGAGCGCAGCCCGTAGGCGCCATTGGCCAGCACCAGCGCCTTACCGTCCCGCGGCACAAAGGACGCCAGCATCGCCTCCACCGCAAAGCTGCCGGAGCCCTGCATCGGCACGCAGTCATATTCGCCAGCCCCCTCCCCCAACAGCGCCAGCAGGCGGCTGCGCATGTCGCGGGTCATGGCACGGAAGTCATCGTCCCAGCTGCCCCAGTCCCGCAGCATGGCTTGTTTCACCTCATAGGATGTGGTCAGCGGCCCAGGGGTCAGGAGGTAAGGTTCGCCTAGAAAAGGCGGGTCAATCTGCGGTGCGGAAGCGGTCATTGCCTGTCTCCAATGCATGGTTCGAGAGCATGATTGCGCCAGCCTCAATCATATGTAAAATTGCAAAAAACAATTCAATGATAGGCCATGCCTATACAAAGTCACAGGGACGGATCATGCGCCATTCACAGCTCAAGGCCTTTCACCACGTGGCCCTCCTGGGCGGCTTTTCCCGCGCTGCAGAGGCGCTGCGCCTGACCCAGCCCGCGGTCTCCGAACAGGTGCGCAAGCTGGAGCAGGACCACGATCTGCTGCTGTTCCGGCGCGAGAAGAAGCGGGTGTTCCTGACAGAAGCGGGCGAGGAGCTGCTGCATCTGACCAAGCAGTATTTCGAGGTCGAAACCCAGATCGGGGACTATCTGTCAGCCACCCGCGCCGCGGTGGAAGGGGAACTGCGCATCATCGCGGACTCCGCCCAGCACATGACCGGTTTCCTGGGCCCGTTCCAGAAACGCTATCCGAATGTCGTGATCTCTCTGCGGGCCGGAAACACTGGTGAAATCATTGACGAGCTGCGCGCCTATAATGCCGAAATCGGCGTGGCCGGCAGCCTGTCTCCGGGCAAGGACATGAGCGTGCTGAACCTCGGCGCCACCGGCATCGTCGCCTTTGCCGCCCGCGGACTGCTGATGGCTTCGCAAACGGCTCTCTCGTTCCAGGAACTGGCGCAGCTTCCGCTGGTCTTCCGCGAGGAAGGCTCCAAGACCCGTGAGAAAGTGGAGATGGCCGCCCGCGAACACGGCATCCGCCTGAAGCCCGCGATCGTCGCCGAAGGCCGCGAGGCCGTGCGTGAGCTTGTGGCCTCCGGTGCTGGCATCGGGTTTGTCTCCGAGGCCGAGTTCGGCCATGACAACCGCCTGGTCAAATACGGCCTGCGCGATGCGGATCTGGAGATGAGCGAAAGCATCATCTACCTGACCCAGCGCCGCGACGTCCGGGTGATCCGAGCCTTTATGGAGTTCGCCAAAGGTGTTCAGGCCGATAGGGATACCCTGCAAAACACTGTGCACCCAGGCTGATCGCAAGGACATCGGCCGTTCACCCCGGGCAGCGCATCAGCCGAGGAATCATGAGGCATCGCCTGAAAATTTAGGAAGTGGCGGACCGAGGAGGATTCGAACCCCCGACCCCTTGATTCGTAGTCAAGTACTCTATCCAGCTGAGCTATCGGTCCACTGCGGCGGGGTTTAATCATAGCATCGGGGAGTCGCAACCCCAAAACGAAAAATTATCTGCTGCCCTGCCGCACACCGCGGCCGCAGAGGTCAGAGGGTGCCGTCGCCCTTGGGCAGGCAGATTTCGAATATGGTGCCTTCAGGGCCGGTTTGCGTCAGCTTCACGCTGCCGCCATGGCCGCGGGCCAGCTCGCCGGCAATCGCCAGCCCCAGGCCGGTGCCGCCCTTGCGGATGCCGCCCTGAAACGGCGTGAACAGATTGTCCTGCGCCTTCTTCGGCAGACCCGGCCCGGTGTCGGCAACCGTGATGTACCAGGCCTCGTCCTCTTCGCGCGCGTCCACCGTGATACGGCCCGGCTTGCCGCTGGCTGCAATCGCCTGGCGGGCATTACGCACCAGGTTCAGCACGATGCGGAACAACTGCTCCGGGTCGGCGCGCAGCATCATCGGCTTGGCCACCGCATTGATGATCTCCACATTGCCGCTGTCCGCTGCCAGCAGTTCGCTTTCGGCGATGTCGGCGGTGATCTCATGCAGGCAGACCACGCCGAATGTGGGCGATGGCTCCTCCGCCTTGCCAAAAGCCAGGGTGCCTTCGCATAAGGATACCGCGCGGGTGATCGAATTCACCAGCTTCGGCGCCAGGCGGCGCACCAGCGGGTCCTCGCTCATCTCAATACGGTCGGTGAACAGCTGCGCCGAGGTCAGGATGTTGCGCAAATCATGGCTGACTTTGGCAACCGCTCCGCCCAGCTGCGCCAGCCGCTCGCGCTGCTTCAGCGCCTGGGTCAGCTCGGTCTGCAGCTGCATCAGCGCCTCCTCGGCCTCGCGCAGCTCCACCACGCTGGAGCTCGGGTGGATGATGCCGCGCGCATCCTCCGGCGCCGCCGCATAGCGCTGCATGTAGCCGACCACGCCCTTGATCGGCTTCACCAGCACGATCCGCACCGCGATGAACAGCAGCACCGCGGTAAAGACAGAGATCACGGCGGACAGGATCAGGATCCGCACCCCGTAGTCGATCATTGCAGTGCGCAGCGGCGCGGTCTCCATCGTTACCTCGATCAGCAGCCCCGCCTCGCGCACTGGCGCGCCGATCACCCGGATGATCTCATTCTCCGGGCGGGCCAGCCGCATCATCGCATCGCGGATCAGGGTCATGGCACCGGCCATGCGCAGATCAAAGGTGCCGGTGATCTCCCGCGGGATCGGCGAGGCCAGCATCAGCTGGCGGATCTCGTCGCGGCGCAGCACCACGTTGTAGACGCCCGCGTTCTCCAGCAGTTCCGCTTCCAGCTCTGTCTCCAGCATGTCATCGGCCAAAAGCGCCAGCGAGGCGATCTGCGCCCGCTCCAGCCGGTCGGCCAGATAATCCTCGCGGAACCGCGCAATCGACGGCACAAAGATCAGCACCTCGGCCAGCATCACGAAGACCGTGGTCAGGATCAGGAATCGGCCCGAGAGCGTGTTGAGCATGAAGCGGCCTTCAGTTCATGAAATCCAGCGCTGAACAAAGCGCACGGCGCGTTTAACAAAGCTACTCTCAAACAGCCGCGGGGAGAAATAGGCCCCCGCCACCCGTTTGTTAATCTCGCTCATACTGGGATAAGGCGCAACCATTGCAGCCACTTGGCTCATTTTCAGGGTGTTGGCGATGGCCATCGACCATAGCCCGATCAGCTCCCCCGCCTGATGGCCCGCGATGGTGGCGCCCACGGGGCGGCCCTTGAAGACCATGACTTTGATGAAACCATTGATCTTGCGCTCGGCAATAGCGCGGTCGTTGTGATGGTAGTCGAACCGTGCCACCTCAAGCTTCACCCCGTAACGATCACGCGCCTGCATTTCGGTCAGTCCCACCTGTGCCAGTTCGGGATCGGTATAGGTGGCCCAGGGGATATGGCTGGTCTTCGCTTTGGACGGCAGGCCGAACAGGGCAGAGCGGATGATGACGCTGGCATGGTAGCCTGCCACATGAGTGAACTGCATCCCGCCCGCCACATCGCCAATGGCATAGACGCGGCGGTTGGTGGTCAGCAGGCTCTCGTCCACCTTGATGCCGTTGCCTTCTGTTTCGATCCCGGCGGCGGCGAGGTTCAGCCGTTCCATGTTGGCCTTGCGCCCCACCGCCATCAGCAGGTGGCTGCCCTTGAAGGTGCTGCCGTCCTTGGTCTCAACCTCAATCGCCCCGGCCTGACCGCCAATGCGGGAGACCATAGCGCCCTCGGCAATTTCCACACCCTCGGCGCGCAGCGCATCCAGCACCAGCGCCGCCGCTTCGGGATCATCCTTGCCCAGCGCCTTGAAGCCTTCGATCACTGTCACCTTGCAGCCCAGCCGCACATGGGCCTGCGCCATTTCCATGCCAATTGGACCACCGCCGATGATCAGCAGGTGCTCCGGCTTCTCGCGCAGGTCGAACAGTGTCTCGTTGGTTTCATAGGGAACCTTGTCCAGTCCCGGAATAGGCGGCACCAGCGGCGCCGAACCGGTGGCAATCACCATCCGCCGCGCCGTGATGCGACAGTCTCCGGCGGCCACCTCGGTTTCCGAGACGAAATGCCCGAATTCGCGGATCACCCGCACGCCGAAGCCCTCAAACCGCTCCTGGCTGTCCACCGGGGCGATGGTTTCGATGACCTGATGCACATGATCCTTGGCCGCCGCGTAATCTGCCTGCGGCACCTGATCTGCCACGCCAAAGGCTTGCGTGTGCGCCTGCCCGTAAGCCGCCTTGGCACTCGCCAGCAGCGCCTTGGAGGGCACACAGCCGTAATTCAGGCAGTCGCCGCCCATCTTGTGGCCTTCCAGCAGCACCACATCAGCCCCCATCTGGCTGGCGCCCGCCGCCACCGACAGCCCGCCGGAGCCGGCCCCGATCACCAGAAGATCGCATGTGATGCTTTGCATGTTCAGCTGTCCTTCTTCGCTTGCCCGCGCAGGTTGCCGCGCACCGCTTTCACGATGATCGGCATCGCCGCCAGCACGCACAGTCCCAGGATAGGCCCGATCACATGCGGCTCCCACAGCAGGCTCAGGTCCGGATCGCCGCCGCGGTCAAAGACAGAGCCGACGCCAACGCCGATCCAGGTAAACACGATGGCACCGGGAATGATGCCCGCCGCGGTGGTCCACAGGAAGTTGCGGAATTTCACCCCCACCAGAGCGGGCAGCAGATTGGCGACAAAAAACGGCACCGCCGGCACCAGCCGCAGCAGCAGCAGAACCTCGACCTCATTTTCGCGCAGCGCCTGTTTCAGCATCTGCACCCGGCCCTCTGCCGCTTCGATCTTGGCGGTCAGCCAGGCCCCCAGCCCCATACGCGCCGCCAGAAAGATCCCCGCCGCGCCGATGGTGGCTGAGATCACGTTGAACGCGGTGCCTGCCGCCAGCCCGAACAGGAAGCCGCCGGTGACCGACGCCACCGCCGCACCGGGCAGCGAGAACACCACGATCACGATGTAGATCCCCATGAACAGCGCCACCAGCCCCAGGTAGTTCTGATCCCGGAACGCCATCAGCGCCTCCCTGTTGTCGCGCAGCGTGTCGAAGGTCAGGTAATCCTTCAGCACCACCGCGCCGATCAGCGCCACCGCCACCACCGCAATCAGCGGCAGATGCCGCGCCAGGCCCGGCTTGGCGCCGTCCTGTTCCTTGGGCTGGGGGCCTGTTTCCGGTGTCTCTGTCATGTCACTCATCGGTCCGTCTCAAATGAAGCTCTTTGTTGCTACGCATAAAATGGCCCCTGCGCGAGGTCCGGCAGCCCCGGATCACAGGCGCTTGATCGCCTGCCCCGGATTCGTGAGCTTTGTGGCAGAATCACTGCCCCGATGTTACATCCGCCCTGCCCGGAGGCCGCTCCGGCGCGGTTTTTGGCAGAAATGTTGCATATCTCCCCGAAAACCCGCCCCGCAGGGTTTGACTTACCCGCCATTCCCTCCTAAAGACCGGGCTTCGAGATAGACCCCGGGCGGGCGATTCCGCGCACCCGAAGAAAAAATGTGGAGACCGGAGCGATGAAACGCACCTATCAGCCTTCGAACCTGGTTCGCAAACGCCGCCACGGCTTCCGTGCGCGCATGGCCACCAAGGCAGGCCGCAAGATCCTGAACGCACGCCGCGCCCGCGGCCGTAAAGAACTGAGCGCATAAGCTCAGTTCCTGTTCTGACGGACATGACACCGCCGGAGGCCCCCAAGGACGGCAACGCTGCCCGCGGGGACACGCCTCCGGCGGTGTCCGTTTGTCCGCATGACACCCAAAAGATCGAGGTCATGGCCAAGCGCCGTGATTTCCTTGCCTGTGCCCGCCCCCCTGCCCGCAAGCAGGGCACCAAGGCGATGATGGTGCAGGGCCGGAACCGCCGTGATGACGGCGGCATCCGCATGGGTTTCACCTGCTCCAAGAAAGTCGGCAATGCGGTCGCCCGCAACCGCGCCAAGCGCCGCCTGCGCGAGGCGGCGCGGATGATTCTGCCCACCCATGGCCGCCCCGGCTGGGATTACGTGCTGATCGGCCGCGCCGTTGAGACCGCCCAGCGCCCGTTCGAGGAGCTGAAGCGCGACCTTATCTATGCATTGAAAAAGATCCACGGCCAGTAACCGCCCCGGCCTTTGACCGCATTGCCACTAGGCCGCTCTGCCCCTATCTATCCGCCATGACCCCGCTGGCCCATATCCTAGCCCTGCCTGTGCGCGCCTATAGGCTGCTGTTCAGCCCCTGGGTCGGCTTCAACTGCCGCTACCAGCCCACCTGCTCGGCTTATGCATTGGAAGCTTTGGAGAAACACGGCGCCATCAAAGGTGCCTGGCTGACCGCGCGGCGCATCGGCCGCTGCCACCCGTTCGGCGGCGACGGCTATGATCCGGTGCCGGAGAAAAGGGACTGATCCCTCGCACGCCTTTTTTCCTTGGCAAAACGCCCGTCCTCGGCTAGGGCGCGCGCATGCTTGATGATGATCTGGACGAAATCCACCCGCTGTTTGCCGGCGCCCCCTCGACCACTGAGTTCAAGAAACTCAGGAAGCGCATCGTGCGCTACGCGCGCGAGGCGATTGAGCAATACGGCATGGTGGAGCGCCGCGAGGACGGCAGCACGCCCAAGTGGCTGGTCTGCCTGTCGGGCGGCAAGGACAGCTATACCCTGCTGGCCGTTCTCTATGAGCTGAAATGGCGCGGGTTGCTGCCTGTGGACCTCTTGGCCTGCAACCTCGATCAGGGCCAGCCCGGCTTTCCGGCGACGGTGCTGCCGGAGTTCCTGGAAAAGATGGGCGTGCCGCACCGGATCGAATATCAGGACACCTATTCCATCGTCGTCGACAAAGTGCCGCAGGGGCGCACCTACTGCGCGCTCTGCTCGCGTCTGCGCCGCGGCAACCTCTACCGCATCGCACGCGAAGAGGGCTGCTCGGCGGTCGTGCTGGGCCATCACCGCGACGACATCCTGGAAACCTTCTTTATGAACCTGTTTCACGGCGGCCGGCTGGCGACCATGCCGCCCAAGCTGGTCAATGAGGAAGGCGACCTGTTCGTGTTCCGCCCGCTGGCCCATGTGGCAGAGGCCGACTGCGAGAAATTTGCCCGCTCCATGAACTACCCGATCATTCCCTGCGACCTGTGCGGCAGCCAGGACGGGCTGCAGCGCCAGCAGGTGAAACAGATCCTGGACCAGTGGGAATCAAACTCGCCGGGCCGCCGCCAGGTGATGTTCCGGGCACTGATGAATGCACGGCCCTCGCATCTTCTGGACCCGAAACTGTTCGATTTCGCGGGCCTTGAGCTGAAGATTGCCGATTCCGCGGACGAAAATCCGGAAATTCCCCAGCTGCGTTAACTCCCGGGTTATATCAGCACCTTAGTCTCAGGGCCGAACGAACGGCTGCAGACGAAAGGTCTGGGAATGACAAATACGGGTTCAGGCATTTTGGCACGCCTCAGGCAGACCCTTGCCCCCGCTCTTGCGGGACCTGCGATGCTGGCCTTTCTGCCCGCCCTGACGCTTGCCACTTTCTGGCTTGGCGGCGAAACCGCGCTGCTGGCAGTTGCCCTGGGCCTGCCCGTGCTGATTGCCGCTGCCGGCGGCTTCAGCAAGCGCGGCAACACGGTGCCGCGCGACGCTGTCACCGGCATGATCCTGCGCGACGGGTTTGAGCAGGAGGCCGCCCGGATCCACACGGAATGCAGCGAGGGCGGCCTGCGCTCTGCCATCTTCGTGCTGGAGCTTGACGACTACAAGGAGCTGACCGACCGCCACGGGCAGGAGGCCAGCGACCGGATCATGCAGCATTGCGGCGCGCAAATCGTGTCGGCGCTGCGCCAGAACGACATCATCGCCCGGATCGGCGACAGCCGCTTTGCGGTCTGCCTGGCACCGACCCTGCAACTGGATCTGGAGCTGTGCATTCAGCTGGCCGGGCGGATGCAATCCGCGACGGAGGAGCCGGTGGCGCTGGACGGCACCACCCTCTACATGACCTCCTCGCTTGGCTTCTGCCAGCACAACCGGGCGCCCGGCAGCACCAACGCCGAATGGAACAACGCCGCCATCGCCGCCCTGTCGGAGGCGCAAAGCAACGGCCCCGGCGGCATCCGCGCCTATTCCGCTGATATGCCCGGCCACGCCAGCAGCCGCTCCAGCCTGCGCGACGAAGCCGCAGCGGCACTGGAAACTGGCCAGATCCAGGCCTGGTTCCAGCCGCAGATCTGCACCGACACCGGCCGGGTTTCGGGGTTTGAGGCGCTGGCCCGCTGGCTGCACCCGGTGCAGGGGCTGATCCCGCCCTCTACCTTCCTGCCCGCGCTGGAGGAGGCCGGGCTGATGGACCGTCTGAGCCAGGTGATGCTCTATAACGCGCTGGTCGCCATCAGGGCCTGGGACGAGGCCGGGGTGAAAGTGCCTTGCGTCGGCGTCAACTTCGCCACCCAGGAGCTGCGCAACCCGGGCCTTGCAGGCCGCGTCAAATGGGAGCTGGAGCGTTTCGGCCTGCCCGCGGACCGGCTCTGCGTGGAAATCCTGGAAACCGTGATGACCGATCAGCCCGACGATGTGGTCACCCGCAATATCCTCTCCCTCAGCGAGATGGGCTGCCCGATCGACCTCGACGATTTCGGCACCGGCCATGCCTCGATCTCCGCGGTGCGCCGCTTCAATATCTCCCGCATCAAGATCGACCGGTCCTTTGTGATGAAGGCCGATCAGGACCCGGAGCAGCAGAAACTGATCTCTGCCATTCTGACCATGGCCGAGCGGCTGGAGCTGGAGACCCTGGCCGAAGGGGTGGAAACCGCAGGCGAACACGCGCTGCTGGCACAGCTGGGCTGCGGCCATGTGCAGGGCTTTGGCATCGGCCGCCCGATGCCGTTCGACCAGACGCTTGATTGGATCGCCGCGCATGAGGCCAAGCTGCAGGATGCGCCCGCGATTGGCCGCCAAACGCCCTGACAGCCCCCCTGAACGCTCAATTCCTTTGATTTTCTGCCGCAGCGGTGCCCTTTGACGCGCCGCTGCACCGCGATTCTGCTTGACCTTTGCGGCCCACCTCTGTTGAACCCCACGTGTCCTTCCCTACACGAGGTGGCAGTCCCCAATGGACGATCAGAACAAAAATCTTATTCTCGCAACCGTACTCAGCTTTCTGGTGATCCTCGGGTGGTATACTTTCTTCCCGCCGCCGGAACCGGAACAGGCGCCGGAAACCGCGGTCACTGAAACCGCCCCGGCCGGCGACACCGCCGCAGCGCCCAGCGCCGCTGGTGCCGATGCCGTGGCCGAGGCTGCCCCGGAAGACGCCGCCGCCCCGGATGCGCCGCGCGTCGCCATCGACACGCCCCGCGTCACCGGCAGCATCTCGCTGCAGGGCGGCCGGATCGACGACCTGTCGCTGAAGGACTACCGCGAGACGCTGGATGAAGGCTCCCCGATCGTCAAACTGCTGAAACCGGTGGGCGAGGCCGGCGCCTATTACGCGCTCTACGGCTGGGCCCCGGGTGCGGGCCTGACCCTGAACGACGTGCCGGGCGCCAACACCATCTGGTCTGCCCCGGACGGCGCCACCCTGTCCGCGGACAGCCCGGTGACGCTCACCTGGGACAACGGCAAGGGCCTGACCTTCTCCCGCACCATCGCGGTGGATGAGGACTACATGTTCTCGGTCACCCAGTCGGTTGCCAATGCCTCCGGCGGCACCGTGTCGCTGGCGCCCTACGGCACCTTGGCCCGCCACGGCCAGCCCGAGGGGCTGAAGAACTTCTTCATCCTGCACGAGGGCCTGGTCGGCATGACCGACGGCGAGCTGGCCGAGACCGACTATGATGACATGGCCGACTTTGAGCCCGACCCGCGCGACGGTTCCAAGTCCAGCGTCAAGCAGGTCGAAGCCAACGGCTGGATCGGCTTCACCGACCACTACTGGATGTCCACCCTGGTGCCCGCACCGGGCCAGGGTTTCCGCTCCATCGCCAAGTTCGACGAGCGCCGCGAGATCTACCAGACCGACATCGTGCTGCCGACCGTCACCGTGGCCGAGGGCCAGTCCTCCGAAGTGACCACCCAGCTGTTTGCCGGCGCCAAGGAATGGGACGCCATCCGCGGCTACGAGAAAGCGGGCATAGAGGGCTTCCTGGACGTGATCGACTGGGGCTGGTTCTTCTTCCTGACCAAGCCGATGTTCTGGCTGCTGCACAACCTGAACGTCCTGATCGGCAACATGGGCTGGGCGATCATCGGCCTCACGGTGGTGATCAAGATCCTGGTGTTCCCGCTGGCCTATAAATCCTATGCCTCCATGGCGAAGATGAAAGAGCTTCAGCCGGAGATGGAAAAGCTCAAGGAGCGCGCCGGCGACGACCGCCAGAAGATGCAAAAGGAGATGATGGAGCTCTACAAGAAGGAGAAGGTGAACCCCGCCGCGGGCTGTCTGCCGATCCTGATCCAGATCCCGATCTTCTTCTCGCTCTACAAGGTGATCTTCGTCACCCTGGAACTGCGCCACGCACCCTTCTTCGGCCCGTTCCAGGACCTCAGCGCGCCGGACCCGACCTCGATCATGAACCTGTTCGGTCTGCTGCCCTTCGCCTCCCCGGCACCGGAAAGCATCCTGGCCCTGGTCTTCATCGGCATCCTGCCGATCCTGCTCGGCATCTCGATGTGGCTGCAGCAAAAGCTGAACCCGGCGCCCACCGACCCGACCCAGCAGATGATCTTTGCTTGGATGCCTTGGGTGTTCATGTTCATGCTCGGCGGCTTCGCCTCCGGCCTGGTGGTCTACTGGATCGCCAACAACACGATCACCTTCAGCCAGCAGTACCTGATCATGCGCAGCCACGGCTATAAGCCGGACGTGTTCGGCAACATCAAGTCGAGCTTCAAGAAGAAGCCCAAGGCTGAGAAGTGATGACCCATCAGGTCACAGACATCTGGCGCCACCCGCTCAAATCCCATGGGCGGGAGGCACTGGAAAGCGTCACCATGATCGCCGGGCAGACCATGCCCGGCGACCGTGTTTGGGCGGTTGCTAACGAACAGTCCAAGGCTGATGGCAGCAAATGGGTGGTCTGCGGCAACTTCTCCCGCGGGTCGCAGTCCCCTGCCCTGATGGCCATCAACGCGCGGCTGGAGGACGCTACCGGGCTTCTCACGCTGACCCACCCGCAGCGGCCCGACTTTACCTTTGATCCCGAAAATCCGGCGGACCTGCAGCGCTTTCTTGATTGGGAAAAGCCGCTGCTGCCCGCTACCGCCCGCGCCTCAGCCCGCATCATCCGGGTGCCGGGCCGCGGCATGACTGACACTGACTTCCCCTCGGTCTCCCTGTGCAATTGGGCTTCCCACCGCGCGGTAGAGCAGGCCATTGGGCACGAACTCTCTCCCCTGCGCTGGCGCGGCAACATCTGGTTCGACCTGGATGATCCTTGGGCCGAAAACAATTGGCTGGGCCGCGAGGTGCAGATCGGCGAAGCCGTCTTTGCGGTGCGCGAGCGTGTGGTGCGCTGCCAGGCGACCACTGCCAACCCCGAAACCGGCGAACGCGACGCCGATACGCTCAAGACCCTGAAAGAAAATTGGGGCCACCAGGATTTCTCGGTCTACGCCGAGGTGGTGCGCGGCGGCGAAATCCGCCTGGGCGACGCGGTAAAGGTGCTGTGATGCAGATGCAATTTTCCCTGGCCGAAGCGCCGGACGACATTTCCGCTGAAAAGGGCCGCAAGCTGTTTGCGGGCGAGACCGAGTTCCTGAAAGGCGTGGTCGCGATGAACGGCCTGCCGGATGCCGACCGGGTGGAGGTCTGCTTTGCCGGCCGTTCCAACGTCGGCAAGTCGAGCCTGATCAACGCGCTGACCGGCACCAAGGGCATTGCGCGCGCCTCCAACACACCGGGCCGCACCCAGGAGATCAACTTCTTCACCCAGGGGCCTGAGCTCTATCTGGTCGACCTGCCCGGCTATGGCTATGCCAACGCACCGCTCAAGGTGGTGGAGCAATGGCAGAAACTCTTGAAACGCTATCTGTCAGGCCGCCAGAACCTGCGCCGCGCCTTTGTGCTGATCGACAGCCGCCATGGCGTGAAGGCGGTGGATGACGAGATCATGAAGCTCTTGGACAGCTCCGCCGTTACCTTCCAATGCGTGATGACCAAGGCCGACAAGGTCAAGGAAAAGGACCGCGCCAAGGTGCTGGAACAGGTCAAGGGCGCGCTGGCGAAACACCCCGCCGCCTACCCCGAGATCGTGCTGACCTCGTCTGAGAAGGGCGACGGCATCGCCACCCTGCGCTCGATCATCGCGGGGCTGTAACACCCGTGCTCAGCCGCCTGCCCTCCCTGCTGGTTGTGATCGCCCTGGCCGTCGCCGGGCTGATCCCATCCGGCTGGATGCCGGCCTCGGCGCAGGACGGCAAGGTGCTGCTGGTAATCTGCACCGGCCACGGCCCGGTAGAGACCTGGGTTGACCTGGACAGCGGCGAACCCCATGCGCCCGCCGAGCAGATGGAAGACCGCAGCTGTCCCTTCGCCGCGCTTGGCGCGGTGGCGCTGCTGCCGGACAGCCTGATCGAGCTGAACCTGGAAACACCACTCAGCGACCGCTGGTCGCGCGAGGCCTTCACCCATCACACCGCCGGTTTCCACTGGCGCTACGACGCCCGCGGTCCGCCCGCGCTCTCCTGACTTTCTGAACAAACCTGACATTTCCGCCGGCGCCCCGCGCGCCCGGCCCTGTTCCGATATGGAGAGACCCAATGGCAACCAGCCAACCGCATTCCGCGGGCCAATCGCGCCCGCTTTCCCAAAAATTCTACGCCGCCGTCTGGCGCTGGCATTTCTATGCCGGCCTGTTTGTTATCCCCTTCCTGATCATGCTGGCCGTGACCGGCCTGATGATGATGTTCATCACTCAGTTCGACGGCCGCGACGGCGAGAAAATCACCGTCACCCAAGGCCCCGCCGAACTGACCCTGGCTGAGCAGGAGGCCGCCGTGCTGGCCGCCCAGCCCGGCACCATCGCCGAGTGGATCGGCCCCAAGGCCCCCGATCTGGCCGCCGTGTTCCGAGTGAAAACGGATGACGGCCAGCGCCTGGTCGCCCTTGACCAGTACAGCGGCGAGGTGATCGAGGTCTGGGACCGCCGCGCAGGCTGGTACGATCTGGCCGACAACATCCACTCCACCCTTCTGATTGGCGACACCGGCGACCGGCTGATCGAGATTGCCGCCGGTTTGGGTATCGTGCTGGTGCTGACCGGCCTCTACCTGTGGTGGCCGCGCGGCAACACCATCAGCGCCTTTGTCCCCAACCTCCGCACCCGTGGCCGCGCCTTGTGGAAGAACCTGCACGCCGTGACCGGCTTCTGGATGTCGGCCCTGCTGGTGATCTTCCTGATCTCGGGCTTGTCCTGGACCGGCATCTGGGGCGGCCAGATGATGCAGGCCTGGAGCACTTTCCCGGCAGCCAAGTGGGACAACGTCCCCCTGTCGGACGACATCCACGCCAGCATGAACCACGGGTCCACCAACGACGTGCCCTGGGCGCTGGAGCAGACCCCGATGCCCGCCTCCGGCTCTGACGCCGGGATCACCGGCACGATCGAGGGCGCGCCTGTGGATGCCGCCAGCCTGATCGCCCTGGGCCGTGCCCTGGGCATGGAGGGCCGCTTCCGCCTCGCCTACCCCGGCGGCGAAACAGGCGTCTGGACCCTCAACCGCGACAGCATGAGCGGCGACGGCGACAGCCCCTTCATCGACCGCACCGTGCATGTGGACCAGTACAGCGGCAAAATCCTCGCCGATGTGAAGTACGAGGACTACTCCTGGGCCGGCAAGGCGATGGCCGTCAGCATCCCCTTCCACATGGGACTGATGGGCACCTGGAGCTTCGTGCTGAACGCGGTGTTCTGCCTCGCGGTGATCTTTGTCTGCGTCTCCGGCCTGGTGATGTGGGTCAAGCGCCGCCCCGCCGGTGCCCCCCGCCTCGCCGCGCCGCCGGAACCGGCAGATATGCCGTTCTGGAAGGGTGCTGCGCTGATCGCGGTGCTGGTCTCGCTGGCCTTCCCGCTCACCGGCCTGGCGCTGCTGGCCGCGCTGGCGTTCGACGTGCTGCTGCTCGGCAACCTGCCGGTGCTGAAACGCGCGGTGAGTTGAAGAAAAACGGAGGGCAGCGCCCGTCCCGGCGGGGTGGGAAGCGAAGCGCCCGCCCCGTCGTGCTGGAAGCACGCCTTCGGCATGACGGAGGGCGGGACGGGCGCTGCCCGGCCTCACGGCCAGGCGGTAGATCTGCAACTACACGTGCTGCGCGCCGTTCACCTCGATCTCGGCGCCGGAGATGTAGGAACTGCCCTCCGAGCACAGGAAATAGATCGCTGAGGCGACCTCCTCCGGCTGGCCCAGCCGCTGCATCGGCAGCTTCTCGACGATCTTCTCGGTGCCGGGCGACAGGATCGAGGTCTCCACCTCCCCCGGCGCAATCGCGTTGACCCGCACCCCCATCGGCCCGAAATCATGCGCCATTTCGCGGGTCAGCGCCGCCAGTGCCGCCTTTGACGTGGCATAGGCCGCGCCGGCAAAGGGATGCACCCGGCTGCCCGCGATCGAGGTCACGTTGACCACAGAGCCCTTGGCTGCCGCCAGTTCGTCCTTCAGGCCGCGCGCCAGAACCACTGAGGCAAAGAAATTCACGTGAAACACCTTGCCCCAATCCATCAGGTCGGTGTTGAGCGTGCTGAGCCGCTCCCCCTCCGGCCCCTTGGGCGAGATGCCCGCGTTGTTGACCAGGGCATCCAGCTGCCCGTCCAGCATCTCCTGGATCCGGCCCACCGCGTTGATGGTGTCCGACGGGTCCGACAGGTCCAGCTGCACATGGTTTTCCTGACCGCCGCCCCAGGGGCATTCCTGCGGGAACGGCTGGCGCGAGCAGGTGATGACCCGCCAGCCCTCGGCATTGAAGCGGCGCACGGTGGCATGGCCGATGCCGCGGCTGGCACCCGTCAGCAGTAGTGTCTTCTGGCGCATGGCGCCCTCCTGATGAGAGAATCTGCGCCGAGCCTAGCATCCGCGCCGCCATCTGCAACGGGCTGCGCCAAACCCTCCCCTTGGCAGCAGCGCCGGAACCCCGTAACACATCCTGACCAAGGGATGATGCAGCAATGAAGAAACAAGACATGAACCGCGATTGGATTGCCACCGCCGAAACCCTCTCCAGCGCGCTGCCGTATTTCCAGCGCTTTGCCGGGGCGATTGTCGTCATCAAGCTGGGCGGCCACGCCATGGGCAGCGACGAGGCGATGGAGACCTTTGCCCGTGACATCGTGCTGATGCGCCAAGTGGGGGTAAACCCGGTTATCGTGCATGGCGGCGGACCGATGATCAACGCGATGCTGGAAAAGCTGCAGATCAAGTCGGAGTTCGTGAACGGCAAGCGGGTCACTGATGCCGCCACCATGGAAGTGGTGGAGATGGTGCTGTCCGGCGTCGTCAACAAGCGTATCGTGCAGGCGATCAACAGCCAGGGCGGCCGCGCCGTCGGCCTGTCGGGCAAGGACGCGAACCTCATCACCTGCGATCAGGCCGACCCGGATCTGGGCTTTGTCGGCGCGCCCGCGGAAATGGACCCCAAGGTGCTGCACGGGCTGTTTGAGAAGAACATGATCCCGGTCATTGCCCCTATCGGCGCAGGCCGGAATGGCGAGACCTACAACATCAACGGCGACACGGCTGCCGGCGCCATCGCAAAGGCGCTGCAGGCCGACCGCCTGCTGCTGCTGACGGATGTGGCCGGCGTCAAAAACGCCGATGGCGAAGTGGTGACCGAACTGAAGGCGGCGGACGTCGAGGAGATGACCGCCAGCGGCGTCATCGCCGGCGGCATGATCCCCAAGACCGAAACCGCGCTGGACGCGGTCCGCGGCGGCGTGCGCGCCTGCATCATCGTCGACGGACGGGTGCAGAACGCGGTGCTGCTGGAGCTTTACACCGACCACGGCGCAGGCTCGATGATCCGCGCCTGATGGCGTCAGGAAATCAGGTCAAGAGGGGCGCTGCCCCTCTTGGCTCTCCCGGGCCAATCCGCCCCGGGATATTTTCAGTCAGATGAACGGAGGGCTGGGCCTCAGCTCCCCGGCGCCTTGTAGGCACCTGCAATCGATCCCGCCTTCTTCTGAATTTCCGTAAATTCATCCGAGGTGAAGGCACGCACGGTCCTGAGGTTGCTGACCGCGCCGCTGGCGCCGGTTGCCAACAGGCCCGCCAGCAGACCGCTGATGTCGTCAATCGTGACCTTGATCGCAAAATCGCGGTCCCCCGTGGTCAGATAGAAGGTCTCCAGCTTGCCGCCCGCTGCCTCGACAAGGGCCCGCGCCGCGGCCTCGCGGTCGCTGGGGTTCTCGATCATCGCCTTCATTGCGGAAGACGTGTAGTTCCCGGTCACGATAAATCTCGGCATTTGGTCACTCCCTGGGGTGGAAAATGCACGCCGCTGCTGGGCAGGATGCCGAACTTTGCGGCCTGCATGCCCCCGGGGCGGAGGATACCACAAATCCGCTTTTCAGCATATGTGCCCGGCCGCGGCGGCAGCGGACGGCGGGAAGACGCCGGCAGGCGATTGCGGGACGTTTTTTGCCCTCCGGCCAGGCTCCGGGCGCTGCTAGGCTCATCCCAAGCCCGCCGGAAGGACACCGCCAATGACCCTGACAGACCAGCCTGCCCCCGCCCCCCGCAGCCTGCCGACCTGGAACAGCATCGAAACGGCCGCCGCTGCGGCCGGGCTGGAGGTCTGCGCGGCCCTGCATCCGGCGCGCCAGCCGGTTCAGGCACTGGCAGGAGGCACCCTGATCCTTCTGGGCACCGGCACCGCCTTCTGGCCGCTGTTCAAGACCAGCCCCGAATACCAGGACAGCGTGCCCGACCCGGTCGACAGCTGGTCCGGGCGGGTGGTTGGCGCGCTGGCAAGGGATTTGGGCGGCACCGCCTATTTCCCTTTTGGCGGCCCGCCCTACACGCCTTTCATCAACTGGGCGCTGGCGTCGGGGCGGTTCTTCACATCACCGTCACAGATGCTGGTGCATGATACTGCCGGCATGATGATTTCCTTGCGGGGGGCCATTCATTTTGAACAGGAATTTGACATCCCCCCTGCACCTTTGGCACAGTCTCCCTGCGACTGCTGCCCCTCGCGTCCCTGCCTTGCCGCCTGCCCCGTCAGCGCCCTGGCCGACGGAGGCCCCTACGATCTGGCGGCCTGCCACGCGTATCTCGACACCAGCGCAGGCGCCGGCTGCATGTCCGGTGGCTGCCTTGCCCGGCGGGCCTGCCCGCTGAGCCGCGCCGCCGGCCGCGACCCAGAACAAACCGCACATCACATGAGGCATTTTCACCCGCAATGACCTGCACCCTGATCCTGACCCGCCACGCCAAATCCGCCTGGGACACCAATGTGCCCAGCGACCACGCCCGCCCGCTGAACAAGCGCGGACGCCGCTCAGCCCCGGCCATTGCCGCCTGGATGCGCGAATGCGGCTACCTGCCGGATCAGATCATCTCCTCCTCTGCCCAGCGCACCCGCGAGACCTGCGAGCTGATGGAACTGGGGGTGCCTGCAACTTTCACCGAGCGGCTGTATCACGCCAATTCGGACATCCTGTTCAAGGTGCTGAGCCAGGCGGAGAAACCGCGGGTCATGCTGGTCGGCCACAATCCCGGCATTGCCGCCTTTGCCCATACCATCGTGTCCAGCCCGCCGGACCATGCGCGGTTCGACGACTACCCGACCGGTGCCACCCTGGTTGCGGAATTCGACATTGAGAGCTGGCGGGATCTGACCTGGAGCAGCGGCAAGGTGATCGACTTTGCGGTGCCGCGGGAGCTTTTGGGCGAGTGAGACCTGCGGCAAGCTGGCGCATCCCGCGCGGGAGGGCTCTGGCACAGGTGCGGCTGCGTGCCTAGGTTGCCTGACAGACCTTTCCCGGACTGGAGACCGTCATGCACCGCCGTTCCCTGCTGCTGGCCGCAGCCGCCCTCCCCCTCGCATCCCTGCCCGGTTTTGCCGCGGCGGCAGAGACCATTCGCATCATGAAGTCGCCCAGCTGCGGCTGCTGCACCGCCTGGGCCGATCATGTGACCGCCGCCGGTTTTCAGACCGAGGTGCGCAATGTCGCGGATGAGGAGCTGTGGGCAATGAAGGAGCGGCTGGGTGTCAGCGGCGATCTCGCCTCTTGCCACACCGCGATGGCCGGGCCTTATGTGATCGAGGGCCATGTGCCTGCCGAAGACATCCAGCGGCTGCTGGCGGAACAGCCGGCCGCGCTGGGGCTCTCCGTGCCGGGGATGCCGATCGGCTCGCCGGGGATGGAAATGGGCGATGAGCGCGAGGCGTTTGACACCCTGCTGATCCTGACCGATGGCACCACCGAAGTGTTTGCCAGCCATTCCTGATCTCACCCATTCCTGAACGCAGGTTCCGAAACAAAAAAGGCCGGGCGCAGTGCCCGGCCTTTCTGTTTGGTGGTGCCGTTTTCTCAGTGGCCCAGGATCTGGCTGAGGAACAGCTTGGTGCGGTCGCTCTTCGGGTTGTTGAAGAACTCTTCCGGCTCGTTCTGTTCCACGATCTGGCCCGCGTCCATGAAGATCACCCGGTTCGCCACCTGACGGGCAAAGCCCATCTCGTGGGTCACGCACAGCATGGTCATGCCTTCTTCGGCCAGTTCGATCATGGTGTCCAAGACCTCCTTGATCATCTCCGGGTCGAGCGCCGATGTCGGTTCATCGAACAGCATGATGCGCGGCATCATGCACAAGCTGCGCGCGATGGCCACACGCTGCTGCTGGCCGCCCGACAGCATGCCCGGGTACTTGTGGGCCTGCTCCGGGATCTTCACCTTCTCCAGGAAATGCATCGCCCGCTCTTCGGCTTCCTTCTTGGGGGTCTTGCGGACCCAGATCGGCGCCAGGGTGCAGTTCTCCAGGATGGTCAGATGCGGGAACAGGTTGAAGTGCTGGAACACCATCCCGACCTCGGACCGGATCTTGTCGATGTTCTTGAGGTCGTTGGACAGTTCCGTACCATCCACCACGATCTTGCCCTGCTGATGCTCTTCCAGCGCGTTCAGGCAGCGGATCAGGGTGGATTTGCCGGAACCCGACGGCCCCGCGATCACGATCCGCTCGCCCTGGTTGACGGTCAGATTGATGTCGCGCAGCACGTGGAAGGACCCGTACCACTTGTTCATGTTGGTGATTTCGATGGCAACCTCGTCGCTCACCTGCATTTTGGAGCGGTCGATTGCGCGGTCGGACATAAGTTCAGACATATGTTGAACTCCTTAACGGTGGTCGGTGGCGAGACGGCGCTCGAGCCACTGTGAGTATTGAGAAATGCCGTAGCAGACGACGAAGAACAGAAGCGCAGCAAAGCCCAGAAGCTCCCAATAGACCCCGTTCCACTCGGTGGAGGCGAGGATCGGGCCGCGGATCATGCCAACCAGGTCGAACATCGAGATGACCGAGACCAGGGTGGTGTCCTTGAACAGGCCGACGGCCACGTTCACGATGCCCGGGATGGAGATCTTCAGCGCCTGCGGCAGGATGATCAGCCGCATCGCCTGGGGGTAATCCAGACCAAGGCTGTCAGCCGCTTCGTACTGTCCCTTGGGCAGGGCCGCCAGACCGCCGCGGATCACCTCGGCGATATAGGCTGCCGAGAACATGGTGATCATGATCACCACGCGCAGGAACAGGTCGACGGTGCTTTCCGGCGGGAAGAAGTAGGCCAGCATCACCGATGCCACGAACAGCAGGGTGATCAGCGGCACGCCGCGCACGAACTCGATGAAGACCACGCAGATCCACTTGATCAGCGGCATGTCCGACTGACGGCCCAGCGCCAGCGCGATGCCCAAGGGCAGCGACAGCGACACACAGGTCACGCCCAGCATCAGGTTCAGCATGAAGCCGCCCAGATCGCGCGACGGCACGGCCTGCAGCATGGCGTTGTCGGACGCCCCGTCCGGGATCAGCATTCCGCCGATGATCCAGACAGCAAAGGCTGCGGCAATCGCTCCGAAGAAGCCGACCGCAAAGCTGCTCTTGCCGTAGGTCTGGAATACAAAGGCGCCCGCTACAAAGCCCACCAGCGCAACAATCGGCGCCAGGATGGTGCCACCCCAGATCAGCCAGAAGGCCAGGAAGGGGTAGACGGCGGTGAAGGCCAGCAGCTTGCGCGGCAGGTCAAAGAACAGCACCGGCGCAATGGCAAACAACAGCAGCACCAGGGCCAGGTTCGGGCGCCAGTACTGATCGGAGGGGTATTTGAAACCGTACAGAAGCTGGTTCCAGCGCTCGGTCAGGACCGAGAAACAGGCGCCTGTCTTGCCTTGCAGAACCTCGCGGCATTCCGCCAGCGAGCTGGTGGTCCAGACCCCGTTCAGCAGCCACGGCAGGGTCTTGCTGAGCAGCAGATAGATGACCAGCAGCGCCGCAATGGTCAGGGCAGAGTTCACCGCGTTGGAGAACAGGTTTTCGCGCAGCCATTTAACCGGGCCGGTTTCCCCTGCCGGCGGCGGGGCCGGCGGGATTTCGGTTTCGCGGACAAAGGCGATGGAGTGTGCGTGTGTATCGCTCATGTCTCAGCGCTCCTTCAACTTAACAGATGCGTTGTAGACGTTCATCACCATCGAAATGGTCAGCGAAGCGGTCAGGTAGAACAGCATCAAGAGGAGAACGCATTCAATGGCGCGGCCGGTCTGGTTCAGGGTGATCCCGCCCAGAGTTGCGGTGATATCCGCATAGCCCACGGCAATCGCCAGCGAGGAGTTCTTGGTAATGTTGAGGAAGTTGGAGATCAGCGGCGGGATGATCACCCGCAGCGCCTGCGGCAGAACCACCAGGTTCATCACCCGGCGCGGACGCAAGCCCAGCGCGGATGCGGCCTCGGTCTGGCCTTTGGACACCGCCTGGATGCCCGCCCGGACGTTTTCCGCGATGAAGGCGCCGGTGTAGATCGACAGTGCGAACCACAGCGCGATCAGCGGGCCGCCGACCTTGATGCCGCCGCTGAAGTTGAAGCCCTTCAGCTCAGGATATTCCCAGGTCAGACCCATGATCAGCATCAGCGCCAGGAACGGCACCAGCCACGCGGCGAGGATCATTGCCGTGGTCTTGGGCCGCACACCGGTGGCTTCCTGCTTGGCGTTGGCCCAGACATTGATCTGATGGGCCGCAATCCAGGAGCCTGCAAAGCCACCCAGCACCAGCAGCCAGTTCATCGCTGTGCTGGCAAACAGGCCGTTCTCGAACCAGGGCATCGGCACGTAGATACCGCGGTTGGTGAAGGCAAAAGCGTCAAGCACCATGCTGGCTGTGGCATTGTCGCCGCGGAACGCCCGCGGGCCAGGCAGCACCGCCGTCATGATGGTGAAGATGATGATGATCCAGATCAGCACCGGAATGTTGCGGAAGATCTCAACGTAGACCGCCATCAGCTTGGAGACGAGCCAGTTGTTGGACAGCCGCAGAACCCCGGCAACAACGCCGAACACGGTGGCAGTGATACAGGCCAGGAAGGCCACCAGCAGCGTGTTCAAGAGGCCGACCAGGGCCGCCTTGGCATGGCTCGACTGGCTGTCGTATTCAACCAGGCGCTGGTTGATGTCGTAACCGGCCGGATCGCCAAGGAAGGTATAGGAAATGTTAAGCCCGGCAGCGCGGAGGTTCTGGATCAGGTTGTTTCCAAGATACCAGATGCACAGGGCAAGGACGATAGCCGCGATCACCTGAAAGGTCAGTGACCGGTAGCGGGTATCGTTGATGAGCATAGACAGCCGAAAGCCTTCGTTCGGCGGGTCAGTCAACGTTGACATATATTGTGATCCCCTGACTCCGGCGTCCTGATCCTGGCGGGGTTGTCCCCGCTCCGCAGCTTGCCAGAGTTTTTTTCAGATAGGAAAAGGGCGCAGGAAATTCCTGCGCCCCTCCCGGTGGTGTGTTTAGCGGAACGGCGGAGCGTACAGCAGGCCGCCTTCGGTCCACTGTGCGTTCAGGCCGCGGGCCAGGCCAACCGGAGTGTCTTCGCCGATGTTCTTGGCAAAGATCTCGCCGTAGTTGCCCTGAGCGGCAATCGCGTTCTTGCCCCAGTCAGCCGACAGGCCGAGCATCTCGCCCAGAGTGCCTTCGGTGCCCAGCAGGCGGTTGATTTCCGGGTTCTCGGTGCCAGCTGCCATTTCGCTCAGGTTGGCCGAGGTCACGCCCAGCTCTTCTGCCGCGATCAGCGCCATCAGGCTCCAGCGGACCACATCGCCCCACTCATGGTCGCCATGGCGGACCAGCGGGCCCAGCGGCTCCTTGGAGATGATTTCCGGCAGGATCACGTGGCCGGCCGGATCGTCGAAGGTGGCGCGGGTTGCGGCCAGGCCGGAGGCGTCGGTGGTGTAGACGTCACAGGCGCCTGCCAGGTACTGCTGCTGCGCTTCGGCGTTGGTTTCGATCGGAACCGGCTCGTAGCTGATGTTGTTGGAGCGGAAGAAGTCCGCCAGGTTCAGCTCGGTGGTGGTGCCGGTCTGGATACACACGGTGGCGCCGTCCAGTTCCTTGGCGGAGGACACGCCCAGCTCTTTCGGGACCATGAAGCCCTGGCCGTCATAGTAGTTGACGCCCACGAATTCGAACTTCAGGTCAACGTCGCGGCTGAAGGTCCAGGTGGTGTTGCGGGCCAGCATGTCGATTTCGCCAGACGCCAGCGCGGTAAAGCGGGTCTTGCCGGTGGTCGGCACGAATTCGACAGCGCTCGAGTCGCCCAGCACGGCTGCAGCCACAGCACGGCACACGGCAACGTCAAAGCCTTCCCATTCACCGTTTGCATTCGGGGCCGCAAAGCCGACCAGGCCGGTGGTGACGCCGCAGTTCAGCTTGCCGCGGGCCTTCACGTCGTCCAGCGTGCCGGCAGATGCTGCGCCAGCCGCAAGACCGGCAAAGGTCATTGCGCCCAAAATAACGGATTTTTTCATATTTACCTCTTCCTGATAGCCCGCCATTCGGCGGTTCTTATTTTCCGGCGATCCCCCGCCGGATATGAGACTGAAGAAGGGTTTGCCCCTAATTCGTGGCTGAGTTTGGGCGCATTCATCAGCAAACGTCAAGGGCGGTATCAGGAATTTCGATGTACGAATTCCGCACGAACGGCGTCCGCGCGGAATTTTGTTTCCGGTTCGGCTGTGGATAAGTAATTTCTTATCCGGTCAGGAAAAATCGAAGAATCGCTTGGCGTGCAGGAATTCCTGCCGTTTCACTTCGGCTGCAGCCTGGGCTTCTTCGTCCTCACCCCACTGCTCTTCCTGCCAGCGCTCGTCCAGGCGCGACAGCAGCCAGATCTCCTCGGCGCTGCGCCAGCCCGAAGCGGCTGCAAAGCCAAGGATCAAAGAGCCTGAAATGCCTACAAGATCGTGAAATGCAGCCAGCTGGAAGGGAGTCATGGCGCGGGTTTTCTCCGCCAGAACCGCCAGGGCTGCGGGTTCCTGCGGCTGGTGCAGAACCCCGGTCCGAGGCAGCAGACGCACCCCCAGTTCCGCCTCGGCCCAGTCCAGCACCGGGTCCCATTCCGCGGCCTGGCGGGCCGCCAGTTCAACCGGAGAGTCCGCCCGGTAGCACAAGAGATCACTGTCGCCGTATTCGGCCAGCATCGCCGCAACTTCGCTGTGCTGATGTGTCACCTTGTCAATTGCAGCGTTGGCCGACCGGGTGCAAGGCATGGAATTGGGGTTAACTGATTCGGTTTGGGCGTCCCATTCCGCGGCAATCGCCTCGGCCATTTCCCGCGTCGGCACCATCAGCGGTGCCTTGGCCGGGGTCTTGACCCGGCGCCCGTCCAGCTCCACCTCGAAACCCTCCGCAGCTTCCGCCACGGTGACCGCTTTCCAGAACCGTTTCTGTGCCCAGCCGCTCATATCCTAGCCCTTCCAGATTTCTGCCAGCAGCGGGCGCAGCTCCGCGAAATCGCGGATCAGGTAATCGGCGCCCAAGGTTTCTGCCGGGTGATAACCCCAGGGCACGGCGATGGTGGTGACCCCCGCTGCGCGCCCCATTTCGATGTCAAACCGCGTGTCGCCGATCATCACGGTGCTTGCCTGCTCCACCCCGGTCTCCGCCATTGCCGTCAGCACCATCGACGGATGCGGTTTCGACGGGTGATGGTCGGCCACTTGCCGGGTCACAAAGCAATTCAGCCCATGCGCCGCAATCAGCGCATCCACGCCGCGCTGGGATTTTCCGGTGGCGACCCCCAGCAGGTATTCCGGCACCTCGTTCAGCTCTGCCAGCATCTCCCGCGTGCCGGGGTAAAGCGGCGAATGCGCGGCCCCCGCCGCCTCGCGCGCCAGCATGTAGGAGGATTTGTAGCCCTCCACCAGCGCGTCCAGCGTTGCCGCGTCCTGCTCCGGCGCCAGCTCCGCCATGGCCAGGGGCAGCGACAGGCCGACGATGGACAGGATCCTCTCGCGCGGCGGAACGTCCAGGCCAACCCCTTGAAACGCCTCATCCATCGCGCCAGTGATCGCGCCCTGACTGTCCACCAGGGTGCCATCCACGTCAAACAGGATCAGCCGCAGGTCCGCGCTCACTTCAGATCCTCAAACGGGTCGTCCGCCGCCAGGTCCTCACTCCAGCCGAAGGTGTCCCAGCTTTCCTTCATGTGATCCGGCAGCGGTGCTACCACCGAGACCTGCTTGTGCGTGACCGGGTGCTCAAACACCATCCGGCGCGCGTGCAGGTGCAGCTTCTTGGAGATCACCCCGCCAATCGAGGCGCCCCAGCCGTCGCCCAGGTTCTCCTGGCCCGAACCGCCGTATTTGCCGTCGCCTGCGATGGGATGGCCCATGCCGGACATATGCGCCCGCAGCTGGTGGGTACGGCCGGTGATCGGCTCCATCGCCACCCAGGCGGCGCGGCTGGCAACGCGGTAGAGCGTGGCATAAAGCGTATGCGCCCGCTTGGCGCCGGGCGTGTCGTCGATGTCGTGCGGATGCACGTTGATCATCTTCTCGCCCTCGCCGGATTTGCCATGCCCCGGCGCCTTGACCAAGCCATTCTTGATCTCGCCCAGGTACGGCGTTGGCACGCCGGCCACGAGGGCCCAGTAAATCTTGCGGGTGTTCTTGTGGCGGAACGCGGCCGTCAGCCCCTGCGCCGCCTTGCGGTTGCGCGCCAGCACCAGAACGCCGGAGGTGTCCTTGTCGATCCGGTGCACCAGCTTGGGCTTGTCCTCCAGCCCGAACTTCAGCGCCTCGGCCAAGCCGTCCACGTGCTTGGTGGTGCCGGAGCCGCCCTGCACCGCCAGCCCGGCGGGCTTGTTCAGCACGATCACGTCATCGTCGCGGTAGATCACGCAATCGCGGATCATCTTGGCATCGGCATCCGAGACCTTCATCTCGCGCGGTGCGGCCGGTTTCAGGTCGCTGTCCGCCAGCGGCGGCACCCGCACCACCTGCCCCGCCTCGACGCGGGTATTGGCCTTGACGCGGGCGCCGTCCAGCCGCAGCTCGCCCTTGCGGCACATCTTCTCGATGCGGCCCTGGTTCACATGCGGAAACAGCCGCCGCAGCCAGCGGTCGATGCGCTGGCCGCTGTCGTCTTCGCTGACGGTAATCATCTGAACGCCGCTCATGCGAACACTCCTCTTGCGGCCACCAGGCCGAGAAACAATCCGCCGACCGACAGGCCCACGGACAAAGCTACATACAGCGCCGCCTGCCCGAAGGCGCCGCGCTCGATCAGGTTGGCGGTCTCCAGCGAGAACGCCGAGAAGGTGGTGAACCCGCCCAGCAGCCCGGTCATCACCAGCGGGCTCAGCCAGGTCAGGTCCCGCAGCGCCGCCGCCACCACGAACATCCCCATCAGGAAGGATCCGAGGATATTCACCGTCAGGATCGCCACCGGGAAATCGTGATGCCCCAGCAGCCGGATGATGCCCAGCCCGGCCAGATAGCGGCACACCGCCCCGATTGCGCCGCCAAGGGCCACCATGGAAACCGAAGAAATCATCCCCGTCCTGTCGCCGGCACAGGCAGGGATGTCAAGTTTTGCCCGTATTGCACAGCGCGCAGGGCTGCCAGCAAAAGGCTCCCGCCCTTTCATCTTTCCCAGGGCTCCGCCCGTTCGTGATTGAAACCGTCCCCCAGACGGTTTCCGGGACATCACTCACCCCCCGCCGGAGGCCGCGGCTTTGCCGGCAAAGCCGCTTTACTTGTTTCGCTTCAGCCTGAGGTTCGCGAAATAATCCGTGCGCCGCTTCAGCTCGCGCTCAAACCCGCGCTCCACCGGCTGATAAAGCACCGGCCGCTTCACCCCGTCGGGGAAGTAATTCTGGCCGGAAAACCCGTCCTCCGCATCGTGGTCATAGGCATAGCCGTCGCCATAGCCCTGCTCCGACATCAGCTTGGTCGGCGCGTTCAGGATGTGCTTGGGCGGCGGCGCGCTGCCGGTCTGCTTGGCCAGCCGGCGGGCGGCCTTGATGCCCACATAGACGGCGTTGGATTTCGGCGCCAGCGCCAGGTAGACGGCGGCGTTGGCCAGCGCCAGCTCGCCCTCCGGGCTGCCAAGGCGCTCATAGGTCTGCCAGGCATTGAGGCAAACCGTATTGGCCTGCGGGTCGGCCATGCCGATGTCCTCAGTCGACATCATCGTCAGCCGCCGGGCCAGGAACCGCGGGTCCTCGCCGCCCTCCAGCATCCGCGCCAGCCAGTAAAGCGCCGCATCCGCGTCGGAGCCGCGGATCGACTTGTGCAGGGCGGAAATGAGGTTGTAATGCTCGTCACCGGACTTGTCGAACTTGGCCGCCCGGCGCATCAGCCGCGCCGACAGCGCCTCCCGCCCCAGCGGTGCCTCCACCTTCCAGGCGGCAACCTGTTCAATGAGGTTCAAAAGCGCCCGCCCGTCGCCATCCGCCATCTCATGCAGCGCGTCGCGGGCATCCCCGCTCAGCGGCAGGGCCCGGCCCAGCTCCTTTTCGGCGCGCTGGGTCAGGCGTTCGAGATCGGCAAGCGACAGCCGTTCCAGCACCAGCACCTGCGAACGGCTCAGCACAGCGGCGTTCAGCTCGAACGAGGGGTTTTCCGTGGTCGCCCCCACCAGGAGGATGGTTCCATCCTCCATATGCGGCAGGAAGCCGTCCTGCTGGGCCTTGTTGAAGCGGTGGATCTCATCCACGAACAGCAGCGTCCCCTGCCCGTTCTGGCGGCGGATCTTGGCGGCTTCGAACACCTTGCGCAGCTCCGGCACGCCGGTGAAGATCGCCGAGATCTGCACGAAATGCAGGTCGGTCTCCTGCGCCAGCAGCCGCGCGATGGTGGTCTTGCCCACCCCCGGCGGCCCCCAAAAGATCAGCGAAGAGAGCGAGCCCGAGGCCAGCATCACGCCCAAGGGCGCCTCCGGCCCCAGCACCTGTTCCTGGCCGATCACATCCGCCAGCGACTGCGGCCGCAGCCGGTCTGCCAGCGGCCGGTTCTTGCTGGCCTGCTGTGCCTCGCCGTCCGATGGCGCCGGGGTGCCGAACAGGTCCGCCATCAGGTGCGGAACCGCAGGGTGACGCGCTGGCCGCGGCGGTTCAGGTCCAGCTGAATCCAGCGGCCGCTGTTGGCGAGGATGGCATAGACGTCCTCGGTGCCGGTGACCGCCTGGCCGTTCACCGCCAAGAGCGCATCGCCCGGCTGCACCCCGCCGCGGCCCGCATAGGGGCCGGGATCGGTGACCACCACGCCCTCCGCCGACAGCGGCAGGCCGAGGCGGGCAATCACCTGGGGATTGATCTGCGCCACCGTCAGGCCGGGCAGCGCGGTCTTTTCATCCAGCTGCACCGGGTTGGCGGGCGGCTGGTCCGGCGCGGTGATCATCGGCACCGCGACCACGTCGCGCTCCGCCCCGCGCAGGCGGGTGATTTCAGCGGTGCCGCCAAGGCCCGAGACAGACATCCGGAACACCATCTCGGAGGGCGAATTCACCACCTCTCCATCCACATGGGTGATCACGTCGCCCACCTTGAAGCCTTCCTTGGCAAACGGACTTTCCCGGTGCAGGTCGGAAACCACCATGCCCTCCGGCACCTCCATGCCCATCGAGGCGGCGAGGTCCGCATCCACCGGCTGCCCGGCCATGCCGGCCCAGGGGCGCTGGAACTCCTCGGCGCCGGTTTTCGCCTGCTCCACAAACTGTTTGACCAGGTTGGCAGGAATGGCAAAGCCAATGCCGTTGGAGCCGCCGGAGCGGGACAGGATGCGGGTGTTGATGCCAATGAGGTCGCCATTGACGTCGATCAGCGCGCCGCCGGAGTTGCCCGGGTTGATCGGCGCGTCGGTCTGGATGTAGTAGCCAAAGCCGTCGCCCGCCCCCATGCCGGTGCGCGCGAGCCCTGAGATAATGCCGCTGCTGACGGTCTGCCCCACCCCGAACGGGTTGCCGATCGCCAGCGCCAGCTCGCCCACCTGCACCCCGTCGCTGTCGCGCAGGTCCAGATGCGGCAGGTCCGCGGCCTCTTCCAGCTGCAGGATCGCCAGGTCGCTGGCCTTGTCACCCAGGATCACCCGCGCATTGTATTCGCGCCGGTCGTTGGTCACCACGCGGATTTCGGTGGCACTGCCGACGACGTGGTAGTTGGAAACCACGATACCGTCCGCTGACAGGATCACCCCGGAGCCCAGCGAGTTCTCCACCCGCGGCTGCGGTTCGGCAAAGCCGCGGAAGAAATCATCGAAGAACGGATCATTCATGAACGGCGAGCGGCGGCGCTGCTGCACCTGGCGCACCACCTTGGCATAGATGTTGACCACCGCAGGCGAGGCTTCCTGAACCAGCGGCGCAAACCCCAATGCGATCTCCGCCTGGGACTGCGGCACCTTGGTTTCAGCCGCCGCGGGCAAGGCCAGCGCAGGCAGGGCAAGACACAGGGCAAGGGCGGTCAGGGCTGGGCGGATCATGGGGGCTCCCGTTTGTTGCTGCGTGAAGGATATGCGGAGCGCGCGCCCGGATTGCAAGACGGCAGCGTCCCAGAGGGCGGAGGGGCGCTGCCCCTCTTGGCCTTGCGGCCAATTCACCCTGGAGTATTTGGAACCAGAAAGAAGCAGGCCGGCAAACAGAGGCAGGCCTTTCTTCTTTGACTAAATAATCATTGCCGAAGGCGCGCCCTCAAGGCGCCGGCCTCAGCCATCGACCAGCTCCGCCTGCGCGGCGGTGCGCCGTTTGGCAACTGCATCCGCCAGATGCTCCAGCGCGGCCACGGTGTCTTCCCAGCCGAGGCAGCCGTCGGTGATCGACTGGCCGTAGGTCAGTTCCCCCTTGCCCAGATCCTGGCGGCCCGCCACCAGATGGCTTTCCACCATCACGCCGGTGATGCGGCTGTCGCCGCCTGCGATCTGTGCCGCCACATCGCGCAGCACCGCGGGCTGTTTCATGGGATCCTTGCCGCTGTTGGCGTGGCTGGCGTCGATCATCACATGGCCGCGAATGCCGTCCTTTTCCGCCAGCTTGCAGGCCGCATCGACCGAGGCCGCGTCATAGTTGGTGCCGCCGCCGCCGCGCAGGATCAGGTGGCAGTCCGGGTTGCCGCTGGTGGCCGCAATCGCCGCGCGGCCCGATTTGGCCAGCGCCATGAAATGATGCGGATGGGCGGCCGAGCGCACCGCGTCCACCGCGATTTGCACATTGCCGCGGGTGCCGTTCTTGAAGCCGACCGGGCAGCTGAGGCCGGAGGCCATCTCGCGGTGGATCTGGCTTTCGGTGGTGCGGGCGCCAATGGCGGCCCAGGCCACCAGGTCGGAGATGTACTGCGGCACCGCGGTATCGAGGAACTCTGTCCCGACCGGCAGGCCCAGGGCATTGATGTCCAGGCACAGGCGGCGCGCCAGCCCCAGCCCCTCGTTGATGCGGAAGGAATTGTCGAGACCGGGATCGTTGATCAGCCCCTTCCAGCCGCTGATGGTGCGGGGTTTCTCGAAGTAGACCCGCATCACGATTTCCAGCTCACCCGCCAGCCGCGTGCGCAGCGGGGCCAGACGTTCGGCGTATTCCATTGCCGCCTTGGGGTCGTGGATGGAACAGGGGCCGACCACGGCGACGACGCGGCCGTCGCGGCCGTGCAGCACGTCCTGAATGGCGGTGCGGCTGGCCAGCACGGTATCGGTGGCCTCAGCCGTCGTGGGCAGCTGTGCGGCGAGGTCTTCGGGAGAGATCAGTTCCTGCATGCCGGTAATGCGGAGGTTTTCGGTCTGGGGTGTCATGTTTCAGCTTCCTTGGCGGGTGGCCCTTGGCGCTGCGGCGGATACAAAAAAACCGCCTGCGGGCTGCGGGCGGTTGGTGGTATCCTGGTGCGTTTCCTGTCTGTCTTCAGAACGCGCTGACCCCTCCGTCCGCCATGTGGCGCGGATAAAAGAAATACCAGAATGCGGCATAGCTACGGGTCATGGGCCGGACGCTAGCGGAGATTCGCGGGGCTGTCACCCCGGAAATGCGCCCGCAGCACAGCAAAAGGCCCTCCCGCGTGGGAGGGCCCTTGGCATTTTCCTGGCGGCAGCGGTCAGAAGTCCTGCCACAGATCGCGGGCGGCATTGCCATCGCTGGCGGCGGCGGCAACCGGCGCCGGGCTGGGCTCGGCCGCCCAATCCTCATCGCCCCAATCATCATCGCCATGGGCGGAGGGCTGCGCCGCGGGCGCTTCCGGCGCCGCAAGCGCAGCGCTGCTGCCGTCCACCTGGAAGCGCGTCACCAGATCGGCGAGCTTCATTGCGTCGCTGTTCAGCATGTGGCCTGCGGCAGTTGCCTCCTCCACCATGGCGGCGTTCTGCTGGGTCACCTGATCCAGCTGGGTGACGCCGGTGTTGATCTCATGCAGGCCGGTGGACTGTTCCTCGGCGCCTTCGGCGATTTCGGAGACCAGCTGCGAGATATGGCTGACGCGGCCCACGATGGACTGCAGCGCCTGCCCTGCACGGCCGACCAGATCAACGCCCTGATCCACCTGGCGGGAGCTGTCGGAGATCAGCGTTTTGATTTCCATCGCCGCGTCAGAGGATCGCTGCGCCAGCGCCCGCACCTCGGACGCAACCACCGCAAAGCCGCGGCCTGCTTCGCCTGCGCGGGCGGCCTCCACTCCGGCATTCAGCGCCAGCAGGTTGGTCTGGAAGGAAATGTCGTCGATCACGCCGATGATCTGACTGATCTTCTTGGAGCTGTCCTCGATCCCGCCCATGGCGGCAACCGCCTCCTGCACCACCTCGCCGCTGGTTTCGGCTTCCTGGCGGGCTTCGCGCACGGTGTTTTCCACGTTGCGGGCGCCCTCGGCTGCCGATTTCACCGATGCTGTCAGCTCATCTATGGCAGCGGCAGTTTCTTCCAAAGTCGCCGCCTGGCTTTCGGTCCGGTGCGACAGGTCGTCAGAGGCCTGGCTGATCTCGGCCGCTCCGCTGCGGATGCTTGTGGAGGCCTCGATCACCTGCTGCACAGTTGCATTCAGATTGTCGACCGAACCATTGAAATCGGCGCGCAACTGTTCGTATTCCTCGGGGAATTCCTCGGCAATGCGGATGGTGAGATCGCCATGCGCCAGTCGCGACAGACGTTCGCTCAGCTCGCGCACGACACCCGCCAGTTCGGCGTCCTTGCTCTCTGCCTTTTGCGCTTCCGCCTCTTGCATCCGCACCAGCTCGTCGCGGAATTTCTCCAGCGCGCGGGCCATGTCGCCGACCTCATCGCCGCGGGTCTGGCCCTGGATCTCAACCGCGTTGTTGCCCTCTGCCAGGCCGCGCATCGACACGACGATGCGGCGGATGCCCGACGCGATGCCTGAGGCGATCACAAGTGCCAGGATGCCGCCGATCAGGATCGCGCCGCCGATGGCTGCGGGGATCATGGTGCGGGTCTGGGCGCCCAGTTCCTCATTGGCGGCACGGCGTTCCGCCATGGCCGCGGTGCCAGCGGCCTGCAGCGTCTCCATAGTCGCGCGGAAGCTGTCAAAATACTCCTTGCCGCGGCCCTCAGCGACCAGATCAGCCATGTCGTCCATAGTGGCGGCGCTGCCGATCACCCGGCGCAGCTGCAGCATCGGCACGACAACTTCATTGCGCCATTCGTCAATGATCCCCGCCACCTTGTTCAGGCGGTTTGCCTGCATCAGGTTGTCTGCCAGCGCCAGCCGGAGATCGGCCAGAACCTCGTTGAAGCGGCCGTTTCCTTCCATATAGGGTTCCAGAAACTCCCGGTCGCCCGCTAGAAGAAAGCCGCGCATACCGGTTTCCATGTCTACAGCGGCGGCCAGAAGGTCCTTGGCCCGGCTGATGATCTTGTGAGTCTGCTCCACCGCCTCAAGCGAGGTGTTCAGGTAATCCGGATCGGCAATGCCCGCGTTCACTAGCGACATGAAGGTGTTGCGGCGGTTGTTGAGCTCAACTTCCTCCTCCTCGATGACATTGGTCATCTCGGTGCGGAACTGCTCGAAATAGACCCGGCCCTTGGATTTCTTCACCTCGGCGGCCATGTCGTTCATGGTCATGGCGTCGCCGATTTCCTGGCGCAGCGCGATGGCGCCGGCGGCCACGTTTTCCTGCCAGCCCGCCAGTGTCTGCTCCGCCTCGTCCAGAGTGGCAAGAATCTCTGCGTCGCCTGCTGCCAGAGTGCGCAGGCTGGCGAGGGTTTCAGCGACCTGCGCCTTACCGTCCTCAAAGGGGACCAGATATTCCTCCCGGCCCGCCAGCAGGTAGCCGCGCAGGCCTGCCTCCATCTGCGAGGCAGCCTCAGCCAGGGTCTGCGAGCCGGTCAGGATTTCCTGGGTGTGATCCACGGCCTTGGCCGATTGATCCATCCGGCCCAGGTTGAAGACGGCAAGCACCCCCACCCCAAGCACCAAAAGAAGCGGCAGCAGCGCAACGGATACGATTTTCACCTTGGTACTGAGATTTGCCAGTGAAAACCGCCTGGCCGCGGATGTCTTCTTGTTTGCCATCACATCTGTCCCGGAAATTTCGGATGGCAGAGTTAAGCCAGAAGAAAATTACGATTCCCTTTCACCTGAAAAGTGAATCTTAAACGCCCGGGAAGTGCCGTGGCGTAAAGAAAAACCCCCGCTCCGGATGGAGCGGGGGCCAGACAGTGAACCCGGAAGGTTCAGCGCGTCTTATTCGTCTGCTTCAGCAGCTGCTTCTTCTGCTTCCAGGCGGGCCTTGTCGGCAGCACCTTTGGCGGAAACGTCGCGGTCGACGAACTCGATGATGGCCATCGGAGCCATGTCGCCGTAACGGAAGCCGGCCTTCAGAACACGGACATAGCCGCCCTGACGGTCCTTGTAGCGCGGGCCCAGAACCTCGAACAGTTTCGCGACGTCCTTGTCCTCTTTCAGCTTGGAAGCTGCCTGACGGCGGGCGTGCAGGTCGCCGCGTTTCGCCAGAGTGATCAGTTTTTCAATGATCGGGCGCAGTTCTTTTGCTTTGGGCAGGGTGGTCTTGATCTGCTCGTGCTCGATCAGCGAGCCGGCCATGTTGGAGAACAGGGCCTTGCGGTGCTCATGAGTACGGTTCAGGCGGCGGTAACCACGTGCGTGACGCATTTTTCAATTCCTTATCTTGCGTTTTGCTTTGTCAGGCAGCGGATGCGTGTCTGCTGCTCACCTTGGGGCGGGTGCCCATGTCGTCCCCGGCAAACCCGGGCATTGAAGAGGAGGGCCGGAGCCCTCCTCGAAACCTTTAGAAGCTGTCTTCGAACTTCTTGGCCAGATCTTCGATGTTGTCCGGCGGCCAGTCCTCGACGTCCATGCCAAGGTGCAGGCCCATGCCCGACAGCACTTCTTTGATCTCGTTCAGCGACTTGCGGCCGAAGTTCGGGGTGCGCAGCATCTCGGCTTCGGTCTTCTGGATCAGGTCGCCGATGTAGACGATGTTGTCGTTCTTCAGGCAGTTTGCCGAACGGACAGACAGTTCCAGCTCGTCCACTTTCTTCAAGAGAAGCGGGTTGAACTCCAGACCATCGTCCTCGTCCTGGCGGCCAGCCGATTCCGGCTCGTCGAAGTTGACGAAGATCGACAGCTGGTCCTGCAGGATGCGGGCGGCATAAGCCACGGCATCGTCAGGGGAGATGGAGCCGTCGGTTTCCACCTTCATGGTCAGCTTGTCATAGTCCAGCACCTGGCCCTCACGGGTCGGCTGAACGTCATAGGAGACCTTCTTGACCGGCGAGTAGATCGCGTCGATCGGGATCAGGCCGATCGGAGCGTCTTCCGGCTTGTTCTTGTCTGCCGAGACATAGCCTTTGCCGGTGTTCACGGTCAGTTCCATGAACAGATCGGCACCGTCGTCCAGGTGGCAGATCACGTGGTCGCGGTTCAGAACCTCGATGCCTGCGGTTTCAGCAATGTCGCCTGCGGTGACAACTGCCGGACCCTTGGCATTGATCGACAGGCGCTTGGGGCCTTCGACTTCCATGCGCAGGGACACGCCCTTGAGGTTCAGGATGATGTCGGTGACGTCTTCACGGACACCGGCCACGGACGAAAACTCGTGCAGGACGTTATCAATCTGCACGCTGGTGATGGCCGCGCCTTGCAGCGAGCTCATCAGGACGCGGCGCAGCGCGTTGCCCAGGGTCAGGCCGAAACCGCGTTCCAGCGGCTCTGCGACGACAGTTGCCTGGCGTGCAGGATCGTTGCCCGGCTTCACTTCCAGCTGTGCCGGCTTGATCAGCTCTGCCCAGTTCTTATGGATCATGCGTTCCCTCCATTCCTGTCCCTGCCCCATGTCCGGAAGGCCAAGGACGCCCGAGGTTTAAATGACGCACTGGGGCCCTGCGAATCAAGCGGGGCCCCAGCAAAAAATTCGAATTAGACGCGGCGGCGCTTCGGCGGGCGGCAGCCGTTGTGTGCGATCGGGGTCACATCACGGATCGAGGTGATGTTGAAGCCGACAGCGGCCAGTGCGCGCAGAGCCGATTCACGGCCAGAGCCGGGGCCCTGAACTTCGACTTCCAGGGTCTTCACACCGTGTTCCTGGGCTTTCTTGCCCGCGTCCTCAGCAGCCATCTGAGCCGCGTAAGGAGTGGATTTCCGGGAGCCTTTGAAGCCCATGGTGCCGGCGGACGACCAGGAGATCGCGTTGCCCTGCACGTCGGAGATCAGGATCTTGGTGTTGTTGAACGAAGAGTTCACGTGAGCAACGCCGGAGGCGATGTTCTTGCGCTCTTTACGCTTAATGCGGGTTTTATCGCGTGCCATTGATCAAGCCCCCCTTACTTCTTCTTGCCGGCGATCGGCTTGGCCGGGCCCTTGCGGGTACGGGCGTTGGTGTGGGTACGCTGACCGCGGACCGGCAGGTTGCGGCGGTGGCGCAGGCCACGGTAGCAGCCCAGGTCCATCAGGCGTTTGATGTTCATGGTCACTTCACGGCGCAGGTCGCCTTCGACGGTGTAGTTGGCGTCGATGTGCTCGCGCACGGCCAGGACTTCAGCGTCGGACAGTTCGTTCACACGACGGGTTGCGTCGATGCCAACAGCCTCACAGATGGCTTTCGCCGAGGTGTTGCCGATACCGGTGATGTAGGTGAGGGCGATGGGAACCCGCTTTGCAGTCGGGATGTTAACGCCGGCAATACGTGCCACGTGTCACTTTCCTTTTCGTTGCGGTTCCGTAACGCCGGAACCTTTTTTCACAACACTTGACCGTGGCAGTGTGGCCAGAGGGTCCAGCATTTCGAGGTGGTAAGGCAGACAGACGAATCCATCCGCCGGGAATCATTCCCAGAAGGGATGGGGTTGCCTATGTGGAATTGCCGCGGGGGTCAACCCGTGATCTGCGAAAACGCCGCGGGCTGCCCCCTGCCCTGTCAGCTGCTGCAGGCGAAGAAGCGCAAGGGTTCCGCCTCGCCCATCCAGATGGATACGGTGCCGGGCTCCTCCGGGTCCAGAACTACCGTGAACAGCTGCGGGAAATACTGCGGGCCCGGCAGCTCGCAGCGGCCGGTGTGGTCGCTCACCCGGTAGCTGCCCCATTCCAGGCTGAGCGCAGGCTGGAAGTTGCAGAAATACTCCATCGAGCTGAAGCCGCTCTGATGCAGGATCAGCCCGCCCTCATTGGCATAATCCGTAATGCCGTTCTCGCTGATCAGCACCCGGTCGCAGGCAGCCGCGTCATCCAGGTAAAGCTGATCGGCCTGAAGCGGGCCGGACAGGGCAATGATCGCGGCAAGTGTGGCGGGCAGTTGCAGGCGGGGTGCGGGCATCGGGGCCTCCGGAAATGAAAATGCCCCGCAGCTTTGCAGCACGGGGCACTTCGATCCGGTAAACGGGCGGCTTATTCGCCCATGATCCAGGCCATGCTCTTGCGGACTTCCTCAATCGAGGCGAGGCCGTCGAGGCGCTGGAGGTTGCCCTTGGCGTAATAGTAGCCAATCAGCGGCGAGGTCTTCTTGTAGTATTCCATCAGGCGGGTCTTGAGGCTGTCCTCATTGTCGTCCGCCCGGCGCTGCACGTTGTCGCTGCCGCAGTTGGCGCATTTACCGTCTGCCGGCCAGGGTTTGGTCTGGTCGTGGTAGACCTCGCCGCAGCCACCGCAGGTGGAGCGGCCGGTGATGCGGGCGACCAGCGCGTCGTCGTCAACCTGCATCTCGATCACGGCGTCGAGCTTGAGATCCATCTCATCGAGCAGCTTGGCCAGCGCATCGGCCTGGGCCAGGGTGCGCGGGAAGCCGTCGAAGATGAAGCCGCCTTCGGCGCCGCCCTGCAGCTTCTCGCGGATCAGGCCGATCACGATCTGGTCGGTGACCAGCTTGCCCTCGGCCATGATGGCGGCAACTTTCTTGCCCATTTCGGTGCCGGAGGTCTGGGCCTCCCGCAGCATGTCGCCGGTGCTGAGCTGCACCATGCCGCGGGATTCAACCAGGTAACGCGCTTGCGTACCTTTGCCCGCACCAGGCGGGCCAAGGAGAATAATATTGGTCATCGGCGAGAGGGTCCCCGTTTTGTCCGTTTCTTGTTGCGCCCGCGCAGCTGGCTCTTCTCGATAAGGCCCTCATACTGATGCGCGAGGAGGTGGCTTTGCACCTGCTGAATGGTGTCCATGGTGACGGATACCACAATCAGAACGGACGTGCCGCCAAAATATACAGGGATGGCGAATTGGCCGCGGAGGACCTCCGGCAGGAGGCAGACCAGGGCCAGGTAGCCGGAGCCCAGAACCAGGATGCGGTTGACCACGTATTCGATGTATTCAGCGGTCTTCTTGCCGGGGCGGACACCGGGGACAAAGCCGTTCTGGTTCTTCAGGTTGTTCGCCACGTCTTCCGGTTTGAAGGAGACGTTGAAGGTGTAGAAATAGGCAAAGAACACGATCATCGCGACGAAGAACAACAGGTACAGCGGCTGGCCGGGGCCGAAGTTCGCGAGCAGCCAGGACATCACCGGGCCGGTCGCCGCGCCCGAGGAGAACGCCGAAATGGTGGTCGGCAGCAGCAGCAGCGAGGAGGCGAAGATCGCCGGGATCACGCCCGCCGGGTTCACCTTGACCGGCAGATGCGAGGAGCCGCCGTCATAGACCTTCATGCCGACCTGGCGGCGCGGGTACTGGATGTGGATCTTGCGCAGCGCGCGCTCCATGAACACCACGAACATGATCACCGCGATCACCATCAGGATCACGCCGATGATCACCGCCGGGCTGATCGCGCCGGAGCGGCCGGAGGCAAAGAACTGGGCAATTGCTGCCGGAACCTCGGCGATAATGCCGACGAAGATGATCAGCGAGATGCCGTTGCCGATGCCGCGCTGGGTGATCTGCTCGCCCAGCCACATCAGGAACATGGTGCCGCCAACCAGGGTGATCATGCAGGCCATGCGGAAATACATGCCCGGATCGGTCGCCAGATCGCCTTGTTCCAGCGACACGGCGAGGCCATAGGCCTGTGCGGTCGCCAGCGCCACGGTGCCGTAGCGGGTGTACTGGTTGATCTTCTTGCGGCCCTGCTCGCCCTCTTTCTTGAGCTGCTCAAGCGAGGGCACCATCGAAGTCAGAAGCTGAACGATAATGGAGGCGGAGATATAAGGCATAATGCCGAGGGCAAAGATCCCCATGCGGCCAAGTGCGCCGCCGGTGAACATCGACACCATGCCGCCGATGCCCTGGCCTGCCTGCTCCATGAACTGGCGCAGGGCGGCTGCGTCGATGCCGGGAACCGGAATGAAGGTGCCCAAGCGGTAGACGATCAAAAGGCCGATGGTGAACAGGATGCGGTTGCGCAGATCCGTAGCTTTGCCAAGGGCAGCCCAGCTGGTGTTTGCCGCCATTTGTTCTGCTGCTGATACCATGAAAAGGTCTCTTCTTTAGCGAAACGCCGCCCGGAACCGTTTTCCGGCTCGGGCGGCGTTCTAGGAAAACTCGGAGACTATGTAAGCGGCATTGGCGCCGCTCACAAGCCGTTACTCTGCGGCGGCGGGGGCTGCCACAGTCAGAGTGCCGCCAGCTTTTGCAACAGCGTCAACAGCTGCAGCGGATGCGCCGGTGACTGCGATGGTTGCTTTGGCAGTGATTTCGCCTTTGGCCAGGATGCGGACGCCGTCCAGTTTGCGGCGGACCAGGCCGGAGGCAACCAGCGAATCCTCGGTGATGGAGGCTGCGTCCAGCTTGCCTGCGTCGATGAACTTCTGGATCAGGCCCAGGTTCACAACAGCGTATGCCTTGCGGTTCGGCTTGTTGAAGCCGCGCTTGGGCAGACGCTGGTACAAGGGCATCTGACCGCCTTCGTAGCCGTTGATCGAGACGCCCGAACGGGATTTCTGGCCTTTGATGCCGCGGCCGCCCATTTTGCCTTTGCCGGAACCCGGGCCACGGGCCACACGGGTGCGTTTCTTGGCGGCGCCTGCATTGTCGCGCAGTTCGTGAAGTTTCATGTCGCTTCTCCTTGCCGGATGTGGCCCCCGAAGCGTGATGGGCCAAACACGGCGTTTCTTGATTGGTGATTCCGTGGCGCGGAACGCCACCGGGTGCCTATAGACGGGTTGGGGGATGGGATCAAGGGGACTAAGCCCTCTCTACTCTAGACCGGATGTTCTTCGCAGATCATAGTATTCAGGAGACCCAAACTTGGTTATCGCCGCGATTTCGCTCCGTCTTCCGTTCAGAAAAACAACGACCTCTCCCAAGATTTTACCCAATATCCTCTCCGCAATTTTTTCTTTTGTTGTGTAACTTCTAAGGCCAGGCAGTGGCTCAACATTTCCACTATGTATTTGAACATTAAGGCCTACTGGAAAGTGTACGACATCGTTGATCTGGACAACGTTTTCTCGCGAAACGCTGAATTTTGGTTCAAACTTTGAAGTTGCCTCAAGAATTTCCGGGCTGGCACTAACTTCAGTTTGCGACGCTACACGCCACATCTCCTCTTTGACCAAAGACAGAAGCAAACTAACCCTTGGAGTCAGTTTGCGATAATGGAAAACCTCGTCGAAAATCTTGCAAAGCGTCAGAAAGTTTGCGGAACGCCCATGTACGATTTCTTCCAATTCGAAAACTCTCGCATTTAGGTAGTCCCGCTCGTCAAAGATCCCCATAGTATCCTCTTCACAAAATCCATTGAACGCTCTTCTAGCTGCAAAACAACTCACTGAAAAAACTCGTCTATTGAAGTCAATCAACGATATCTCAATAGAAAAGTACAGCGCGCCGCACACCCGCCAAGGCCCCTGCCCTGCCGGTTGCGTGTCTTGCCATCGGTCTCTGTCTCTGTTTCCGTTCCGCTGCTGGCCGTCCGTTAAAGGGTGGCGGCGCCGCCGGGGTGGAGATGGGATGGGGTTTCCCCCATGCGAAAACGCGTCTGCGCGCTCCGGGTGCCAGACCGGAGCCCTGTTCCAGGTGCCGGGGGTGTCAGGCCCGGCGGGTGATCATGACCGGGGATGATACTGCCACTGCCGGGTTAAAACCCCGTAGGCGGTGCGTACGGTGGGTGCGCAACGGGTGCTTTGGCCTTCTACTACTCGGCTTCAGTTGCGGGGCCCTTTAGGGCAGCGCCCGGCCCGGCGGGGTGGGAAGCGAAGCGCCCGCGCCG